>JAJPKS010000216.1 GCA_021323605.1 Bacillota bacterium | reverse complement strand
GTTCGGTCATCAAGAAGCGGCGCAAGAAGATGCGGAAGCACAAGCATCGCAAGATGCTGAAGAAGACGCGTTGGCAGCGCCGCGCGCACGCCTAGCCGAGAGTCCGCGCCGCGCCGCCGTCCGACCCGGGCCCGCCCGGAGCGAGGGGAAACCGAGGACGGTCTTCCTCGCCGCCGCTCACAGGGAGGTGTCGCTCGCCGTCCAGTCCCGCCGGAAGCGATCGGCGTAGGCAGCGGCCGCCTCATGGTCGTCGACGAGCAGGTCGAGTTCGTGGTTCACGGAGAGGCCGTCGTACGACCAGTTGGCGGAGCCGACCAGGAGACGATCGCCGTCGAAGAGCGCGCTCTTGGCGTGGAGTTTGCCTCCGCCCGAGGTCGGGTACCAGCGTGCCTCCACGCCGTGAGCCGTGAGCGACTCGAACCCGGCGGCGTTGACGCTCTCCTCGTCGCGGTCCAGGACGACCCGGACCCGTACGCCCCGGCCCGCGGCGGCCTCGAGGCCCGCGATCACCTCCCGGTCGGTGAGGACGTAGACCTCGGCGACGATCGCGTGTCGCGCCCCCCGGATCGCCTTCAGCAGGGCGGTGCGGATCGAGGTTCCGGGGGTGGTCTCGAACACCGGCCCGTCGGCCGGGGAGGGCGCGCCCCCCGGCCGTCCGGCGGCCAGTGACCAGTCGTAGAGGAAGATCGCCCTCAGCGCATCGAGCGCCGTCGGCAGCCGCGTCTCGATCGCGTAGTCGTGGTTGCGGGCACTGGTGCGGCCCCAGTTCATCCCCCCGGCCAGCCCATCGCCCCCCACGAGCAGCAGCTTGACGTGGTCGATCTGGTGACGGCGCTGGTCGACCGGGTAGGCGCGCACCGGGACGCCGACCGCCTCCAGGCGCCGGGCCGTCCGCGCCGTCTCCGCCACCGTCTGGTCGAGGACCAGGCGCACATCGGCCCCCCGGTCCCGGGCGGACTCGAGATCGGCCTCCAGGTCCGGCCGGTCGAACTCGTACATCTCCACCCAGACCGGCTGGCCCGGGCCCGCGGACGCCAGCATGCGCCTCACGGCGGTGAAGATGGAGGCGTCCTGCCAGAGGCGGTAGACGGCACCGGCCGGCCGGGAGGGGGCGGCGGGGAGCGACGCCGGCGGCCGGCCGGCGCCCGGGGAGCCGCAGCCGGCCAGCGCCCCGCCGACCGAGAGCACGAGGAGCAGGGAGAGGAGGATGGTTCGCATGGCGCGGGCCAGGGTAGGCGCCGGCGGGAGCCGCGCCCATGGCGCCGGTAAAGGTCGGGCTCAGAGCGGCTGGACCGGCGTCCCGGCGCGCGCCCGAACGCGGTCGGCGGCCCGGCCTTCCCGGATCGCCACCTCGAGAAAGCCCATCGAGCCCTCGTAGACGAAGAGTTCGCCCGCCGGCGCCTCGCTGAAGGTCCTGGCCATGGTTCGGATCTCGGTGTCGGCGATGCGAAGCCCGCGGACCGGCGGCTTCACGCTCGTCACCAGGTTGCCGAAGTCGTCGACCCAGAGCACGGCCGGGCCGGAGAGGGGCAAGGGCTGAAGGCTGCCCTCCAGCGGTCGCCCCAGCGCGGAGGGCGGCCTTTTCGCGGCCAGGGCGGCCGCCGCCGGGGCGAACACGTCCCGTCCTTCGAACGTGGGCGAGGCCCAGTCCGGCCGGGTCAGCACGAGCGACGTCGAGGGACGCGCCGGAGGGGAGCCCGCGGCCGCCTCGGCCAGCACCAGGCCGAAGACGCCGTTGTCCGGGCCCACGTACCAGGAGCCGCCGAGCTCGAAGGCCACGGCCCGACGGGCGCTCCCGACGCCGGGGTCGACCACGACCAGGTGCACGGCGCCCGGCCCGAAGTGACGGGTCCCCGCCCAGAGCACGAAGGCGCCGGAGACGACGTCGAAGGCCGGGACCGTATGGCTCACGTCGACCAGGACCGCCCCCGGGCAACCCTCCAGGAGCCGGGCCTTCATGGCGGCCACGTACGGCGATCCGGCCCCGAAGTCGCTGGTGAGCGTGATCACGGCGGCCGCGTGCCGCGCCGACCCGCTCACCGCCACGCCTCCACCGATCGGCCGGTCCCGGCGACCGATGCCCGTGTCCCTTCGGCCGCGGCGGCCTCCGAACGCCCGGCCGGACACGGACGGCCGGAAGCTCCGGCGCCCGCCGGAGGCGAGGCGACCCCGGCGCGGACCCCGGCCGGCCCCTCGGACGGGTACAGCATCAAGGGCAAAGTGTAGGGTGCGGGGAGCGGTGCGCCCGGGGCGGAGTCGCGCCACCGGTATACTGGCCCCGTCCACGGGGCGATAGCTCAGCCTGGGAGAGCGCCTCCCTCGCACGGAGGAGGTCGGCGGTTCGAATCCGCTTCGCTCCACCAAGCCTCCCGTCCTCTCCGTGAGGCCGGCAGTGCCGCTCGACGAAGGGGCGCGGTGGCATCCCGGGCACGGTTTCGAGTTCGGGCTCGGGGGCGCCGTCCCGGCGCGACGCGCTCAGGGACGGATCTCCAGCACCAGGTTGAAGGGGGTCGCGGCGGCGCGTCGGAAGCGCCGGAAGCCGGCTTCCTCGGCCGCCTCCCGGAGCCGCCCCTCACCCGCCTGTGCCCCGAGCCCGAGGCCGACCTCCTGGGCCAGGGAGGAGGGC
>JAJPKS010000033.1 GCA_021323605.1 Bacillota bacterium | reverse complement strand
CCCGGTGAGCGGGAAGCTCAGGTCGAGGACGGGCTCCCGGTCGGTCGAGGGCGCGATCATGGCCGCCCCCCTCCCCGGTCACCGGCCGGCGACCCCCGGCCGGCGGCGGCCCCGGCGACCGGGTCCTGGCCGTAGAAGAGAGTTCCCCCGCTCGCTCCGTACATGGTGATCGTCCTCCTCGAAATCTCTCCAGCCCACTCCGCAGGTCGAGCCCGACGCCGTCGATCGCGAGATCCGCTCCTCTCTGGATGGATATGGACGGCGAAGTCCCTCGCGTGACGCGATCTCCGGCACCGAGTCACCGGCTCCCGATCGGCAAACGCTTCCGACGCCACGCGCGATCGCGGGGGGCCCAGCCCCAGGCCTTGGCATCATGTCCCAAGGGCCCGACGTCCGACCGACCAGCACGACCGGGATGGACCCGGCCGGCATGGAGCGCACGCAGATGGCCGCCGAGCGGTCAGCTTCAGGGGCCCGGCCGGCCATCGGCCCTCCAGTAGGGGTCGCGGTGGAGCTCCGCGGCGCGGACCTTGGTCCGGAGCAGGTCGGGCAGCTCGCCCTTGGGGTCCTGGAGGGCAACGAGCTCGTCGAGATGGACGAGGACCACTACCAACTCCCGCAGCGCTCCCCGGCAGCGCTCGATGGCAGGCTGCGTGTACCCGCCGGCTGAGACAACGATGAGCCCCACGCCGGCACGTGAGCGGGCCTTGAGCAGCGGCCAGGCGAGTTCCTCGGCGCTCAGCGGCGCGTGATGGTCGCGGACCTCCAGGAGGTAGCGGTGTCCATCCAGCTCCACGACGCCGTCGATCTGCTCCACGATCCCCGATCGGGGCATCCTCACGTTGATGCCGTCCTCGACCAGCAGCCCGGCCCGGCGGAAGAGGTCGCGTGTCGACCGCTCGGTGGCCAGCCCCCGGTGCACCGGCAGCAGGCGGGCCGCCGACGATGAGGAGCGCGGTCGAGCAGGGAGCAGGCCCTGCCGGGTTGGGGATGGGACCTCGATCTCAGGCGGCGGGTTGCCACCGCTCGTGGCGCGGTTAGGATGTGAGCCATGGCGAGCCCGGCCACGGCTCACGTCGGCCCCTGGACCGAGCAGGACCTGCTCACCCTGCCCGATGATGGGCAGCGCCACGAGCTGGTGGAGGGACGGTTGCTGGTGAGCCCGCCGCCGTCGGGGCCGCACCAGGTGCTGGCGCTGCGGCTGGCCCGGTTGCTGGACGACGCCGCTCCGCCCGAACTGCAGACGGTGGAGGGGCTGGGGGTGCGGGTGCCGGGGGGCAGCGTCCTGGTCCCGGACATCCTGGTGGCCGAGCGGGAGGCGGTGCTGCAGGACCGCTCCGATGTCCTCGACCCGGGTGCGGTCCGGCTGGTGGTGGAGATCGTCTCCCCCGGCTCGGCGGCCATGGACCGGCTGACCAAGCCGGCGCTCTACGCCCGGGCGGGGATCCCCCACCTCTGGCGAGTAGAGCTGGAGGAGGGGTCGGTCGTCGTCCTGCGGCTGGGCGAGGACGGCGAGTACGCGGTCCGGGGGGTGGCCCGGAGGGGCGGCCCGCTGCAGCTGGACGCGCCCTTCCCGCTCCGCCTCGACCCGACGGCGCTGGACCGCTGACGGGCATCGCGCCGGGCCGGCAGTCCTCGTCGATCGCCGTTTGATCGGCCCGCGCCGGAGAGCCGGAGGCAGCGCCGGCGACGGCAGAAGCAGTTCCCCCCTCCTGGGCCGGCGTCTCGGCGATCGGGCCCCCTCCTTTCGACCCTATCTCCCGTATGGGGGCGGCGAGGTGAGTCAACCGACGGCGAAGAAGGCGGGGCGGGCGATCCGGCGCGGCAGCCGCCCGAAGCCGTCGGAGTGGGGAGCGTGGCGAGCAACGCCTGCAGCCAGGCCCCGGGATCGGTGATGGCGGCAACGCAGCGGCCGGATCGCCACCGCCGGAGCGCCCGAGCCCTCGCGTCGCCTCGCCGTCAGGTGACGCTCCGGCTCGTGCTCGCGCTCGCCTCCAGCACCTTGTTCATGCGCCGCGCGACCGCCGGTGTCCAGGCCATCCCCCGCTTGCCCATCCGGTCGGCCACCACGATCGAGGTTGTCCTCGGCGGCGCCCAGGCCGCGCCGACCCGGTCCGCGAATCCTTCCCCGTGCCGGTGGTCCAGCAAGCCCTCGCGCTGGTTGAGAAGGTCGGTCATCACCCATTGAGCCCCGGGGTGCGAGGACCGCCGGACCAGGTCCAGGACGCCCTCCAGATCGCCCCGGCAGGGCCACCGGCCCTCACCGCCACCTCTTTGGGCAGCACCGGTACCGGGGGCCGGGCCAGGTGGAAGCGGTCCAGCTGCCACCTCGCTTCCCGGAAGTACTCCTCTCCCTGCCTCATCCAGCCCACCGCGTCGCCACCGATCACCACCAGGGTCCAGCTCAGGTCGCCGTGCCGGACCAGCCTGACGCTGTCTCCCGGCCCTTGGCGGCCAGCGCCAGCTCCCGCCTCCAGCCGGCGCCGCCCCCCAACTCGGGACAGGCCCCACTGTCCGGAACCCTTGACATGTGCGCGGCCAGGCGGTTTGATGGGTTGGACTCATGCGGTCTGACCAATCATCCGCCCGCAACGTTCGGCGCCGGCACCTGGACGTCATCGAGGCGGTCCTCTCCGCCGTCCGTGACGGTGAGCTCGGCCCGGGTGACCGGCTCCCCTCGGATCGGGAGCTGTCGGAACGTCTGGGCGTCAGCCGGCTCACCGCCCGGGAGGGGATCCTGGCCCTGGAGCTGGCGGGCCTGATCGACGTGCGGCCCGGAGCGGGCGCGTTCATCCGGATCCAGTGGCCGGGGATGGGCGGGGTGCTGACCTTGCCGGCCGAGAGCGAGCGGTCGCCGAGGGAGCTGATCGAAGCCCGCATCGCGCTGGAGCCGGCCATCGCACGCCTCTGTGCGGCCCACGCCTCCGAGGGCCAGGTGGAGGAGCTGCGGGCCGTCATCGCGCGGGCCGAGGCCGAGGCCGGGCCCGATGGGGATCTGCGCGCGTTCGTGCAGCTCGGCCTGGGCTTTCACACCGAGCTCGCCGCGCGGTGCGGCAACCAGTTCCTGGCCACCTTCTGCCGGTCGCTGGTGAGCGTGACCGAGCACCCCCTGTGGGTGCTGCTCAACCAGCACGCCGTGCGACCGCCGGAGGCGCGCCGGGGGCAGGTCGAGGAGCATCGCCGCATCGTCGAGGCGATCGCGGCCAGGGACGCCGAGGCGGCGGCCCGAGCGATGACCGCGCACCTGCAGGGCCTGGAGGCCGCCGTGTTCGGCACCTGAGCGACGCGCCGGTGGGGAGGAGATGCGTATGGGGTTGGATCTGATCCTTCGCGACGGGCAGGTGACGCTGGGAGACGCCTGCGTGCGGGCCGACGTCGGCGTCGAGGGCGAGAAGATCGCGGTCGTCGCCCGACCGGGGTCGCTGCCGGGTGGCACCCAGACGCTGGACCTCGACGGCCGGTTCGTGGTCCCCGGCGGCGTCGACCCCCACGTCCATGCCGCGACCACACTGGGGGAGTTCACCACTCGGGACGACTTCGAGGCCTGCACCCGCGCCGCGGCCTGGGGCGGCACGACCACGATCGTGGACTTCGCCATCCCCCAGCCGCGCGACGGTGCGCGGCCGCTGGCCACGGCACGGGAGCGGATGGCCGCCGCCCGGCGCGAGGCCGTGATCGACGTCGCCTTCCACGCCTGCCTGGTCAAGGGCGACAGCGCCTCCCTGGCCGAGGTCCCGCAACTCGCCCGGGAGGGCCTGACGACCGTGAAGGTGTTCACCATCTACCGGGACCTGGTGATGCTGGGGCTGGACGAGGTCCACGCCTGCATGCACGAGGTGGCCGCCGCCGGCGGCCTGGTCCTCGTCCACGCCGAGAGCCCCCACATCGTGGAGCCGCTCCGGGCACGCTTTGCCGCCGAGGGGAGGACCGACGCCCGTCACCACGCCCTGAGCCGGCCGGTCGAGGCCGAGGTCGACATGGTCCGCAGCGTCCTGGAGCTATTCCGGCTGACCGGCTGCCCGGGCTACTTCGTGCACGTGACCGTGCCCGAGGCGGTGACGGCGATCGTCCACGCCCGCCTCGAGGGCGCCGCCGTCTGGGCGGAGACCTGCCCCCAGTACGTCTTCCTGGACGACTCCTGCTACGCCGCCGAAGACGGCGAACTCTACATCTGCAGCCCGCCCATCCGCCCCCGGGCGGTCGCCGACCGCCTCTGGGAGATGGTGCGGCAGGGGGCCGTCCAGGTCTGGGGCTCCGATCACTGCTGCTACGACACGGCCCAGAAGTTCCGCCACCGGGGCGACTTCACCCGGGCGCCCAACGGTCTCCCGGGGGTGGAGCTGCGAGCGCCGCTGTTGTTCTCAGAGGGCGTCATGACCGGACTCATGTCGGTGCCGCGCTTCGCCGCGCTGACCGCCACCAACCCGGCCAAGCTCAACGGCCTGTTCCCGCGCAAGGGAGTGATCGCTCCCGGCGCGGACGCCGACCTCGCGGTCTACGACCCCGGCTGGGAGGTCACCGTCACGGCGCCGCGGCTGCACATGGCGACCGACTACACGCCCTTCGAGGGGAGGCGGCTCAGGGGATGGCCGCGGATGGTGTTCTCCCGCGGCCGGCTGCTGGTCGACGGTGAGCGCTTCGACGGCACCGCCGGCACCGGGCAAGTGCTGGCCGCCGGCCCGCCGATCCCGCTCTGATAGGAAGCGACACAAAGCGACGCAAAAGAAAGGAGGGAGTTGGAGAAGATGGACCAGGACACGACGTCGGAGCTCAAGGGCCGCTTCGACCGCCTCGCCGAGGTGCTGGATCACCTGCCCATGAACCGTGCCCAGTGGACGATCATCTTCCTGGTCGCACTGGGCGCCCTCTTCGACGCCGTTGAGCAGTACAACTCGGGCTATGCCGCACCCTCGCTGATCAAGATCTGGCACATCAACGGCACCGAGGTGGGGCTGCTGACCACGGTCACGTTCGGCGCGATGGCGGTGGGCTCGCTGATCGCCGGGGTGCTGGGCGACCTGATCGGCCGCAAGGTCACCTACATGTACAACCTGGCGCTCTACACCGTGGGCGCGCTGGTGGGAGCGTTCGCCCCCAACATCGAGGTCCTCCTGCTCGGCCGGTTCATCGTCGGCCTGGGACTGGGCGGGGAGCTGAACACCGGGCTCACCATCCTCAGCGAGCTGATCGCGACCCGACGCCGGGGGACCGGCACCGCCATCCTCAACGTCGCCGCCGGCGGGGCGGGTATCTTCCTCTCGGCCGCGCTCGGCTTCGTGATCCTGGGTCCGCTCGGCGGTCTGCTGGGCGGGGTGGAGACCAGCTGGCGCTGGCTGCTCGGGGTGCTGGTGATCCCGGCCGTGCTCATCTTCTACTACCGCCGCTACATCCCCGAGTCGCCCCGCTACCTGGTCTCGCACGGACGCATCCAGGAGGCGAACCGGGTCCTCTCCATGCTGGCCGCGGGCGTGCTCACCCCGAGCAAGGTCGCGGTCCAGGACTACATCCCGCCCGTCTCGGGCCCCGCAGGGACGGGCGAGCGCGTCAACCTGGCCGACATCTTCGCTCGGCCCTTCGCCAGGCGGACGATCGCGATCTGGATCATCTCCCTCATGACCTTCGGGGCCCAGGTGACGATCACGGTATTCATGCCCACCGTGCTCGCCAGCGAGGGCTACACCGTGGTGCGCAGCCTCTTCTACTCGATGATCATCAACGTCGGCGGCCTGGTGGGTTCGATCCTCTCGGCGGTCTTCGCCTACTACATCAACCGCCGTATCGTGCTCGGCTGGGGCTCGCTGCTGGCGGTGCTGATCGCCCTCGCCTTCGGCTTCTCGCGCTCGCTGGGCCTGATCGTGCTCTTCGGCGCGCTGCTCCAACTGATGTTCATCCTGCTCAACACCACCACCTGGGTCTACACGCCGGAGCAGTACCCGACCCGGATCAGGGCCTTCGGCACGGGTGCCGCCGTCGTGGTCGCCCTGATCGGTGCCAGCGTGGTGCCCCTCGTCGCCGGCGCGATCTTCGACGTCGCCGGAGCCACCGGGATCCTGGTGATGGTGGCGGTGATGTACGCGATCATGGCCCTGACCGTGCTCGTCGCCACCATCGAGACGCGGGGTCAGTCCCTGGAGGCCCTGAGCGAGCACGTCGACCTGCCCTCCGCAACCGGCGCCACCCGCTCCGAGATCGCCGGTTGACCGAGAGAAAGCGGCGGTTGAATGAAGGAGATCCGTCGGCGCACCGACGTGGTCGGCAACTTCCCCAACCGGGCCGCCGTCACCCACCCGGTCGGCGTCGTGCTCGCCGAGCAGCACGACGAGTGGAACGTCGAGTCGCTGGCCAAGGTCCAGCCAAGGCCACGGTCCCCGCCCTGGAAGTAGCCGGCTGATGACCGCGGCCGACCTCCTCGCCATCGGTGACGATGCCCGTGACCGCGCCGTCCCCTCTCCGGACCGGGCGCGGACCTGCCCGGTCTGTGGGCAGCCGTGCGTGGCCTCCGGACGCGCCCACCACCGCTCCAGGGCCTGCTCGCCGCGACGAGTACAACCTGTTCTGCCGCAACCTCGGGCCGGAAGGCGCCTGCGCTGGCTGTGGGGAGATCGTCGACGACGCCTCCGCCACGAAGACGGTGGCCGAGTTCATCCGCAATGATCACCGACAAGTGGCGCCGCCTCCACGGAATGGAGCCACCACATCACCAAACAGCGCCGCGGCCAACAACCGATAGACAACTGGTCCGGCAGCCGGCATTCGGCGGAGGTCACGATCCGGTGAGCAGCGCCTCCACAGCCGCCACCACCTTCTCGGGGCGAGGGATCCACTCCACCTCCAAAGCGGGTGAGAACGGGATGGGGCTGCTGGGAGCGGTGACCCTGGCCACTGACGGTCGCATCTGCTCCGCAACGGTGGAGACCACCTCGGCTCCCCAGCCACACTCGCGAGGAGCTTCCTCGACGGTCACCAGTCGTCCTGTCCTCTGAACCGAGCGGAGCACGGTCCCCCGATCCCATGGCGCCAGCGTGCGAAGGTCGATCACCTCGGCTTCGACCCCGCGCGACGCGAGCTGTTCGGCGGCGGTGAGCGCTCGCTCCACCATCATGGACACGGCAACGACGGTCACGTCGTCACCCTCTCGGACCACCGCAGCGCGGCCGATGACCGCGGCCCTGGAGCGATCGAGCCAGCCCTTGCGGGCGTACAGGGCTT
>JAJPKS010000052.1 GCA_021323605.1 Bacillota bacterium | reverse complement strand
CCCCGGGCCGCGTACTCCTTCAGGATGTCGTTCTGGACCGTGCCCCGGATCCGCTCCGGCGGGCAGCCCTGGCGCTCGGCCACGAGCTGGTAGAGGAGCAGGAGCATGGGGGCGGTGGCGTTGATGGTCATGGAGGTGGAGAGCCGGTCGATGGGGAGGCCCTCCAGCAGCACCTCCATGTCCCGGAGGGAGTCGATGGCCACCCCCACCTTCCCCACCTCGCCCCGCGCCATCGGGTGATCGGAGTCGTACCCGATCTGGGTGGGCAGGTCGAAGGCCACCGAGAGGCCGGTCTGGCCCTGCTCGAGCAGGAAGCGATAGCGGCGATTCGACTCCGCCGCCGTGCCGAAGCCGGCGTACTGGCGCATGGTCCAGAGCCGTCCCCGGTACATGTCCGGGCGGATGCCGCGGGTATAGGGAAACTGGCCGGGAGGCGGCGGTTCGGGCCCGGCGTCGGCCGCCCGGTAGACGGGTTTCAGCTCCAGGCCGCTCTCGTTGACGACCGGCCCCTCGCCGGCGCCGTCAGCCGGCATGGGCCTCCAGCTCCATCAGCACCCCCAGGGTGCTGCGCGGGTGCAGGAAGGCGACCTGGGTCCGGCCTCCCCCGCCCGGCCGGGGATGCTCGTCCACGCTCTCGAGGCCGGCCGCCCGCGCCCGTTCCAGGGCCGACCCGACGTCCTCCACCTCGAAGGCGACGTGGTGCAACCCGGCACCGCGCCTGGCCAGGAAGCGGGCCACCGGCGAGGTCTCGTCCAGCGGTCGCATGAGCTCGATCTCCAGGTCGCCGGCCCGGAAGGAGGCCACCTCGATGCCGTCCGCCTCGGCCACCCAGCGTCGGGCCAGGGGCAGGCCGAGGACCCGGCCGTACAGCTCGATGGCGGCCTCCAGGTCCTCGACCGCCACGCCCAGGTGCGACAGGCGGCGCGCCAGGGGCGGCGCGCCCCGGTCGGGAGCGCCGGAGCCGTCCCCTCCCGTGGTCGTGGGGGACGGCTGGGGAGACGTGGGCCGGAGCGGCCGGGCGCTGTCGTCGGACGTGATGGGGGTGGACGCCATCCTTCTTCCTCGCACGTGCTCTTCACGATTCCTGTCTCTGGTACTCATACCAGCCCTTGCCGGTTTTCCGTCCCAGCTCCCCGGCCCGCACCTTGGCCTCCAGGGCGGGCGAGGGCCGGTAGCGAGGGTCGCCCGTGGTCCGGTACATCTGCAGGCGGGCGTTGTAGGTCACGTCGAGGCCGGTCAGGTCCCCGAGCCGGAAGGGCCCCAGAGGCCAGCCCAGGCCCTTCTCCACGGCCAGGTCGATGTCCTGGAAGGAGGCCACGCCCGCGTCCAGCAGCCGGTAGGCCTCCTGGGTGGCCATGTGCAGGATGCGGTTGACGATGAACCCGTCGATCTCCCTGCGGAGCAGCACCGGGGTCCGGCCCATGGCCCGGGCGAAGGCCAGCGCCCGCTCCACCGTCCGTTCCGAGGTGGCCGGGCCTTTCACCACCTCCACCAGGTCCATGACCAGGGGCGGGTAGAAGAAATGCATGTTGCAGCAGCGATCGGGCCGCCCCGAGGCGTCCGCCAGCCTGGAGACGCCGATGGTCGAGGAGTTGCTGGCCAGAACGGCCGGCTCGGGGGCGAGCCGTCCCAGCTCGGCGAAGACCGACCGCTTCACCTCCAGGTCCTCGACCACGGCCTCGATCACCAGGTCGGCGTCGGACACCGCCTCGGCCAGGCCGACCGCCGGCCGCACCCGGGCCAGGGCCGCCTCCATCTCCTCCGCCGGCAGGCGCCCCCGCTCCACCCGGCGCCGGAGCCACGAGCGATTGGCCTCGAGGCCGCGCCGGAGCTGCTCGTGGCTGAGGTCGTGGATCCGCACCTCGAGCCCGTGCAGGGCCGCCTGCTGGGCGATCTGGGCGCCCATCGAGCCCGCGCCGACCACGGCCAGCCGCGACTCCTTCGGGGCCATCCCGGTCCCGGCCTCCCGGCCGAGCGGCTCAGACATCCCGCTCTCTCCGGGCCACCGAGGCCGCCGGGCCACGACCGTCCTCCGCCATCCTTCCTCACCTCCTCGCTGGATGCCGGGCCACCGGCTCGAGATCGCCCGTTTCCCCGCTCGCGACCGGGCCTAATCTACGCGTCATGAGCTGGAACCTCGCCGTCATGCTGCGCGAGTCGGCCCAGGCCAGGCCGGACAAGCCGGCGGTGATCCTCGATCAATCACGGCTGACCTACGCCGAGCTGGACCTGCGCTCCGACCGGCTGGCAGCGGGCCTGCGCGACGCCGGGGTGGGGCCGGGCGATCGGGTGGCGCTCCTGCTGCCCAACGTTCCCCACTTCCCCGTCGCCTACTACGGAATCCTGAAGGCGGGAGCGGTGGTCGTGCCCCTCAACGTGCTCCTGAAGGGCCCCGAGATCGCCTACTACCTCCGCGACAGCGAGCCCCGGCTCCTGATCGCCTGGCACGACTTCGCGCCCGAGGCGATGAAGGGCGCCGCCGAGGCCGGGGGCGTGCCCCTGTACGCGGCCGGCCCTCCCGGCAGCGCTCCCCCCGAGGGGGTCCGCGACCTGGCCGAGCTGATGGCCGAGGCGCCCTGCGAGCTGGCCGAGACCCGGCCCGAGGACACCGCCGTCATCCTCTACACCTCCGGCACCACCGGCCGCCCCAAGGGCGCCGAGCTGACCCACTTCAACCTGTTCATGTGCTGCGAGGTGGGCGCCAACCGCATCGTCCAGCTGCACGACGACGACGTCTCCCTGGCCGTGCTGCCGCTCTTCCACTCCTTCGGCCAGAGCAACGTCAT
>JAJPKS010000232.1 GCA_021323605.1 Bacillota bacterium | reverse complement strand
CCTCACCTGGTCCGCTCGTGCATCGTGCAGATGCTGGGCCTGCCGGCCGGCTCGGTCCGGGTGATCGGCCCCGACATGGGGGGCAGCTTCGGCACCGGCCTCTTCCAGGAGGACGTGCTGGTCCCGCTCGCGGCCCGCCGCCTCGGTCGCCCAGTGCGGTGGGTCGAGGACCGGCGCGAGAACCTGGCCGTGACCAGACACGCGCGCGACCAGGTCCACGAGGTAGAGGTCGCCTTCGACACCGACGGCCGCATCCAGGGGCTGCGCGACCGCTTCTGGGTCGACTGCGGCGCCTACAACCCCTACGCGATCACGGTCTCCTACAACTCCGCCGCCCACCTCCGCAACCAGTTCCGGATCGAGCACCTGAGCGTGGAGGGCTGGAACGTCCTCACCACCAAGGCGCCGGTGACGCCAGTCCGCGGGGCCGGCCGGCCGGAGGCCACCTTCGTGATCGACTCCGTCCTGGAACGGGTCGCGCGGGCTTGCGGGCTGGACCCGGCCGAGTGCCGACGTCGCAATCTGATCCCGGCGGAGGCCATGCCCTATGCGGCTGGCATGCCCTACCGGGACGGGAAGGACATCGTCTACGACGGCGGCGACTTCCCGGCCCAGCTGGAGGAGGCGCTGGAGCGTTTCGGCTACCTGGAGTTCCGGCGCGAGCAGGAGCGGGCGCGGGCGGAGGGACGCTTCCTCGGCGTGGGTGTGTCCTCCTTCATGGAGGGGTCGGGCTTCGGCCCTCACGAGGGGGCGACGGTGCGTGTGAACGAGGACGGGCGGATCACGGTCTTGACCGGGGCCAAGCCCCACGGCCAGGGGTTGGAGACCACGCTGGCCCAAGTCTGCGCCGACCAGCTCGGGGTGAGGCCGGAGGACGTGACCGTGCTCGCCGGGGACACCGCGCTCATCCCGCACGGCGTCGGCACCTTCGCCAGCCGGAGTGCGGTCACCGCCGGGACCGCGGTCGGGGTCGCCGCCGGCCAGGTGCGCCGGAAGGCGCTGGCGGTGGCCGCGGAGCTGCTCGAGGTCGCCCCCGAGGACCTGGTGCTGGAGGAAGGGACCGTCCATCCCCGGGGCCTCCCTGGCCGTGGCCTGGACCTGGCCACGCTGGCCAGGGCGGCCGCCCCCGGCCCCCGCTGCCGGCTCCCGGAGGGGATGGAGCCGGGGCTGGAGGCTACCCACTACTTCGTTCCTCCGACCGTGACCTGGGGCTCGGGCACCCACGTCGTGGCCGTCGAGGTGGATCCCGAGACCGGCCTGGTGCGCCTCTTGCGCTACCTGACCGTAGACGACTGCGGGCAGGTGCTGAATCCGGTCGTCGTCCGTGGCCAGGTCATGGGCGGGATCGCCCATGGGATTGGGAACGGGCTGCTGGAGGAGGTGGCCTACGGCCCTGACGGCCAGCTCCTGAGCGGTAGCTTCATGGACTACCTACTCCCGACCGCGGTCGAGGTACCGCCGCTCGAGGTGCACCACCGCTGTCATCTCTCTCAGCTCAATCCCTTCGGCATCAAGGGCTGCGGCGAGGGAGGCGCCGTCCCGCCCCCGGCCGCCATCGCGGCCGCGGTCGCGGACGCGCTCCGACCCCTGGAGGTCCCCGTCGACCGGGTCCCGCTCCATCCGGAGCGGCTCTGGCGGGCGATCCGGGAGGCAGCTGCCCGGGCGGAGGGCGCCGTCCCGGACCACGAACCGGGATTGGGGGGGTAGACGAGCCCTCCGCCGAACTCGGGCCGGGCTCCGGCCGTGAGGCGGGGCGGGGTGCGAGGGCCGCGGCCGCGCCGCCCGGGACCCTCGGCGGCGGTCGTCGGCCACGCTCGATCCCGACCGGCTGATCGGATCCCGCGGCGGCCCCCGAAGTACGGCGCGGGCGGCCTCGCCACGGCTCGCGGGACGGTCAGGCGAGCCAGCACGCGACCCGGTGGCCGGGGTGCCGCTCCACGAGGGGCGGCCGCTCGACGCGACAGCGCGCCTCGGCCAGGGGGCAGCGGGTGTGGAACCGGCAGCCGGCCGGCGGCCGGATCGGGCTCGGGATCTCGCCCCGGAGCACCACCCGCCGGCGCTCCCGCTGCGTCGCCGGATCCGGGATGGGCACCGCGGAGAGCAGCGCCCGCGTGTAGGGATGGAGGGGGCGTTCGTAGATGTCGTCGCGGCCGGCCAGCTCGACGATGCGGCCAGCGTACATGATCGCGACCCGGTGCGAGATGTGCCGCACCACGGCCAGGTCGTGGGCGATGAAAAGGTAGGCCAGGCCCAGCTGTTCTTGAAGGTCCTGCATCAGGTTCACGACCTGGGCCCGGATGGAGACGTCCAGCGCGGAGACGGGCTCGTCGGCGACCACCAGGTCGGGGCGCAGGGCGAGGGCGCGCGCGATCCCGATCCGCTGTCGCTGGCCGCCGCTGAACGCCATCGGGTACCGGCTGGCCGCGTCCGGCGGCAGGCCGACCAGCCGCAGCAGCTCGCGGACCCGCTCCCGCAGCTCGTGCCGGCCCTGGACGGCATGGTGAACCACCAGGGGCTCGGCCACGATGTCCCCCACCGTCATCCGAGGGTTGAGGCTGGCGTAGGGGTCCTGGAAGACGAGCTGCATGCGGGCCCGGAGCCGCCGTAGCTCGCGCCCGCCGATCTCGGTGATGTCGTGGCCGTCGAACCAGATCCGGCCCGAGGTCAGCGGCACCCGGCGGAGGACGGCCCGCCCGGTGGTCGTCTTGCCGCTGCCGGTTTCGCCGACGAGGCCGAGCGTCTCCCCCTGGGAGATCGTGAACGAGACGTCGTCCACGGCGTGGACGAGCAGCCGCTCGCGTCCGAGCCAGCCGGCGCGACCCCCGGGGTAGTTGACGGTCAGGCCCTCAACCCGCAGCAGCGGTTCGGTCGCCCCCCTCACCGGCCCACCTCCTCGTGGCTGGTGGCCGTGGCTTCGACCCCGGATGCCGCGAACGCGTTCCAGCAGGCGACCTCGCGTCCTCCCAGGGGGGTCAGGACCGGTGGCTCCCGACGGCAGCGCGCGGTCGCCACCGGGCACCGGGGGTGGAACGCGCAGCCCGGCGGCGGCGCCGAGAGGTCGGGCGGCGACCCCTCGATGGCGATCAGGCGGGGGTGCACCACGTCGACCCGCGGCGTCGAGCGCAGGAGGCCGACGGTGTAGGGGTGGGCCGGCCGGGCGAACACCTCATCGGCCGTCCCGGCTTCCGCGAGCCGTCCCGCGTACATGACGAGGATGCGGTCGCAGGTGCCGGCCACCACCCCCAGGTCGTGGGTGATGAGGAGCAGCGACAGCCCGAGGCGTTCACGCAGGTCCCGGAGCAGCTCCAGGATCTGGGCCTGGATGGTCACGTCGAGGGCCGTGGTCGGCTCGTCCGCGATCAGGAGGTCGGGCTCGCAGGCGAGCGCGATCGCGATCAGGACGCGCTGGCGCATACCCCCCGACAGCTCGTGGGGACGCTGGCGCAGGCGCTGCCGGGGCGATGAGACCCCGACCAGGTCGAGCAGCTCCAGGGCCCGCTGCGCGGCCTGGCGGCGCCCCAGGCGAAGGTGCCGACGCAGTACCTCGGTGATCTGTACCCCGATCGTGAGCAGCGGGTTGAGCGAGGTCATGGGGTCCTGGAACACGATCGCCAGCTCCCGGCCCCGGATCCGCGCCACCTCGCCGCGGCCGGCGGCGGACAGCGGCCGGCCCTTCCAGATGACCTCGCCGGCCACGACGTGGCCGGGCAGCTCCACCAGCCCCATGATTGCCTGGGCCGTCACGCTCTTGCCCGACCCCGACTCGCCGACCAGCGCCACCGACTCCCCCTGGTCGATGTGGAAGGTGACGCCACGCACCGCCTGGACGGTGCCGCCCGGTGTGAGGAAGTGGACCTCCAGGTCGCGGACCTCGAGCAGCGGGCTCATGTCGCGGACCGCTGCCGGAGGACCGAGGTCGCGAACCGCCTGGCCCGCTCGTGGGGATCCGCCTGGATGCGCAACCAGCTCGCGAGCAGGTTCAAGCCCATCACGGTGAGGGCGATAGCCGCGCCGGGGAACGTGACCAGCCACCATGCCGTGTACAGGTAGTCGCGCCCCGTCGCCACGTCCAGCCCCCACGACGTGTCCGGCGGCTGGATGCCCAGGCCGAGGAAGGAGAGCGCGGCCTCGGCGAGGACGATGCGCGCGAACTCGAGCACGGCCAGGGTGAGCAGGGG
>JAJPKS010000144.1 GCA_021323605.1 Bacillota bacterium | reverse complement strand
TGAGCCTCTTCGGGGAGGAGATCGACGGCCGGAGGGCGGTCCGGCTGGGGCTGGCCTGGGAGGCTCGGCCCGAGCCCGAGGTCGAGCCCCGGGCCCTGGAGCTGGCCCGCCGCGTCGCCGCCGACCCCGAGCTGGCCCGGGCCGCGGCCCGCTCCCTGCGCATCGAACTCGGCCCCCCGGCCATCCCCTGGGCGGCGGCGCTCGAGGCCGAGAAGGCGGTCCAGATGTGGTCCCTGCGCCGCCGGGCGGAGCGCGAGGGGAAGGACTGAAGGCGGCCGCCGGGGACGAAGGCACCCCGCCGGCGAGCCCACGCCCCGGGGAACGCCCGGCCCCCGGCCGGGGACGGTGGAGGCACCGGTTCGCGGCTGGACAGCGGGACCTCCGGCCGGGCATGATTGGTAGGACTCCTACCTATCAGCGCGACACGGAGGCTGGACGATGGCCACCGAGACGATCCCCGGCTACGACTTCGGCGCCCCCGACCTGCAGCGCTCCCCGGTCTCGCCGGAGGACCTGCGGCTGCTGGAGCGCACGCTGCTCTGGAGCGAGGAGGACGACCGCTACCTGCGCATGGCGGCCGAGGTGCTGGACGGCCAGGTGGACCAGGTCCTCGACCTCTGGTACGACTACGTGGCCTCGCACGAGCACCTGGTCCGCTACTTCGCCGGGCCCGACGGGCAACCCATCGGCAGCTACCTGGAGCGCGTGCGCGCCCGTTTCGCCCAGTGGGTCCGGGACGTGTGCAGGCGTCCCCGTGACCAGGCCTGGCTGGACTACCAGCACGAGATCGCCCTCCGGCACACGTCGGCCAAAAAGAACCGGACCGACGGAGTCGAGTCCGTGCCCGAGGTCCCGCTCCGGTACATGGTGGCGTTCATCTTCCCCATCACCGCCACCATGCGTCGCTTCCTGGCGGCCAGGGGCCACGGCCAGGCCGATGTCGACGGCATGCACACGGCCTGGTTCAAGGCCGTGGTGCTGCACGTCTGTCTTTGGTGCCAGCCCTACGCGGCGGGGCGGTGGTGAGCGGCCACCCTCCGCTCGGCGCGCGCCCCGAACTCGATGCGCGCCTGGTCGCGGCCCTGGAGCGGGTCGGCCAGGCAGCCCGGGTCAGCCTCCGGCGGGAGACGAGGCGCCATGGCCTGACCCCGACCCAGGCCCAGCTGCTCTCCCGCCTGCGCACCGATCCTCCCCGGCACCGCCGGGTGGACATCCTGGCCACCCGGCTCGACCTCACCCATCCCACGGTGTCGGATGCGGCCTCGGCGCTGGTCCGAAAGGGGCTGGTGAGACGGAGTCGGAAGGGTCCGGACGGACGCAGCCCCACCCTGGACCTGACCCCGGCCGGTGAGCGGACGGCGGACGAGCTCGAGGCCTGGCAGGGTCCCTTCCTGCGGGCGCTGGCGGCCAGGTCCGCGCCCGAGAAGCAACGGACGCTGGGGCTCCTGCTCGCCGTCATCGAGCACCTCCAGCGGGAGGGGGTGATCACGGTGGCGCGCACGTGCACGACCTGTCGCTTCTTCCGACGGGACGTGCACGCCGGGCCGCGGCCGCACCACTGCGCGCTGCTGGAGGTGCCGCTGGGGGACGGCGACCTGCGGGTGGACTGCCCCGAGCACCGGCGGGCCGCCTGACGGTCGCGCGGCGCGCCACACCGGCGCCGCGACCCTCGAACGGCTGGGCGGCCTCCGAACAGCGTGCCCGGCACCCCCGCATCACCTCCGGCCGGTGCGCGAGGGCAGGACCCGGCCGGCGGCGCGCAGCCCTCCTCCAGCATGCGCTGCCGGGCCCGTCCCGCCTCCCACCGCGGCCATGGCCGGGCGCGACCCGGGGGATTGCCCCATAGTTGGGTCATGCCACGCATCCGTCCTCTGACCAAAGACGAGGTCTCGCCCGAGGTTCGCGCGATCATGGAGGCGGGCGAACGAGCCTTTGGGGAGGTCCTGCTCTCCCACGGTGTGCAGGCGTACGCGCCCCCCATCCTCCAGGCCGGTTCCGTCCTGGGCGCCGCCCCGGCCCGGAGCGGCAGCCTTCCCGCCCAGCTGCGCTCCCTGGAGCCTGCGGGTCGCCCAGCTGGTGGGCTGCCCGTTTTGAATGGACACCAACGCTGTCGGGAGCAGCGCAGCCGGAGCCTCGGAGGCCAGGATCGCGGCCGTCGAACGGTGGCGGGAGAGCGAGGAGTTCAACCCCGCCGAGCGGGCTGCGCTGGCCCTGGCCGAGGCGGCCACGGCCACGCCGGCCGAGGTCTCCGACGAGATCTTCGCCGAGGCCCGACGTCACTTCTCGGAGCGTCAGCTGGTGGAGCTGGCGGCGACGGTGGCGCTCGAGAACTACCGGGCCCGGCTCAACCGCGTCTTCGCCGTGGAGTCCCAGGGCTTCCACGGCCGCCGGACACAGAGGTCCCGGGAATGACCTCCCCGTGAGCTGCGGAGCCGGACCGGCGGATCGAACGCGGCCGAGGTGACGCAGGGACGATGAGGAGGCTGATCACGACCTCGGGGAGGGTGGTGGAGGCGAGCGACGAGCACATCACCGCCTGCCTCGGCACCTCCGACCGGGAGGGATTCTGGCTGGACATCGAGGCGCCCGACGAGGCCGACTACCGGCTCCTGGAACGGGGCTTCGGCTTCCACCCGCTGACCATCGACGACATCCAGGAGGTGACCGAGCGGCCCAAGCTGGACGAGTACGCCTCGTACCTCTTCCTGGTCGTCTTCACCGCCCGTCTGGAGGGCGACGACGTGCGCTTCATGGAGCAGCACCTCTACGCCGGCAAGCGCCTGGTGGTCACCGTCCACCACGAGGCCCAGCCCGAGCTGGACGCGCTCCGGGATCGCATCCGCCGGGGGCCGGAGCTGACCCGGGGCAGTCCCGGCTTCCTCCTCTACCTGGTCGTCGACACCCTGATCGACGCCATGTTCCCCACCCTGGATCGCCTCGACGAGACCGTCGACCGGATCCAGGACACGGTGGTCGAGCGTCCCAGCGCCCAGCTCCTGCGCCGGATCTACGACCTGAAGCACACCGTGATCGACCTGCGGCGCCAGCTCGGCGCCCAGCGCGACCTGGTCCAGCAGCTGGTCTCCCGCACCTCGGAGCTGCACGGCCTGGAGATCGGGCTCTACTACCGCGATGTCTACGACCACGTGGTGCGACAGTACGAGACGGTCGACTCCCTGCGCGACCTCCTCACCGGGACCGTGGACGTCTACCTCTCCACGGTGTCGGCCCGGGAGAACAGCACCATGAAGCAGCTCACGGTGGTCGCGAGCCTGTTCCTACCCCTGAGCTTCCTGACCGGGTTCTTCGGCATGAACTTCGCCTTCCTGGTCGACCGGATCGGCAGCCCCTGGGCGTTCGGGATCGGGGTGGGCCTGATGGGCGCGGTCACGCTGCTCCAGCTCGGCATCTTCCGGGTCCGGGGCCTGCTCTAAGCTGCCGGCGGCTCGGCCGAACCGGTCGGGGAGGCAGGCCCCCGCCTGCATCGCACCGGATCGGGGAGGAGCCGGAGAGACCGGCTCCTCCCCGTGGTGGAGATCGTCACCGACGGCGGACCGTCGCCGCCTCGGTCAGCCCGACGACGTGACCCTCGGGGTCGCTGAAGAGGGCGATGCTCGGCCCCCCCGGAACCGCCAGCGGTCCCGCCACCGTCCTGCCCCCGAGGGCCTCGATCCTTCTCAGGGTCTGGCCGAGGTCCTCCACCTCCACGTAGACCGTGACCCGGGAGGCGCCGCCGCCCTCGGGCGCGGTTCCGACCCCGCCGTTGATGCCGGTGCCGGCTCCCGGCAGGACCATCGCGTAGCCGGGGCCGGCGGGAGTCACCTCCCAGCCGAACGCGTCCCGGTAGAAGGCCTGGAGTGCCCCGGCGTCCCGGCCGACTATCTCGAAGTGGGTGACTGGATCGCCCATCGCATGTTCCTCCCTGGTCCTCATCGGTTCATCGCTCGGCGAGCGGGACGACCGCGACACCGGCCGCGTCGACCCGGCTGGAGCGCCGGCGGGTGGTGACGCCCAGCGCGGTCAGCGCACCGAGCGCCGAGATGGCGGCGGCCGCGGTCAGGGCCGGACGGAAGCCATGGTCGAACGCCGCCGGCGTGCCGGCGTGCCCGTTGACGGCGAAAACCGCGGTCACGATGGCGATGCCGAAGGCGGCACCGAACTGGCGGAGGGTGCCGGTCACGCCCGAGGCGCTGCCCAGATCGGCCGGCGCGACGGCGCCGAGCGCGGCCGTGGCGGTGGTCGCGAAGGGCATCGACACCCCGACCCCCGCGACCAGCAACGGGGGGACGAGCCGGGTGTATTCGACGCCGGGGGTGGCGAGGGACGCGAACCAGGCCAGCCCCGCCGCCTGGAGCAGGAGGCCCCCCACCATCAGGGGCCGTTGCCCGATCCGGTCCGAGAGCGCCCCGGCCACGGGCGCCACCAGCAGCGGCGTCGCCGTCATGGGCAGGAAACCCAACCCGGCGCCGAGCGGCGACTCGCCCAGGACGAGCTGGAGGTACTGGGCGATCAAGAAGGCGGCCGGGATGAGGGCGGCGGCCATCAGGAAGCCGCTGGCGCTGGCCGCGGTGAAGGCCCGGCTGCGGAACAGCCGCAGGGGAAGCATCGGTGCCCTGGCCCGGGACTCCCAGGCCACGAACGCCGCCAGGAGCAGGACCCCTAGGCCCACCGCGGCCACGGTCTCCTCGTGCCCCCAGCCGACGTCGCCGACCCGGATGAGGCCCCAGACCGCGCACGCCGCGCCCCCCGAGACCAGCCCGACCGCGGGCAGGTCCAGCCCGGCGGCCGCACCGTGGGTCTCGTCCAGCCGGAGCCGGGCCAGGACGGCGACGAGGAGCCCGATGGGCACGTTCACCCAGAAGACCCAGTGCCAGCCGAACGCCTGGGCCAGTGCCCCGCCGACCAGCGGGCCGCTCGCGACCGCGAGCCCGGAGACCCCGCCCCAGATCCCGACCGCGGCCCCCCGGCGCTCCCGGGGAAAGGCGGAGGCGAGGACGGTGAGGCTCAGAGGGGAGACGACGGCCGCGCCGATACCCTGGACCGCCCGGGCGGCGATCAGGGCCGCGGCGCTCGGCGCCAGGGCGCAGGCGGCCGAGGCGGCGGCGAACAGCCCCAGGCCGAGGACGAAGATCCGGCGCCGGCCGAGCCGATCGCCGAGGGCGGCCGCGGTGATCATGCCCGCCGCGTAGGTGAGGGCGTAGGCGTTGATCGTCCAGGCGAGCGTGGTGGGCCGGGCGCCGAGGTCCCGCTGGATGGCGGGAATGGCGGTGGCGACCACCAGTGCGTCCAGGGCGACCATGAAGCCGGCCACGCTGGCCAGTCCCAGCGCCCAGACGGGCGAACGGGTGAGAACGGTGGTCGGAGCCTTCATCCGGCACCTCCTGTTCAGCGTCCGTCGGCGGGCTTCCCGTCGATCGCTTGTAATTGTCCATCTATGACTTGAAAATATCAAGTTAAAACTGGACGATCTCACGGTTGGCTGGTAGAGTGGACGCGTGCGCTCCTACGGACAGTTCTGCGCCCTGGCCAGGGCCCTCGACGTGATCGGCGATCGCTGGTCCCTCCTGATCGTTCGGGAGCTGATGCTCGTGGGCCCCTGCCGCTACACCGACCTGCTGAACGGGCTGCCCGGGATCGCCACCAACCTGCTCGCCAATCGCCTCCGCGAGCTCGAGGCGGCGGGCGTGATCAGACGTGAGCTGGCACCACCTCCGGTGGCCACCACCCTCTTCCACCTCACCCCGCGCGGCGAGGAGCTGCGGCCGGTGATACGCGAGCTGGGACGCTGGGGAGCCCCGCTGCTCGCCCAGGCGGGAGACGGCGACGCCTTCCGCAGCTACTGGATCTCGCTGCCGTTCGAGCTCTACTACTACGACCCCACGCCCGAGCGCCCTCCGGTCACGATCGAGCTGCGGATGGGCGACGAGCCGATGACGGTCGAGACCGCCGCCGGCCGGATCACGGCCCGACGTGGCGCCCCCCCGCATCCGGACGTGGTGCTGACCGGGCCGCCGCGACTGGTGGTCGGCGTGCTCAGCGGACGGCTGGACCTGGAGGAGGCGCGCCGGCAGGGCCTCGAGGTGGCGGGAGACGTGGCCGCGCTCGGCCGGGTCAGGTCGTCGAACCGGGCGCCCGCCGCAACGCCGTCGTAGGCCCGGCCCCCGAAGGCTCCAGTGCCGGCCTCGAACCCGGGACCGGCCACGGTGGACGGCGCCGGGAACCGCCGGGCCGGCCACCGGATGGCGCCGCCAGGTGCCGGTCAGGTCCCTGACAGGCGCTCCACCACCGGCGCCATCGCCTCGGCCGCGAAGTTGGACGCGTTGCAGCACGTGATGCCGTAGCGCTCGCGCAGGACCATCACCTGCTCGACCAGGTGCTCGCGAGGGCCGGTGAGCAGCAGCGGCATGGCCTCCTCCGACCGGAGGGCGGTGTCGAGATCGAGGCCCATCCAGCCGGCGGCGCGGCGGGTGGCCTGACGCATCGCCTCCGAGCCCGGCCCGTCGGGGAACACGCCCAGCATGACGTTGAGCTCCAGCTCGGGCAGGCGCAGCCCGGCCGCCTCCCGGACCCACGCCACCCGCTCCGCCAGCTGGGCCGGAGTCGCGTTCAGGGGAGCCCGACGGCGACCACGTCGGCCGGCCGGGCCGCGCCGCAGCCCCCTCGGGCCGGAGGCGGCATGAGGATGGGCGGCCGCGGGCGCTGGACCGGCGTCGGGAACAGCTGCGCCTCCCGGATCGCGTGGTGGCGGCCGGCGGCGGTGACCGCCTCCCCGGCGAAGAGGCGCTGTATGATCTCCACCGCCTCGACCAGGCGCCGGCCGCGGACGCCGACCGGATCGAAGGGGACGCCGAGCCGGCGGTGGTCGGCCTCTGCGCCCGGGCGCCCGAGGCCCAGGCCGAGCTCGAAGCGGCCGTCGCTAGGGGTGATGGTCACCTCGAAGCCGCCGGCGATCGGCCGGTATGGCTCGGGCTCGTCTCCGGCGCCCTGGCGCGAACCCACCGTTGAGCCGGGGCCGGGACCCCTCCCGAGCGCCGCGGGCCGTGCTCCGGCCACCGAGGCCCGGGGCCTCGGGCAAGGTCGAGAGAGGAGCCCCGCGGGCGAGGTGGCCTGACCTCGTCCGCCCCCGGCCGGGGACGGGCGCTCCGACGCCGGGGGTCAGCCTCGGACGACGGCATAGGTGGCGAGCATCGCGCCGGTGCTGGTCACCTGGCCGTCGACCAGCCGCAGCGTCCGGATCTCGCCGTCGTCGCGGAAGATGCGCTTGCCGCCGCCCAGGACGACCGGGTCGATCATGAGCCTGAACTCGTCGACCAGATCGTGCTCGATCAGCGTCCGCACCAGTCCCGTGCTGCCGATCACGAGCAGGGGGGCGCCGCCTCCCCGTTTCAAGGCGGCCACGGCCTCGGCCACGTCGCCCTGCAGCAGGAAGGAGTTCTGCCATTCCAGCGGCTCGGTCAGGGTCGTCGAGGCCACGTACTTCGGCAGCGAGTTCAGCGGCCGGGCCAGCGCCTGCTCCTCATCCGGCGCGTTCGGCCAGTGGGCCGCGAAGCTCTCGTAGGTCCGGCGCCCGAGCACGAGGCCGCCGGCCGCGGTGAGGTTCCCGACCACCCACTCCCGGGACCGGTCGTCGAAGTAGCGCAGATGCCAGCCCCCGTGCCGGAATCCGCCGGTCGGGTCTTCGTCGGCGGCGCCGGGGGCCTGCACGACCCCGTCCAGGGACATCCACTCCGTGACGATCAGCTCGCGCACCACGGTCTCTCCCGCTCCATGGTGAGGTCCCGTGACCATCCCTCGCCACCACCGCCCGATCCGGGGATCACCCCGCGCTCCGCGCCGCGGCGGCCGCCGCGAGGGGTCTCGCCGGTTCGAGACGGCGGTGAGCCGAACTTTTCCCCTCCTCGATGCATCCACGATGCATGTACGACGTGATCGTGGTCGGAGCCCGGGTGGCGGGGTCCTCCACGGCCATGCTGCTGGCCCGCCGCGGGCTCAAGGTGCTGGCCGTGGACCGGGCCCGCTTCCCGAGCGACACCCTCTCCACCCATCAGGTGCAGGTGCCCGGCGCCGCCAGGCTGCGCCGCTGGGGACTGCTGGAACGCGTGGAGGCCGCGGGCACGCCCGCCACCCGACGGGTCCGCTTCGACCCGGGCCCGGTCGTGCTCGAAGGGCACTTCCCGGAGGTTGACGGCGTGGGATCGCTGTACAGCCCCCGGCGCACGATCCTGGACGCGCTGCTCGTCGACGCCGCCCGGGAGGCGGGCGCCGAGGTGCGCGAGGGCTTCACCGTGGAGGAGATCCTGTTCGACGGCGACCGCGTGGTCGGGGTCCGAGGACGGGAGCGGGGCGGGCAGCCGGCGCGCGAGACGGCCCGGCTCGTGATCGGCGCCGACGGGCGCCACTCGGCGGTGGCCCGGGCGGTTCGCGCGCCCGCCTACCACGTTCAGCCGCCACGGTCGATCGCCTACTACACGTACTGGTCGGGCGTCCCCATGCGGGGTGGGGAGATCTACGGCCGGGAGCGCCGCCTGATCGGCGCCTGGCCGACCAACGACGGGCTGGTGGTGACGTACGTGGCCGCCCCCAGGGACGAGTTCGGCGCCTTCCGGGCCGATCCCGAGGGCAGCCTCCTGCGCAGCCTGGACGCGGCCGGCGACCTGGGGGAGCGGGTCCGCGCCGGCGAGCGCGCTGAGCGGGTGTTCGGCAGCGCCGAGCTGCACAACCGCTTCCACCGTCCCTTCGGGCCGGGCTGGGCGCTGGTCGGGGACGCCGGACTCCTGCTCGACCCGGTCACCGGCCAGGGGATCGCGGACGCCTTCCGCGACGCCGAGCTGCTGGCCGAGGCGGTGGCCACCGGCCTCGACGGAGGGCCCCGGCTGGACATCGCGCTCGACGGCTACCGGGCCCGGCGTGATGCCGCCTCCCTGCCCATGTACGAGCTGACCCTCGACCTGGCCTCCTTCGCCCCTCCCCGGCCCGAGCAGCGGCTGCTGTTCGAGGCGCTGGAGGGCCGCCCGGCCGAGGTCGACCGCTTCCTCGGAGTGCTGGGCGGCGTGGTCCCCATCCGGGAGTACTTCGGCCCGCGCAACCTGCTCCGCCTGCTGGGACCGCGGCGGATGCTGAAAGCGGCCCTCGCCGGGAGGAGAATGGCAGGATGAGGACGAGCGAGCCGGACGACGCCGCGCTCGTGCTGAGCGCGCGCTCCGGCGACCCGGCCAGCCTCGGCACCGTGCTCGAGCGCCACCGGGCGCGGTTGCTCGCGGTCGCGGTCGAACGGCTCGGCCACGGGCCGCAGGCCGAGGACGCCGTCCAGGAGACGTTCGTGATCGCCCTGCGCCACCTCGGCCAGCTCCGCGACCCGGCGGCCGTGGGTCCGTGGCTGCTGGCCATCCTGCGCAACGTCTGCCGCGCCCAGCTCCGCCGCCCGGCCGTCGAGCTGACCGCGGACCCCGACCGGCTGGGACCGGCGGCAGAGGCCGGATCGGTGGAGGAAGCGATCGAGCGGGCCGCCCTGCGCGACTGGCTGTGGGCGGCGCTCGACCGGCTGCCCGAGCCGCTCCGGCTGGTGGTCGTGCTTCGTCACTTCACCCGCGTCAGCTCCTATCAGGCCATCGCCGACCTCTGCGGGGTCCCGGTCGGCACCGTGCGGAGCCGCCTCAACGCCGCCCGCGCCCGGCTGGCCGGGGAGCTGCTGGAGACGGCGGCCCCACCCCACCCCGATGCGGACGCGCACCGGCGACTGGCGGAGGTCGGAGCCGCGCTGATGGCCTTCCAGCGCAGCGGCGATCCCGCTCCCCTGCGCGAGGTGCTGGCGCCCGACGTGAGCTTCACGCTCGCCGACGGGGTCGAGCGACGGGGGTGCGACCGATACGCGGCGCTGCTCGCCGCCGACTTCGAGGACGGGGTCAGGGCCCGCCCCACCCGCTTCCTCGCGGCCGCGGGCCTGGCCGTGGCCGAGCTGCGGCTGGAGAGCCCACCCGAGCGGCCACTGCACTGCCCTCCGGCCCTGACCCAGGTCTACCTCCACGACGGCCGGGCCGTACGGCGCATCGCCTCGCACTACGCCGAACCTCCCCCCCGGGCCGGCTCGGGCTGACGCCACCCGGCTCCGCACCCGGCCGAGGACACCTGGGAGAGCCCGGGGGGAGTGCCCCTTCGGGGCCCGGCCGGCGACCGCTCCGGGGCGCGACCGCCGTCCCGGTCGGGGTGTAGCCGGTCCGCCCCTGAGCGGGGGACGCCGGGCGGGTCCCCCCGGCCGCGTCCGGGCTCAGGACCCGCATCTCCGGGACCGGGCAGGCGCAGCACCGTGCCATCATCACCGGGTGGGATGCCTGCTCATCGGCCGGGAGGCCCTGGACCGGCACGACTGGGCGACCGCTCGCGCCGCTTACCAGGAAGCGGTGCGCCGGGCGCCCTCCGGAGAGAGCTTCGAGGGGCTGGCGGTGGCGCTCTTCTGGCTGAACGACGCCGACGCGGCCTTCCAGGCCATGGGCCGCGCGTACGAGCGCTACCGGCGCGAGGGGCCGCCGGGCCGCGCGGCCCTGGCCGCGCTCTGGCTCGCCGGCCAGTACCTGCGCATCCGCGGAAACGCGTCCGCAGCCCGGGGATGGGCTTCCCGGTGCGAGAGGCTGCTCGCCGGCGCCGGGCACTGCCCGGAGGTCGGCCGGGCGCTTCTCATTCGTGCCGTCGCCGGCGGAGACTGGGCGGAGATCGAGGCCGCCGCCGAGCGCGCGATCGAGATCGCCCGTGAGTTCGGCGACTCCGACGGCGAGCTGCTCGGGCTGGCCTACGGCGGCCTCGCCCTCGTCTCGACGGGCCGGGTCTCCCAGGGCCTGGAGCGGCTCGACGAAGCCATGGCCGGGGCCACTGGCGAGGCCAGATCGCCGGAGACGGTGGGGCAGGTCTTCTGCGCCGTCCTCTCCGGCTGCGAGCGGACGGCCGACCTGAGCCGCGCGGAGCAGTGGAGCCAGGTCGCGCAGCCCTTCCTGGCCACCTACGCGCGGACGGGGATGACCGGCAGCTGCCGCGCCATCCACGCCGGGCTGCTCGCCGCGGCCGGACGCTGGGACGACGCCGAGCGCGAGCTGCTCCTCGCCCTCGCCGCCTTCGACCAGGGCGCCCCGGCGATGCGCGGCGATGCGCTGGTCCGGCTGGCGGAGCTGCGGGTGAAGCAGGGCCGGCTCGACGAGGCCCGGGCCCTGCTGGAGGGGCAGGAGACCCATCCCGACGCCCAGGCGCCGCTGGCTGCCCTCGAGCTGGCACGGGGACGCCCGAAGGTGGCGGTGGCCCTGCTCGAGCGACGCGTGCGCCGGCTGGATCGCGGAGACCTCCAGCAGGCCCCGCTCCTCCTCGAGCTGGTTCGGGCGCAGATCGCCGCCGGCGACGTCGCCGCGGCCGCGGCGACCGCCGCGCGCCTCCGGGCGATCGCGCATCCGGGCGTCCCCGCCACCGGGGGGATGGCGCACATGGTCGAAGGCCTCGCGCGACGGGCGCGGGGCGGTGACGCGGCACCCGAGCTGGAGCGGGCGCTGGCGCTGTTCGAGCGGGCCGGGATGGTGTACGAAGCGGCGGGGACGAGGCTCGCTCTGGCCGAGTGCGCCACCGGCGACAACCCGGAGCTGGCGGCGCGTGAGGCGCGGATCGCGCTGACCGCCCTGGCCGGGATGGGGGCGCGCCCGGCGGCGGATCGGGCGGCCGCTCTGCTCAGGAGCCTGGGCCAGGCGGTTCCGCCCCGGCCGGCGAGCGCGGCCACCCTCAGCCGCCGCGAGCGGGAGGTCGCTCGCCTGGTCAGCCTGGGACTGTCCAACGACCGGATCGCGGCCCAGCTCTTCCTGAGCCGCCGCACCGTCGAGCACCACGTCAGCAGCATCCTGAGGAAACTCGACGCGAGCACCAGGGCCGAGATCGCCGTCTACGCGGTCCGTGAGCTGAAGGCCGAATCCGTGTAGAGATTGGGTGCCGGCACGGATGCCGGCCGCCGGCGATTGCGCGAACCTCTGTGCATCGCCGTCCGAGGCGGGAGCGAAACGGCTTCTCGCCGACGTTCACGGAGGTTCAGAGCATGACCGTCCTTCGCATCGAGCACCCGGTGTCGAGGTACGAGGATTGGAAGCGGGCGTTCGACAGCGATCCCGCCGGACGCGCCCGCGGCGGTGTGCGCAGGTACCGGGTTCTCCGGCCCATCGACGACCCGAACTACGTGCTGATCGACCTCGAGTTCGACCAACGCCACCGGGCGGAGGCGTTCCTGGCCACGTTGCAGCGGATCTGGACGGCGGCGGGCCATACGGTGAGCGCGGACCAGCGGGCGCGGATCGTCGAGGTGGCGGCGGCCGAGGAGCTGCCGTGACCCACGAGGGTCGGCCCCGGGAAACCGTGGGGCGTCCGTTGTCGTCCGCCGGTGACTCCCTCGGCCCGTGCAGGCCACGACGAGCACCTGCCTCGGCACCGCGAACGCACCCCCGGTTTCGCCCATGCGGAGGGCGTCGAGCGTGTGCGACTTGGCATGGGTGTGGAAGCGCACCGGCTCCGGGTGGACGGCCCTGACGGGAGCCCACACCGTCGTCGCCCTCCGCTCTCGCGTCGGTGGTGAATGGGCCACCGGTATCACCGGCCGGGCGGCCACGGGCCACTCGGTCCCGGCCCGTGTCGCCGTCCGGGACCGGTGTCGAACTACCGCACGGCGAGCAGCACGCGGTTCGACAGCACCTGCCAGATGGTTCCCACCTCGCGGAAGCCGGCGGCGCGCAGAGCCGCCACGTGCACGTCCAATCCGGGCGGTGACTCCTGCCGCCGCTTGCCGGCGAAACGCGCGGCCCGCTCGGCCAGCAGCGGCGCCGCCGAGGGCACCGAGGCGAACGCCTCCCACCACTGCTCAGCCGTCTCGATGCCGGGTTCGGCGAAGGCGGCATCGGTCCACTGCTTGTCGAGGACCCGCTGGCTCAGGCGGGTGAAGGTCGGCAGCGCCGGGTCATAGGCCATGTGGTCGCCGCTCAGGAAGAGGCCGCCAGGGCGCAGCAGACGACCGAGGTCGTGGTAAAGGCGGGTCAACGGTTCCGGCTCCAGCCAGTCGCGCCAAGCGAGATCGGCCTCGACCCAGCGCAGCCGACCGTCAACGGCGCCGACCGCGCCGCGTCCGATGGCCAACATCACCGGATCGATGTCCACCGCGACCGCTCGCGCGCCGGGAAAGCGGGCGAGCAGCCGCTGGCTGATCGATCCCGGCCCGCAGACGAGGCCCACGGCCACGAACGAGGGGGGGCAGCAGCTCGGCCAACGTGTCGAGCATCACCGTGAAGCGCTCCTCGCGCTCGGGAACGTAGCCCTCCTGCTGCACGTCCTAGCGTCGTAGCCAGTCGGCCCAGTCGATCTCCGCCGGCTGCGCCCGGGTCGCCCTCCGGGAGGCGCAGCGGGAGCACCGGCGGACCGTCGGCGGCCGGCCGGGCCGGGCGCAACTCCCGCGTCTGACGCCCTGCACCGGCACGTCCGCGACCGACGCGACATCTGCTCAGATAGGTCCATGAGCCCGTCTCGCGACTGGAAGGACCCCGAGGTGGCCCATCATGGGCTGCCCGTCATCTGGTCGGCAACCCCGCCCGGACGGCGCACCTCGACCTGCTGCTCGACCTGCTCGAACACGTGGTCCGGCCGCGCACCTTGCTCGATCTGGGATGTGGCTCGGGCGTGGTGGCGGAGATGGTGCTGGAGCGGCTGCCCGAGGCCACCCTGCTCGGGGTGGGACGGGTCGCCGGCGATGCTGGCCGAGGCTCGGCGGCGCCTGACGCGATTCGGCGGGCGGGTGGGCCTGGTGGAGTGCGACTTCACCGAGCTGGGCCGGCTGCGGATCGACCCGGTCGACGCCGCCTTCACGGAGCAGGTCACGCTGAAGAGGCCGCCACCGCCGATCGGACGCTGCCGGCAATCGTGGATCGCGGCCGATGCGGTCACGTCCGTTGGGCGGAGGGCAGCGGGGAGACGAGCTGGGCGATGACATCCGCTCGTGCTCGCTGTCAGGCCTTACCTCCTTCGAGTTCCAGCCGGAGACAAACGACGGCCGGGCGGCCGCCGGGGGCCCGTGGGGGCTCGAGCGAACGAGCCGGACTACGGCTATAGAGCTATGCGTCCTCGGCCCGCCGGCGCTCCTGATCCACGACCTGCTTCAGAACCGGCAGGTCGTGCTCGATGATCTCGTCGACCCTCGAGCGTCGCACCGTCAGGTAGCCGTGAGCCAGCACGTTGCGAAACGCGGCCACCCTGGCCCAAGGAATTTCGGGATGCCGGCGCCTCAGCGTCTCCGAGAGCCGACCGGAAGCGTCGGCCAGCGTCTCCAACCGCCTGAGCACAGCGTCCTCCGCCATCGGCCCCGAGTGCCCACGGTACTCCTCGATCCGGTCGATGCTCTCCAGGATGTAATCGAGGAGGTCCCGGTCGCGCTCGGTCTCGTTCACAACGGAACCGCCTCACGCTCGATCCGCTCGATCGCCCGCCGCTCCCGCTCCAACGCTGGCTCCATGGGAAGCTCGGCCACGTGGACCGGACGCCCGAGGAGCGCCTCCAGGTCCAGGTGAAGACCGCTCAAGTCCATCAACGAAGCCCCCGGCTCGAACTCGACCAGGAAGTCGATGTCGCTGTCGGGCGTGGCCTCCCCACGTGCCACCGAGCCGAAGACGCGCACGTTGCGCGCGCGGTTGGAGGCGGCCACCTCGAGGATCTCGTCACGGCGCGCCCGTAGTTCGGCCAGCGTGGGCGGCCGGCGGCGGCTGGAGTGAATCGTCAGACCTCCCGGGCCGATCTCGAACTCGACATCGAGCGCCCTGGCGAGCCGGCATAGGGTCCGCACCGCCGGAAGGAAACGGCCCGTCTCCAGACGGGTAACGGCGGCCTGGGTGGTGCCGAGCCGCTTTGCCAGCTCGACCTGGGTCAGACCCGCGCGCCGCCTGGCACGCGCCAGCGCAGGACCGAAGCCAGCCGCGTCGGTACAGCTGGGCGAGGGCATGGTGCGAATATACCACAAGTGCGTTACAAGCCCCGGCCGGCCACCCGGCGGCAGGCGCGGCCTCCGGCGAAGACCTGGATCAACCCCGGCCTCGGGAGGGGACTCGGCTCGCCCGGCAAGGCGAGCGACACCGGTCGCGAGCCCTTCCCATCCGTCCAGCAACCCTCAGAGGGCATACTCGACACATGAGGGATGACCGCGCCGCTCCGCCCCTCGACACCACCCCGCCGCCGGACCGGCCGCCGAGGACCTGCTCCGCCGCTTCCTGGACCACCACAGCTCGTCCACCGCCCGGGCCTACACCGCCGACCTGGAGGACTTCGCCCGCTTCCACGGCACCGCGGTGGGGGACTCGGTGCGCTCGCTGCTGCTCGGAGCCGAGATGGCCCGGCGGCTGGCGCTGGACTACGCCCTGGAGCTGCGCCGGCGCGGTCTCGCCCCGGCCACGGTCCGGCGCCGGCTCGCCACCCTGCGTGCGCTACTGGGAATGGCCCAAGCCCTGGGCTGGATTACTTGGGATCTGGAACTGCCCACGGAGCAGGAGGTGAAGGTGGCGATGGCGGAGAGGGCCGAGCGGGAGCGCTCCTCCTACCTCTTCCCCCGGTACCCGGGGGAGGCGGACCGGCTGGACCTCCAGCACCACGCCCTGCGCGAGGCCCTGGGCCGCAACCACCTGGCTCCCGTCTCATCGCCCTCCCGGGTGCTGGACGTGGGCACCGGCACCGGGCGCTGGGGGTTCGAGGTGTGCTGGGAGCACCCCGGGGCGCTGGTGGTGGGGCTGGACCTGGTGGCGGGGAGAGGAGAGCATCCACCCGGCTACCGGCACGTGCAGGGCAACCTGCTCCAGGGGCTGCCCTTCCAGAGCGACACCTTCGACTTCGTCCACCAGCGCTACCTGGTCTCGGGCATCCCCCTGGCCGAGTGGCCGGGGGTGGTGGGAGAGCTGGTCCGGGTGACCCGGCCCGGGGGTTGGGTCGAGCTGGCCGAGCCGGCCATGGGCGATCGCCGCATCGGGCCGGCGACCGAACGCCTGCAGCGGATGTTCCAGGAGATGGCCGGCTCGCTGGGGCTGGACAC
>JAJPKS010000348.1 GCA_021323605.1 Bacillota bacterium | reverse complement strand
CCTCCCACCAGCACCGCCCGATCGCCGGCCCGGTCGACCGCCCAGCCCACGGCGAAGAGGGCGAGGAAGGTGCCGAGGCCGGTGATGGTGGCGAAGACCCCGGCCTGAGCGTGGTTCAGGCCCAGGTCGGCCTTGACGAAGGGCACCAGGGCGGGAAGCCCCTGCCCGATCACCGAGATCGTGCTCTGGACGGTCAGGGCGGCGGCGAGGACCCACCAGCGCCGGCCGGCTCCGGCACCGGCGGCGTGCGTCGTCGTCTGCAACCCGCTCCCTACCGACCGCTCCCGGGTCGGGAACCCGGGCCGGTCGGCCTCCCCGTCCACCCGGCGCCCTCCCGGCGGAGGCCGTCCGGGATCGTGCGGCGGCGGCCGGAGTGGCCCCGGCCGGACGTGGCCTGCAGGTCGAGCACCGCCTCGACCGACTTCGATGCCGGCCCGGGCCAGCTCACGGGCTCTCGTCGGGGGCGGAGGCCCAGGGCGGGGGCCCGACCCCGAGACGCTCGGCCAGAGCCGCCAGTTGCCGGGCCAGGGCGGCCGAGAGCGGGATGCCCTCCGCCTCCCGGCGCCGCGCCGTGGCCAGCTCCAGGTCGCCGGGGAGCAGGACCCGCTCCACCCCTTCGGCCGGGGGCGTGGCCAGGACCTCGGTCAGGCGCCGCTCCAGGGCGGCGTGGAACTCCGCCTCGGGCAGGAAGAGGTCCGGCCGGAGGGCCAGCACCAGGTGCCCGACGCCACCCCGGCGACGGCCGTGGGCATCGGCCTCGTGTCCCACCGGTGACCCGGTCAAGATGCCGGCCAGGACGTCGACGATCAGGGAGAGACCCGACCCCTTGTGCTCTCCCATGGGCGCCAGGAGCCCGGCCCGGAGCGCCTCCCCGGCGTCGGTGGTGGGCCGGCCCCGGGAGTCGTAGGCCCAGCCGGTCGGGATCGGCCGGCCCTCGGCTGCCGCCAAGCGGATGCGCCCGAACGCGACCTGGCTGAGCGCCATGTCGAGGACCAGCGGCGGCTCCGGGCGGCGGGGGACGGCGAAGGCGATGGGGTTGTTGCCCAGGGCCGGGCGCGCCCCCCCGAAGGGAGCCATCACCGGGCCGGTGTTGGCCGTCACCATCCCGATCAGCCCCGCCTCCGCGATCCGCTCCGCGTAGGCGGCGGCCATGCCGAAATGGTGGCTGGCCCTGACCCCGGCCAGCCCCAGCCCGTGTTCCCGGGCCAGCTCGACCGCCAGCTCCACCGCCAGCAGGGTGGGGCGGAAACCGTAGCCACCGTCGGCGTCGACCAGCACCGCCCCCGCCGACCGGCTCACCACCCGTACCCGCGGCCGGGGGTTGATCTCGCCCGCGGCCAGGCAGTCGCAGTACTGCAGCAACCGGAGCACCCCGTGGGTGTCGACGCCCCGGAGGTTGGCCTGCACCAGGCCACCCGCGATCACGGCCGCCTCCTCGGGCTCCAGCCCGGCGGCGGTCAGGACGCGGGCGGCGAACTCCTCCAGCGGCTTCGCCGAGACGACCGGCAACCGAGATTCAGACCTCGATCAGGGTCGGGCCTCCCGGCCCGGGTTCCGCGTTCCGCGGCCGGCCGGCGACCGGGCCCGGGCCGGCCCCGTCGGAACGGCTCCATCGGGAGGAACTCGAAACGCCGGCCGGGATGAACGCTCGCACCGGTATCAAGCATGACATCCCGGGGCGGCCGGCGGCGGCCCCCCGCGGCCGGTGGCCACGAGGCGGCCCGTGCCTCCGGACACGCCCCGGACGCGCCGGGCCGCCGGCCACGTCCGGGGTGTGCGGCTCAGCTCCGGGAGCCGGTCAGCCCCAGCGCCCTCAGCTCCGCCTCCACCTGCCGCTCGTGCTCGAGCGCATCCTGGCGGGCCCGGCGCGGGTCCCAGCGCCCCGCCATGAGCAGGATCAGGGGCAGGAAGACCACCTCGGCGCCCACGCAGATCCACCACCAGGTCCGCCACTGGCCCGGGGTCTGCGCGGCCGCTCGCTGGACCTGGGCGCCGTGCGCCTGCAGGAAGGCCAGGTCGGACCGGGGGACCTGCGCCGCCGCCTGGAGTCGCTGGGCCGCCTCCGCCGGCGACACGCCCTCGGCGCGCGAGATCTCCCCCACGGCCGTGGTCAGGGCGGCCTGGTCGGTGGGGTTGCGGTCGAGGGCGGCCAGGGTCTGCGGGTCGATGGCCCGCAACGTCGCCAGCTGGCCGGAGTACTTGGTGGCCAGGGCCTGGACCTGGGAGCCGTACTCGACCAGCGGGGTGATGGAGCTGACCACGAAGGGCAGGCAGAGGAAGGAGACGGCGACCACCCCCCGGATGATCAGACCCCACACCGCCAGCCCGGTGGCGGTCAGGGCCGGGTTGCGGCGCTCCACGGTCTCGGTGAAGCTGGCCATCCAGGGGGCGTAGGCGACCGCCAGGGAGACCGCGAGCAGGCTGATGATGAGCGCGAAGGCGGCGTAGCCGGTGTGGGGCTGGTCGGTCTTGCCGAGGAAGACGATGGTCATGGCGATGGCGCCCAGGGCTCCCAGGACCATGAACGGCTTGCGCACCTTGAGCCAGTCGGAGACGATCCCGACCACGATCAGGCCGGCCGCGTCCAGGGCCCAGAACCAGTTGCCCAGACCGTTGGCGTCGGAGAGGGAGAAGCCGAAGTTGGTGGTGAAGTAGATGGTGAAGAAGCCCACCGCCGTGTAGTAGATGAGCAGGAAGACGGAGATGGCGAAGGCGGGGGCGATGATGTCCAGGTGGAGCATCTGCCGCCAGGGGTGGCGGAGGCTGGCCTCGACGTCGATACCCTTCGCCCTGGCCTCGATCAGGACCCGGTCGCGCATGCTGACCATGAGCTGGTCGCGGAGCTGAGGGGAGAGCTCGCGCAGTCCGACCAGGGCGAGGGCGAACACGACCAGCCCCGTGATCCCGCAGATCACGAACTGGTCCTGCCAGGCGGGCAGGTGGGGGAGGGTGTTGGAGGAGACCTCGGCCACGACCAGGCTGCCGATGACCGGCCCCAGGGTCCAGAAGCCCATGGCCGAGGCCCGCCCCAGCTGGGGCGAGAAGTCCCGCACCAGGGCCGGGGTGGCGACCAGGATGATGCCCTCCACGAAGGCGGTCGCGATCACGACCAGGGCGAAGACCAGCTGGTTGGGGGCGTTGGGGATGCCGAACAGGGTGAGCAGGGCGGTCACCAACAAGCCGTAGACGACCAGGTTGGCCCGGCCCCAGCGGTCGGCCAGGCCGGCGATGAGCGAGGCCAGGGCGCCGATGGCGTTGGCCACCACCAGGATGTTGACGTAGAAGGGAAAGGTCATCCCGAAGTGGGCGATGATGGCCGGGGCCACGGCGCCGCCCACGTAGAGCTCGTAGTAGAGCATGATGGTGGCCACCACCACGATGCCGAGGTAGAGGATGCGGGGGGCGGTATCGGGATAGCTCTCGAGCTGCCGGTACCAGAGCATCCGCGCCAGCAGGCTCCTCCCGGCACCGGGCAAGGCTGCCGTCGTCATCTCCTGTCTCCTCCTCACTCTTCCTGGTCGTGGAGAACGTGGACGCCGGGCGGCCGGCGGCCCGCGGCCGGGGTCGAGACGGGTGAGCGTGCCCGGACGCCCCTTTGGCGCCGTGGCCGGCGTCCCGACGGCGGAGTCCGTGGTTGGGCAGGAGTGCCAGCGACCACCCGGAACCGCCGTGCGGAGGCGGCGGCACGACCGGGAGCGCCGATCCGGCCTGACCGGGGGAGCCGCAGCGGCGGCTCGACCTCGGCCATCCGGACCCCCTTCGCCGCCTCACCATCCTTCCCTCCCCAGGGCGGTCAACCTAACGATCGTTCGTGCGGGAATATAATTCCCAAGCGGGGCAGTGTCAAGGCAGCAGGTGGGTGGACCTCGGCGATGACGGCGAGCCTGCGGGACCGGCCGGAGGGACGCAGTCGCGACGACATGCTGGAGCACGCGGCGCGCCTGTTCGCCGAGAAGGGCTACGACGCGGCCAGCATGCGGGACATCGCCGAGGAGGTGGCGGTGCGTCCCTCCTCCCTGTACCACCACTTCCCGAGCAAGGAGCGGATCCTCTTCGAGATCTGCTACGGCTTCCAGCGGGACTTCAACCTGGAGGTCCTGCCCGAGCTGAGGGCGGACCGGTCCCCCGAGGCCGCCATCCGCGCCGCCATCCGGAGCGAGATCCTCTTCTCCAACCGGCGCTGGTCCCAGGTGCGCGTGGCCTCGCGCGAGCGACGGAGCCTGCCCCGTGAGCTACAGGCCCCCATCAACGCCCTTCGACGTCAGTACCGCGACGCCATGGCCGCGACCATCGAGCGGGGCTGCCGGGAGGGCGTCTTCTCCGTGCCCGATCCCAAGCTCGCGGCCATGGCCGTGTTGGACATGATCAGCGGGCTCGGCCACTGGTTCAAACCGCGGGACCGGAGCGACCTGGAGCGGATGGCCGCCCGCTACGGCGACGCCGCCGTGGCCATGCTCCGGGGCTGGGGAGCGGCAACCGCCGGGTAGTCGGCGACCCCGCCGAGAGCGGTCGCGACCACGCCGCACCCAAGCCCGAACGGCGATTCGCACCGGCGGCTGTCTAACGATCGATCGGTAGCCAACTCTCCTCCAGGAGCTGGCCGCCCGATGCCGGCGATGGCCGCCAGCCAGGAGCCGACCTGTGCGACACCCCGACACCGGCCACCGTGGGAGAGCGGCCACCGGCGCGCCTCCCGCGCCCGGTCCCCGGGCTCGTCCCCGACTCCGATCGCGGTCCCGGTCGGCCGTACGGCCTGCCCGATACAGGCCCGACCGGCCGGCCGACCCCGGCCGGCCCGTCTCCGCCCGTGTGCCGACCGGCGCAGCCGGGATCGAGGGCCGGCCTGTGCCTCAGACCGTGGCCCCGGCCGCGGGCAGCTCCCGATCGGCGGTCACCAGTCGCTCGATCACCTGGTCGGTGGTTTCGACGTCGCCGAAGGTCCGGAAGACGGTGGCCAGGGTGGCGTTGTGCTCGGCGTCGCTGAGGGCGGCGTTGGCGTCGGAGACGAACACCACCCGGTAGTTGAGCATCATCGCGTCCCGCGCCGAGGACTCGCAGCAGACGTTGGTGAGCGTCCCGGCGATGATCACCGTGTCCACGCCCCGGTCCCGGAGCCGCCGGTCGAGGTCGGATGAACCCTGGATGAAGGCGCTGTAGCGGGTCTTGGGGACCACCAGGTCGTCGGGGCGCACGTCCAGACCGGCGTACAGCTCATGACCGAGGGCGCCGGGCGTGAGCTGCTCCAGGGTGGCCCGGCGCCGGTCGCCGGCGAAGAAGACGCTCCAGCTCTCCTGCTGTCCCTCCAGGGTCATCTTCATCCACACCACCGTGCCACCCGCGGCCCGGACCGCCGCCGCCAGCCGGTTGACGTTGGGGACGATCTCACGGGCGGTCGGCACCTCGACCGGCATGCCGGGGAGCATGAAGCAGTTCTGCAGGTCGATCACCACCAGCGCGGTCCTGGGCCCCACCAGGCGCTCGAAGCGGAAGAGCTTCCCCCGCTGCCTCCTGATGGCGTCGAGCACGGTGTCGGGGATCGAGATCCGGTGCATGGCTCCCTCCACCAGCGATTGTCGCACCCGGCGCCGGGAAACGCGCCCTCCGGCCGTCCGCGTGCCGCGGCGCCGTCCGCAGCCCGGCGGGGCGAGGAGGAGCCGCCCGGGGGTGCCCTGGACCTGGCCCGAGGACCACCTTCCCGGTCCGGCCCCGGCGCCTCCTCCACGGCGCGGGCACCGGTTGGGCGCCCAACGATTCGCCCAGGCGTCGGCCCCCGCACGCCCCGGCGGCGCCAGCGGGCGCGTATGGTCGAGGTGAGGCGACCGCGCCGCGGCTGCGTGATCGAGGGCGAGTCAGGTCGAGCCATGCGGGGGCGAGGAGGTCGGAGCCGCCGGCGCCCGGCCGTCCCACCCAGCCCCTCGACCCGACGCCGGCCCGGCCTCGATCCGGCGGCCCCCGGGGTTCCACTGGCCGGGCGACCGATCCGGCGCGGCCCACTCCCCGCCGTCGGCACAGGTTGAGCTTGGAGGAGAGATCGGATGTCCCAGGTCCCCGTGGCGGAACGGCTGGCCACGCCCAGCGACCTCGCCGGTGACGCGCGCCGGTCGGTGGCGGAGGCGTTGAACCCCCTGGTGGCGGACGCGTTCGCGCTGTACCTGAAGACCAAGAACTTCCACTGGCACGTCTCCGGGCCGCACTTCCGCGACTACCACCTCCTGCTCGACGAGCAGGCGGACCAGGTGCTGGCGGTCACCGACGTGCTGGCCGAGCGATCGCGAAAGCTCGGGCAGCCGACCATCCATTCGCTCGGAGAGGTGGCGCGGCTGCGGAGGATCACCGACGACGACCGGGCCTTCGTCGAGCCACAGGAGATGCTCCGCATCCTGATGGACGACAACCGGGCCCTGGCCGAGCGCATGCGCCGCGCTCACCAGGCGTGCGAGGCTGCTGGCGACGTCGCCAGCACGAGCCTCCTGGAGACGTTCATCGACGAGGCCGAGCGGCGGGTCTGGTTCCTGTACGAAGCCTCCGAGGGCAGGTGAGCTGCCCCGGCCCCTCGGACCACCTCCGGTGACCCGGAGCCGGCCCCAGGACCGGGTCCCGGCTTCGAGGGGCGGGGGTCGGGTCGAGCGGCCCGGGGCCGGGTCACCGGCCCGGCGGGCGATCGTCCCCGCGCAGGGGAGGGGCCTCGAGGGCGCAGTGCAGCCCGCGTTCCTCGCGGCCCGGCCGGCCGCCGGCCGGGCCGCGGATGGTCACCCCCGCCAGCAGGCCCCCCAGGGCACAGGCCCCGGCCGCGAGGAGCACCGCCAGGTGGAACCCGGAGGAGAAGGCCTCGGGGTGGAGGTAGCTGTCCCCGGTGATGCCGGTCGCGACCGGCAGCACGGCCACGGCGACGAGGCCGGCGGCCCGGGCCACGTCGTTGTTGACGGCCGAGGCGATGCCGCTGTGCTCCGCGGGCACCGCCGCCAGCACGGTCGAGGTCAGCGGCGCCACGGTGATGGCCAGGCCCAGCCCCAGAACGGCCACGGCCGGGAGGACGTCGGTGACGTACCCGGCGGAGGCGCCGATCCGGGCGGAGAGGGCCAGGCCGGCGGCGACCACCAGGGGCCCGACCGACATCTGGAGCCGGGGGCCGATCCGGGCCGCCAGGGCGCCGGAGCGGGATGACAGGACGAGCATCAGGAACGTGACCGGCAGCAGGGCGGCGCCGGCGGCGAGCGGGCTGTAGCCGGCGACCTGCTGGAGCTGGATGGGGAGCAGGAACAGGGCCCCACCCAGGCCCCCGTAGACGACGAAGGTGACGGCGTTGGCGGCCGAGAACTGCGTCGACCGGAACATGGCCGGGGCGAGCATGGGGTGGGCCCCGCGCGCCTCGACCAGCGCGAAGGCGAGCAGCAGCCCGGCCCCGCCCAGCAGGGCGGTCAGGGTGAGGGGCGATCCCCAGCCGAGCTCGGGCCCCTGGATGAGACCGTAGACGACCCCGATCAGGCCCAGCGTGACCAGGGCCGCACCCGGGGCATCCAGCCGGCGGGAGGCGGTCGGGTCGCTCGACTCGGGGAGGTAGCGGGCCGAGATGGCGACCACGCCCAGGGCCAAGGGGAGGTTGATGAGGAAGATCAGCCGCCAGGACAGGGCGCTGATCAACCACCCGCCCAGGAAGGGGCCGACGGCGGTCGCCAACCCGCCCAGGCCCGACCAGGCGCCGATCGCCCGGGATCGATCGTCGGGGACGAACGAGGCCTGGAGGATGGAGAGGCTGCCCGGGGTCAGCAGGGCGGCGCCGACGCCCTGAAGCGCCCGGGCGACGATCAGGGTCGGGGCGTTCGGGGCCAGGCTGCAGCCGAGCGAAGCGAGCGCAAACCACACCGTCCCGGCCATGAACACCCGCCGGCGCCCGTAGCCATCGCCGAGCGCCCCGCCCAGGAGGAGCAGGCCGGTGAGCGTGAGCGCGTAGCCGGTGACCACCCACTGCAGGGCGGCCACGCCGGCGTGGAGCTGGCGGCCGATGGTGGGGAGGGCGATGCCCACCACGGTGGCGTCCAGGGCGGCCATCCCCGAGCCGAGCACGGTGGCGACGATCACCCACCGGCCCGCTCCGCTGGCGTAGTGCAGCCAGCCCGTCGCCGGTCGTTCCGGCCCGGTCACCGCCTCGCCGAGGCCCACATGCACCGGACCGCGCCGGGCGCCGATCGCGCCCGCGCAGCCGAGTCGACCCCCTCGCCATGGCGAGCGGGTCTCGGTGATGGTCGGAGGGCCACGGTTCGTCCTCCCGGTCGTCGCCGGATGGCGACCATTGCCGTGGACACGGCCGGCTCGGATGAGGCACCCCACGCTACGCCGCCCCGCCACCGCCGCCATCCTCCCGCCGTCGCTTCCAGGCCGGCGGCCGCGGCCGCCCGGCGCGTCACCGGGACAGGGATCGGACCCCGTACCATCCCATCGATCGCCGGAGGCCGGTGCCGGATCAGGGCGGGACGCTTTGTCCATCGACCATCCGCCGCACCGGACGGTCGATTGCGTCACCATGTGCGCACGCCACACCACGTACAAGAGGGGAGGTTCGATCGTTGTCGGTTTCCGAGCTGGTCCCGTTGACCGGACAGGCCACCGCCGTGCTGAGGGCGTCGACCAGTCCTCTCGACCTGCTCCGACGGCTCCTGGTTCCTGACGGCTCGGTAGCGGCGGCCCTGAGGGCCATCGGTGCCGACCCGGTGGCGTTGCGGGAGCGGGTCCCGGCCGAGAGCCAGCCGGCCAGCTGCGAGCACGTGCGCAACTGCGCCTACCGTGAAGCCATCCTCCTCGGCCACAAGCGCACCGACCTCATCCACCTCTTCATGGCCCTGCTGTACACGGACATCCCGACGACCTCCGAGTTCCTTCGGCGAGAGGGCATCGGCCTGTACGACCTGCGGACCTACCTTCAGGGGCCGGCGACCGCCCGGCAGACCCAGCGGCTGCGATCGGCACCCCTGCCCTCGCTCCGAGAGGCGGTCCGTGTGGGTCCCCTCGGCATCCTCCCGGCGGCGGTGATGGTGGCGGCCGGCGTCGCCCTGTACGTCGGCGTCCCGGCGGCGCTGCTGCGATGGGTGACGGCGCTGTTCGTGGTCGCCGGCTGGATCACCTCCCTGTGCTTGCACGAGTTCGGGCACGCGGTCGCGGCCTACCTGGGCGGGGACCGGTCGGTGGTGGAGGCCGGCTATCTGACCCTGAACCCCCTGAAGTACACCCACCCGGTGCTCAGCGTCGTGCTGCCGATGGCCTTCGTCCTGCTCGGAGGCGTCGGGCTGCCGGGAGGCGCGGTCTATGTCGACCGCTCGGCCTTGCGCGGCAAGGGCTGGGATGCGCTGGTGTCGGCCGCCGGACCCCTGGCCACGCTCCTCTTCGCGCTGGCGGCGGCGCTCCCGTTCCTGCTCGGGCTCGGCAGCCTCGAGGACGCGATCCACCACCTGGCCTTCTGGGCGGCACTGGCCTTCCTGGTCGTCCTCGAGCTGGGCGCGCTGCTGCTCAACCTCTTTCCCATCCCGCCGCTGGACGGGTTCGGAATCCTCGCCCCTCTGCTCTCCTGGGAGACGCGGCTGACGGCGGCCCGCCTCGGCAACCTGGGGATCCTGGTCGTCTTCTTCCTGCTCTGGCAGGGACCGGTTGCGGACGCCTTCTGGCACGCGGTGCAGTCGCTCGCCGGCGGGCTCCACGTTCCGGCCCTGCTGGCAGACCTGGGCAGGTACGAGATGACGCTGTTCGGTCGCTGACCGAACCACCGACGCTCGGTGCCGCGGCGCCGGGCGGCCGACGACGAGAGGTCCTGAGCGAAGTCTCCCGCCCCGACCGCCCCGCGAACCCATCGCCGGCCGCCCCGCTCGAGCTCAGGTGGAGCACGCCCTGAGCTCGGCCTCAGCGGGCTGGCCCAGGGGCTCGAACCCCCCGGGCGGCTCCGAGGCGGGGTCGGGACGGACCGCCCACCAGTAGATCCCCTGCACCACCGGTCGGGCCGCCTGGCAGGTGGCGGCGTAGTAGGCGGCCTGCTCGCCGGCATCCAGGGGCGCGCTCGAGGCCCAGCGCGACGGCCGGGTATAGGCTCCCTGCCGCGGGATGACGCCGGTCTCCGTCACCACCAGCGGCTTCCCGATCCGCACCGCGGCCTGGTGGAGCTGCCCGTACCAGCCGGTGAGCCAGCTCGTCATGCTCTCCTCATTCCCGTCCGCGGCCGGGATCAGGGGGTAGGTGTCGGCCCCGATGAAGTCCAGGCTGTCCCAGAAGGGCACGTCCATGAGCTCGCCGTAGGGGCGGTCGCCGGCGTTGCTGCTGTAGCCGACCCGGCCGTGGAACACCGCCCGCACGTCCCCGATCACCGCCTCCCAGCCGGCCACGTCGCGTTGCATCGAGTCGAACTCCGTCCCCACGATGAACGCCTCGACGCCCCACCTCTGCGCCAGCCGGGCGTAGCGCTGGACGAGGGCCCGATAGCTGGCGAACCATCCCCTCACGTCGGCGGGCACGATCTGGCTCCGTGCCTTTCCGGCGAAGGGCTGCTCCTGCATGAGCGGGCGGAGCGCCACCCGCATGCCGCATCGCTCCGCCATCCCGACCACGCCGGCGAGAAGGGCGTCCGAGGGCGTCGCCGGCCCGGTGTGCACGACCGAGGCGCTGAGGTCGTCCTGGTAGATCGGCACGTTGACGATCAGGCTGTCGATCCCGTCCCCTCGCAGCCGCCGGAGGGTCCGGGCCACGTCGGACAGGTAGCCAGGGGCGCCGTAGGCGGGCGCGACGCCGTCGAGCAGGAGATCGACCCCGGCCTGCCAGCTGCCGGGCGGAGAGGGCGCCGGGGCGCAGGGTGGGGGCGGAAGCGCAGGCGGCAGCGGCCTCGCCGTGCGCTCAGCTGCGGCCGGTCGCCGGTGGTGGAGGGCCGGCAGGCCGAGCGTGACCGACCAGGCTCCCATCCCAACCAGGGCGACGACCAGGAGCGGTAACAGACTCCTTCCTCTCATGGGTTCCTCTCCGCGTGGCAGGTTTGCTGATCACGTGGAAACCCATTCCTCCCCCTCGCGTGGCCAGCCCGTAGACGACGGCGGCCCCCTCGAGCAACGCGAAGACCGGCAGACAGGCCAGCTCGACCAGGTACAGCGGCCAGCGCTTCCAGCGCGACACGCCGACGTAGTGCAGGTTCTCGCGGAGCCCGATGACGTAGCAGGCCGCGTAGAGCGCAACGCAGACGTCGCCGCTCAGCCGCACCGGCCACCAGGCCAGCTGGCCCACGACCAGGTCGCCGTACACGGTGAGCAGACCGACCCAGGACAAGGCCCAGCTGAACACGCAGACCCCCATGCCGAGCTTCGTCCACCACGGGGCCGGCGCGTGGCGCAGGACCAGGAGCAGCCCCCACAGCCAGCGGCGGCGCTGGCGGAGGAAGTCGCGGATGCGGGCAGGTGGCTGCTCGACCATGTAGCCGTGCACCCAGCGCGTGCGCCGGCCTCGACCGAGCTGGGCCAGCGCCCAGAAGGCGTCCTCGGTGACGCTGCCCTCCGGGCCGAGGTCGAAGCCGACCTCCCGCTCAACGCTGTTGCGGACCACGATGTACGAACCGTGGAGGCCGAAGAGGGGCAGCCCGAGCTGATGCTGGAGGTGGAACCGGCCGAGATCGTCTCCCGTCCGCACCATGTCGGCCATGCTGAGGAGGAGGGCCTTGAACCCCAACCCGAAGCGACGGTGGTACAGAATGGCCCCCTGCCCGATCCGGTGTTCCTGGCTCCGCTCCTCTTCGTCGATCGCCTGCGCGATCCCGACCACCGCCGACGGCGTGAGCTGGGTCTCCTCGTCCAGGTGAACGAGCCAGTCGGAGGGGGCGACGGGCGACACCTCCAGCGCGTACTGGAGCGCCCGGGCCTTGTGGCGAGCGCCGGACCTGGTCCGGTAGCCGGCCGGCACGCACAGGAAGTGCACGTGTCTGGGCGCCGGCCAGGCCACCGCGAGATCGGTCACGACCTCGACCGCGTAGGAGAAGAGGGGCAGAACGCCCATCACCTCCAGCAGGTTCTCGACCGTCTCTCTGAGCACGTCCCGGTTCTGTCCCCGCGACACGATCCGGAAGCACACACGCTGCGGGATCGAGCGGAGCTCCAGGGCCGGAGCCGGAGATCCGAGCAGGAGGTAGCCGAGAAACCCCATCAGCATGGGGGGGATCGGCAGCAGCCAGGTGAGCATGGCCAGCTCGGCCACCAGCCCCACCGGTCCCCGGACCACGGGCGAGCCCGTCCACAGAACCCACCGCGCCGGATTCCGATCCGAGGACCAGAGCGCGGCCTGCGCGATCCAGACGCCCAGCCCGACGGCGCCGCAGCCTCCGACCAGGAGCACCTTGGCACGCAGCGTCGCGGGCCAGAACGGTACCCAGGCATAGTAGCGTCCCCGCAATCGCATCATCCCCTCTCCCGCGCCATACACTCGGGTGACGAAGCGGCGGACGCCCCGCTCTCCACTCGGTCCCCTTCCCTGGGAGGGGGATAGCTTAACAGAGCGCGACCCGGACCAAGACGGCGGCCACCGGGCCCCGGTCACGTTGCCGGCCACCGTCGCCAGGTGGATCCGGAGGGTGTGGGACGGTCAGGTCATGCGGCCAACCCGAGCGCGGCCGCGAACTCCCACCTGGCCCGGCGCCATCAGATCCAGGGCATCCCGGCGGTGGGGCGATGCAGCCCGGCGACGCGGGCGGGTACCGGCGGCTCGCGAACGCGCCGTACCGAGCCGGAGGGGTACGATGAGCCGCACGGTCGAGGAGTGCCACCGGCGCATGCTGCGGGCCCGGGATGCCATGGACCGGGCCTACGCGGAGCCCCATCGGACCGAGTGTGCGACCCAACCCGGCCGGGAGACCCTACGCTTCGGCCGGTAGCCGGTGGCCAGCGCGGCCTCAGGGCAAGGCCGCCTCTGGCTCTATCGCCGCCGCCGTCGCGGCCGACCCCAGCCCCGGGTGGCTCGATAGGCGGCCTTGCGCGTGTAGCGCCGGGCCTCGTAGCCGGCGAGGTACCCGGGCCCCTTGCTGAGCGCCCGGCCCAGGTAGTAGAGGTGCACCATCCGCCAGAACAGGCTCCTGCGTCCCATCTCTCACCTCTCACCTCCCGATCGACGGTCCGTTACGGACGCTCTCGCACCCACCGACACGCGACCCGGCGACGACATCCTATCCCAGCGCCGATCCGGGGGGACCGGACGGCCGGCACACGGGATCGGTCCCTTCCCGGTGGGGTTCACCACGGTTCCTGGACGGACGGGCAGTTGGGCGGCGATGTCTGCCGGTGATGGCGTGCAGCCTGGTCACCCGGCCATCGCCTCGGATCGCTCCCACCTCCACCAGCGTGTCCAGCACCGCTCGGGCCCAGCCCGCCCAGGCCGGGCCGAACGGTGTGACCGACTGGCGACCGGGCCACGGGAAGCCCGGTGGATCGCCGCCTCACCGATTTGATCGCCGCCGAGGGACCGGTGGCGGTCACCGAACCGGTGATGATGGAGGTCCTGGTCGGAGCCCGCGGTGCGGGGCGAGAAGCCGACCTGCGCCGGCTGCTGCTCCGCTTCCACCTGCTCCGCTTCGAGGCGACGGCCGACTTCGAGGGCGCGGTGCGGATCTACCGCCGGTGTCGACGGG
>JAJPKS010000478.1 GCA_021323605.1 Bacillota bacterium | reverse complement strand
CTCCGCCTCGATGGGCGTCACCTGCCCCAGGACGATGCGGAGGCGGAAGGTGTGCGTCCGATCGGGATCGAGACACCGGGTATCGGGGTCCACGAGGTCAGGGTACCCGGGAAAGCGGAGCGGATGGTCGGTATCGTTCCAGCGCCCTGGGGCCTTACCGCCTCGCCCGCAGGTGGGTCATGCTCTCTACCTCGGGGTGTCCGGGCGGAGACGTGCGACCGAGCAGGGCTCCCAGCGGATGCCTGAGGCCCGTCGCTACACTCCTCTGGCATGGGCGATCTCTCCACCGGTCCTTACCTGTCGAGCGCCTTCCTCTGTGAGCGCGTTCTGGAGGAAAAGGACGGGGTCCTGAGCGCGATTCGGATCGTCGACCGGATCCTGGTCCAGGGGCAGGCACCACCGGGCGCGGAGGCACCACCGATGCCATCAGTCGGGATCAGATTGATCGCCCTGATCGCGCTGAAGAACGGACCCGCTCGGGGCAGCCGGCGCCTGGAACTGATTCCCAAAGCGCCCTCCGGGCTCAAGCTTCCCAGCGTGTCGGTGCCGGTGTTGCTGGAGGGTGACGACGACCGTGGCGTCAACCTTCGCCTGCAGATGAATCTGCAGGCGCGAGAGGAGGGGATCTATTGGTTCGACGTCCGGCTAGATGGTGAGCTGCTCACACGAATGCCGTTGCGAATTGTGTACCAAATTGTAACGACGACAGCTCCTCCCCAGCTGTGAAGGGGGGGATGTCACTGATCACGCTGCTGGTCGTGTCGGCAACCTGCATCGGCGCTTCTTGCCCACCGTCGATGGTGAGTTCGAGCATGCAGTTCCGAGCCAGGGAGGCGAGCTGCTCCCGAAGCTCTACCTCGGAGCGGTGCCCGGCGGTGTATTCGGCCAGGCCGAGCTCCACGGCCTGAAGCAGGTGATCGAGCGGCCAGGGGCCTCGCCCCATGACCTGAACCGTAAGCGGGGCGAGCCATTCCTCCAGAGCGGCAAGGGACGTCCGGCCCTCGAGGTAGTCGACCAAGCGGTTCAACAGCTCGAGGTGCTGCTCCGTGGCGCTCATCGGTCGCTCCCGAGATGAGGGTCGTGCGGGTATCCGCCGAGGAACTCCGTCGCCGCTTCAACCACGCCGCCTGCGTGGAGCGGGCGGCACGAGGGGAGCTGCTCGTGCGGGTGCTTCGGGAAGCCCACCCCAGCCCGCCCCGAGCCCGGGAGCCGAGGTGCACCCGGAGCCAGCTGCTCGGTTACTACGATCGGATCACGGGCCAGCTGGTCGCCCTGGCCCACCAGTACCGGCGACGTGACGGCTCCATCGGAGGCAAGGGCCGCCCAGACCCGAAACAGCTGGTGGAGGGCGACACGATCTACCGAATCTGGATCTGAACCGTCCGGTCGAAGTCTCGTCAGCCACCTCATGTAGAGGCAGCCTAACACGACCGAGAACGTCCGGACGCGCCACATGCCGCCCGACGCTCAGGCCCCGGCCGCCCCCACGCCGTCCGTCCGCGCTCGGCCCTTCGACCGCGCCTCGGCGGCGGCGCGGATGCGGTCCAGGACCTCCAGGGTGGCGATCGAGCTTTCCAGCGGCAGCGGCGGCGGGCCTCCGTCGAGGACGGCGGCGGAGAAGGCCTCGACCATGAGCTGATAGGGGTCGTGGGGGTCCCGCCAGGCGGTGAAGGGACGGTCCCGCCGCACCACCCCGCCTCCGTGGACCGCGACCAGCTCCTGGTGCTCGGCGCACTCCAGGCTGGCGTGGAGAGCGGCCTGGGCCCCGTCGGAGAAGCCGAGGACGGCGGTGCAGGAGAGGTCGACGCCGCTCGGCCCCCGGTGCCAGACGGCATCCACCTCCGCCGGCTCGCCGAGCAGCCAGCGGGCGAGGTCGACCAGGTAGCAGCCGACGTCGAGGAGCGCCCCGCCCCCCAACTCGGGCCGGAGGCGGTAGTTGCCCGGGACCGCGGCCGCGTCCAGACGAAAGCCGAAGGCCGCCTGCAGGAAGCGGAGACGGGTACCGGCGAGGGACGCGACCAGCTCCCCCATGGCCGGGTGGAAGCGGTACATGACCGCCTCCATCAGCAGCCGGCCGTGCCCGCGGGCGGCGGCGGCCATCTCCCGCGCCTCGGCCGCGTCCAGGGCCAGCGGTTTCTCACAGAGCACGTGCTTGCCCGCTTCCAGCGCCCGCAGCGTCCACTCCCGGTGCAGGGAGTTGGGCAAGGGCAGGTAAACGGCGTCCACCTCCGGGTCGGCGAGCAGGTCCTCGTAGCCGGCGTGCACCCGGGGGACGCCGTGCCGGGCGGCCATCGCCCGGGCCCGTGCCGGGGTCCGGGAGGCGACGGCGAGCGGCTCCGCCCCCCGGGCAGCCCGGAGCGCCGGGAGCAGGGCCCGATCCGCCACCCAGGCCGTGCCCAGGATCCCCCAGCGAACGCCGCGACTCATATGCGAACGTCCTGCTCGCGGCCCCCGGCGGCGATCGAGCGCGTGGCCGCCTCCATCACGGCCACGTTGCGCCACGCCTCCCGCGGGTCGACCGCCAGCGGCTCGCCCAGCAGGAGGTGATCGGCCAGGTTGCGGTAGAAGGCGTTGCGCGGCCGGGCCGGCAGCGGAGGAACCTCGACCGCGGCCCCGTCGCCGTCCGGCCGGTAGACCCGGACCAGCGCCGGCGACTCGGCCGGCTGCAGACGGGCCTCGAGCAGGTCACCGGTCCAGGACCGGCTCTTCACCGTCTCCAGCCGCCAGTCGGCCACGATGGCACCCTCCGTGCCCAGCACGTACCACTTGGGCTTCAGGGCGGCCGCGATGTTGGACTGCAGGAAGCTCGCCTCCTCCCCGCCCGCGAAGCGCAGGTCGACCCGTACCTGGTCGGCGTTGGTGACGTCGTGCCAGACGCGCTTGTGGGCGCTGGCCCGGACCCGCACGACCTCGCCCGGGAAGAGCAGCAGCACCCAGTCGAGGTAGTGCGATCCCCAGTCGTAGACGGCCCCGCCCGAGATCGGCTCGTGGCTGTGCCAGTAGCTGCACGGATGCGAGAAGCCCCCGATGAAGGACTCCATGTAGAAGGGGGACCCGATCCGGCGCCGGTCGAGCAGGCGCCTGGTCAAGAGGAAGTCCGGGTCCCAGCGCCGGCTCTGGTAGACGGTCAGCACCCGCTCCGAGCGTTCGGCGGCGGCGACCATGCGCTCGGCGTCCGCCTCCCGGATCGCGAACGGCTTCTCGCAGACCACGTGCTTTCCCGCCGTCAGGCAGGCCAGCACGCTCCGGGCATGGGCGGCGGGAGGAAGTCCCACCACCACCACGTCCACCGAGGGATCGCCGAGCAGGGCGTCGAGGCTGGCGCACGTGGACGTCCCGTGGCGGGCTTCGGCGGTTGCGCGTCGTTCCGGTGAGCGATCGCAGATTCGCCGCAGCTCCAGCCCCTCGGTGGCGGCCACGGCCTCGGCGTGCTCGCGGCCAATGGCGCCGTAACCATAGAGCCCCACCCCCAGCGTGGGGGTGGCCTCGAGGCCGGCGGCCGCGCACAGACAGCGGTGCACGAGCTGCTGGAAGGCGGGCTCGGCGAGCAGGGCGGGCGAGGAACCCAGCCCCAGGCAGACCTGACGTCCGGCTCCCGCCTCGAGGCGGAAGCCGACCACCTCGTCCCGGAAGCGCCAGGGGACGGTGATCAGCGGCTCGGCGTCCGGTGGGGCGCAACCCAGCCAGGGGCGGTCCCTCAGCAGCACCTCCTCGTCGAGCCGGGCCGACACCGCCCGACCGGGCACGGGCCGCACGCGCAGCTCGGAGAAGGGCGCCTGTTCGCCTGAGGTGCAACCGGCCAGGGCCGCCAGCGCCGGCTCCCGCAGCCAGGTGGCGAGGGCGCCACCCAGCACCACCACGCCTCCGCCTGCCCGCAGGTGGTCACGCAGGGCGGCCACCTCCTCGGCGTCCGGCGGCCGATCCCCGACCACCAGCACCAGCTGGTGGCCGGCCGGCCGGAGCCGCGAGGACGGGTCGATCTCGAAGCGGCGTCCGGCCTCCAGGTAGTGCAGCAGGGCCGCGACCCCGGCCTCCTCGCGATCGGCGTCCACCAGCACGCGCAGCCGGCCCGGCTCTGTCACCGCCGTCCGTCCCCGTCCGCGCCGCTCCATCTCGGGCTCGTGTCGCCTGGCCGGCGGGGGCCGCCGGCCGGATCCTCACCGATCCTCGCCACCGCCTCTCCTAGCCTCCCCCGCCGGGGGGTGATCGGCGGACGGCGGGCGCCGGAGGGAGCCGGCCCGCGGACCGGGCTCCGGGACGGCGCCAGGGCGGACGCATCCAGCGACGTGCGCCGGCGGTCGGTCGGACCTCCTCGCCGGGGCATCGGAGTCCGAAGCCATCGGTCGGCGCAGCGCCGGCGCAGGACACGAACCAAGTATGACCTCGTCCAGGGCCGCGGCCGTGGCCCTGGCCGCCCGCTCCCAGGTGAACTCCGCCGCCCGGGCCCGGCCCGCCGTCGAGAGCCGTGCCCTCAGCTCCGAGTCGCAGAGCGCCCGCCACAGGCCGTCGGCGATCGCCTCCACGTCCGTGGGCTCCACGAGCACGGCCGCTCCTCCGGCCAGCTCGGGTAGGGACCCGGCGGCGCCGGCCACGACCGGCAGGCCCTCCGCCATCGCCTCCAGCAGGGGCAGACCGAAGCCCTCGTACAGGCTGGGGAAGGCCAGGACCGCGGCCGCCCGGTAGAGCGCCCGGAGCGTGGCGTCGTCCACGTGCCCGAGCAGATGCACGCCCGGCTCGGCGCGAAGGTCGGCCAGCGTCCTCCCGCAGGCCCAGCCCGGACGGCCCACCACGACCAGGGGCGGGGCCACCCCGCGGGCCTTGAGGAGGCGATAGGCGGCGAGGAGACGACCGTAGTTCTTGCGCGGCTCGATCGTGCCCACCGCCAGGAGGAAGCCGGGCCGGAGCGTCCCGGGCAACCGACCCGGTTCCACCCCGCCCAGGCTCCAGCCCTCGGGGACCACGCAGATGCGCTCCTCGAGGCCGGGCACGGGGTAGTGCACCAAGAGGTCGCGGCGGGTCGCCTCGGATGGGACCAGGACCCGGGCGGCCCGGCGCAACGCCGGAGGTACGAGGCTGCCCATGTAGGCGCGCTGCTGCCAGGGCACCTCGTCCGGCCGAACCCGGAAGGCCAGGTCGTGGATCTCCACCGCAACCGGGGGCGCGTCCCGACGTCGCCGGGGCGGGCAGGGCCAGTAGGGATAGAACATGGCGTCGAGTCCGGCCTCGGCTTCCACCCGAGGCAACCACCGCAGCTTGTTCACGAGCTCGTGCCGGTAGGGGGAGAGGACGACCCGGCAGGGCACGCCCTCGAGACCGGCGGGCCGCTCCCGGCTGCAGAACAAGGTGTAGCGATGGGCACCGGCGTCGAGGAGGTGCGAGGTGAGCTGCAGGGCCAGGGTCACCATGCCGACGCGGGGGCGCCAGCAGGCGGTGAGGTCGATGCCGACGTCGCGGGTCACGGTCCCAAGAGCGTACGCCCTCGGCCACCCCGGCGCGGCCGGGAGGGACGAGACCGGTCGCCACCCCGAGAACGGGGCCGAAAAAAACCGGAAAAACAGGAAGGTCCTCCACCCAGGACGGCGGAGGACCCTAAGAAAGGAGGGAGGGCTCGAGAAGACTCACTTGCTCGGCTGCCAGCATTTTACGCCGACTGTCAACTCGGTGTCGAGCCAGCGTGCCGGACGGCCGGTCAGACGATCTCGGCGTAACGTCGGAACACCTCCGCGAGGTCGGCTGGCGGCTCGAGACCACGCTTCTTCAGGATTTCGAAGAGGGACAGGATGTATCGTACCCCGGCCAGGTTGACTCCCTTCTCCCGGGTGAGGTACTGGATGACCTGGAGCTTGCGGATGTCGCGCTGGGAGTAGCGTCGCCGGTTGGTGCTGGTGCGGAATGGCTGGATGAGGCCAACGTCCTCGTACAGCATCAGGGTCCGCGGATGGGTCTCGAGGATCTCGGAGGCGACGCTGATGGTGTAGAGGGGCTTGTCGAGGTCGAAGCCCGGGTCGAGGGTGCTCACCGACCTCGACACGTCATCCGTCCCTCAGCCAGCTCTCGACGCTGCGTGAGAGGTGGGCGGGCGTGGTCTGGCTCTTGATCAGGTAGTCGAGGGCACCCAGCTTGAGGCCCCGGTCGACCAGGTCCTGCTCGCCGTAGTTGGAGAGGATCACCACCGGCACGTGACGGGTCAGTTCGCACGTTCGCAGCTTCTCCAGGACCACGAAGCCGTCCATCTTGGGGAGGCGGATGTCGAGGAAGACCAGGTCCGGCCTCACCTCCGCGGCCAGCCGGAGCCCCTCTTCGCCATCCCTGGCCATGATGACCCGGTAGCCGTCCAGCTCCAGCTTGAGACGGTACATCTGGGCCACGGTGGGATCGTCCTCGACGAAGAGGACCCGGATCTCGTCACTGGAATGCTCACCTCGCCCGTTGGTCACTTCTGAGGGCAATCCTATCAGGTAATTGGCATAGCACCACGAGCAAATCAGCGAGCGGAGCTGGAGGCTTTGCGCTTCCTCTCGGCGTCCGCCCACAGGCTCTCGAGATCATAGTAGGCGCGCTCGCCGGGCAAGAAGATGTGGGCCAGCACCGAGTCGAAGTCGAGCAGGATCCAGGTCGCCTCCTCGTAGCCGTCCACGCTGAGCGGCCGGATGTCGAGCTCCCGGGCTCGCTCCAACATGGCATCGGCGATCGCGCGGAGCTGGCGGTCCGTCTCCCCGTCGCAGATGACGAAGTAGTCGGCGACGGTCGTCTTGCCCCGCAGGTCGACGATCACCGGATCCCACGCCTTCCTGTCCTCGGCTGCCCTGACCAGCAGCTCGGCCAGGCCCTTCGGTGAAAGCGTGTTCAACACCTGGATTATGCCCCCTCCGCGTCCTGTCCATACGTCTTGCCGTCCCGACTCCGGCCCGGGCCGGACGCCCGCGGACGAGCATAGAGGCCGTGATCCCGCAGGTAGGCCTCGACCGCAGGGTGCACGAGCCCGGCCAGGCTGCCGCCTCGCCCGGCCAGGTGCCGGATATCGGTGGACTCCACGTCCGGGGTACGGACGTCACAGAGGAGGGCCCGCTCCGGGTCGATCCCGGCCCGGGCGAGGTCCTGAGGGGTGGGGGTCGGGTAGCCGGGCCGGGTGACCACCACCAGCCGCACCAGCGCCAGCACCCGGTCGGGACGATGCCAGGTACGGATCTCGCGGGCCGCGTCCCAGCCCAGGACCAGGTAGAGCTCGTCGTGCGGCCACATCTCGGCCAGCTGGCGCAGGGTGTCGGCGGTGTAGGAGGGACCGGCACGCCGCACCTCGAGGTCCGAGACCTCCAGGCGAGGGTGACCGGCAACGGCCAGCTCGCACATTCGCAGCCGGTCCTCCGCCGGAGCGACGGCCGGCCGGCGGTGGGGCGGTATCCCCGCCGGCACCAGCATCACCCGGTCCAGCCCGGCGCAGGCGGCAGCCGCCTCCGCCATGGCGACGTGGCCAACGTGGACGGGGTCGAAGGTGCCGCCGACGATGCCGATCTTCACGGCCGGTATTCGAACTCCATCTCGCCGATGCGTACCGTATCGCCGGGCTCGGCCCCCGCCTCCTCGAGCGCCGCGGAGACCCCGATCCGGTCCAGGGCCACCTGGAAGCGCTGCAGCGCCGCCTCGGAGTCGAAACGGGTGCGGGCGACCAGACGCTCGACCACCGGCCCCGAGACCCGGTACCCCCAGGAGCAACGTTCGACGACCGGGGGCTCCGGGGCCGTCCTCGGCCGCAGCTGGCGGACGGGCGGGGCGGGTTCCAGCCTGGCCGGCGGTGGGGCCGCGGCCACCGACCGCCCCGCCGCCTCCAGAAGCTCCGGCACCCCTTCGCCGGTGAGGGCCGAGCACCAGAGCACCCCTCGTCGGCGGCTGCGCGATCGCAGGGCCCGAACCTCGGGCAGGTCCAGCTTGTTGACCACCACCAGTGACGGCCGGCGCAACAGCTCGCGAGCGTAACGGCCCACCTCGCGCCGAACTGCCCGCAGCTGGGCCCAGGGATCGGCGACGGCTCCATCGACCACGTACACCAGCACCCGGGTCCGCTCCACGTGACGCAGGAAACGGAGACCGAGTCCGGCCCCTTCGGCCGCCCCCTCGATCAGGCCCGGAATGTCCGCCACCACCAGCCGCCGCCCGTCGACCAGCTCCGCCACCCCCAGCTGGGGATCGAGGGTCGTGAAGGGATAGTCCGCCACCCGCGGCGTCGCCGCCGACACCGCCCGCAGCAACGAAGACTTGCCCGCGTTCGGAGCTCCCACCAGGCCGACGTCGGCGATCAGCTTCAGCTCCAGCCGGAGCTCGCGCTCCTG
>JAJPKS010000125.1 GCA_021323605.1 Bacillota bacterium | reverse complement strand
TGGCCAGCATCCGCACCACGGTCGTCTTCCCGGACCCGCTCTCGCCGACCAGGCCGGTCACCGTGCCCGCGGCCAGCTCGATCGACACCCCGTCCACGGCCACGAGGCGAACGCGACCGGCGAACGGCCCGCGGCCGCGCCTCACCCAGAAGCCCTTGGCGAGATCCCGGCCCGCGAGCACCGGGGGGCGGGGCTCGATCGTGGTCTCAGGGGGAGCGGCACCACCGGTCCTCATCGATCCTCTCCCGTCTCGGACAGGGCCAGCTCCGCCGGCACCGTGGCTCCGTCCCGGTGCAGCCAGCAGGCGACCTCGCGAGCGGGTGCCCCATCGGAACCGGTTCCGATGGGGACCCCGCGGGCGGGGCCGTCGACCGCCTCCAGCCCGGGCAGGTCCCGGATGCAGCGCTCCATCGCCCAGGGGCAGCGGGGATGGAAGGCACATCCCGGGGGCAGGGCGGCCAGGTCCGGCGGCGACCCGGGGATGCCCTGCATCGGCCTGCGCGCCCCGTGGAGGGGCGGGAAGCAGTGGATCAGGCGCTCGGTGTAGGGATGCCGGGGGGCGCGAAAGAGCGACGCCGCCGGCCCCCGCTCCACGATCCGGCCGGCGTACATGATCGCGATCTCGTCCGCCAGCTCCGCCAGCAGCGAGAGGTCGTGGCTGATGAAGAGCGCCGCGAATCCCATCCGGTCGCGCAGCTTCACCAGCTCCTGGAGGATCTCCGCCTGGGTGACGACGTCGAGCGCGGTGGTGGGCTCGTCGAGGATCACCACCCGGGGCTCCAGGGCCAGGGCCATGGCGATCATGGCTCGCTGGCGCATCCCGCCGGACAGCTCGTGGGGATAACTGCGCAGCCGGCCGGGGTCGATGCCGACCATGGCCAGGAGCTCCGCCGCCCGCCGCCGCCGTTCACCGGGGCCGAGGTGCGGACGGTGTGCCCGGAGCAGGTCGTCGAACTGGGCTCCGAGGTTGATGACCGGGTTGAGGGCGTTGAGCGCGCTCTGCAGGACCACGGCCACCTCGGACCAGCGGAGCGTCCGCAGCTCCTCCGGGCTCGCCGCCAGCACGTCCGTGCTCCGAGGCCGCGCTCCGCCGGTGGGCGGGGAGTGAAAGAGGACCCGGCCGGAGGTGATCACGCCCGGCGGGCGAAGCAACCTGATCGCGGCCAGGGCCAGGGTGGACTTGCCGCTGCCGCTCTCCCCGGCCAGCCCCAGGACCTGACCCCGGCGCAGCACCAGGTCGCAGTCCACGACCGCGTGCACGGCGTCACCGCCGTAGCCGTAGTCGACGGAGAGCCCCCGGATCTCGAGGAGGGGCTCCGCCGTCCCGGGCGGCGCCGGCGCCGCCCGGGTGCCGCCGGGCTCGGCCGGCGGGCGGGACAGCACCGGGGTGAAGCCGAACCGCTGCCGGAGTCGGAGGCCGGCCCGGCGCGCGGCCCGCTCCGACCGCCCTGCCGTGCGCAGGCGGGGGTTGATGAACTCGTCGATCCCGAAGTTGACCAGCGCCAGCCCCGTGCCGAGCAGGGCGATGCAGAGACCCGGCGGCGCCCACCACCACCACCAGCCGCTGATGACGGCGCTCTGCTGCTGGGCCCAGAACAGCATCCACCCCCAGTTCCACTGGGTGCCGGCCAGTCCGAGGAAGGCGAGGGCCACGTAAGCGCCCAGCGCATAGAGGGTGGTGAAGAGGAAGGAGGAGGCGACGATCGGGGTCAGGTTGGGCAGGACCTCGACCAGGATGATGCGCAGGCTTCGCTCGCCCGAGACCCGGGCGGCTTCGACGAAGTCGCGGTTGCGCAGGGAGAGCGTCTGGGCCCTGAGCGTCCGGGCCCCGTAGGCCCAGCCGGTCACGGCCACGACCAGGGCGATGACGAGGACGTCCGAGGTGGCCCGGGTCGTGTAGCTGGCCAGCACGATGAGCAGGGGCAGGCTGGGGATGGCGAGGAACACGTTGGCGGCGAGCGAGAGCCCTTCGTCGGCCCTGCCCCCCAGGTAGCCGGCGCTGACACCCACCAGGATCGACAGCGCGGTCGCGATGGCGCCGGCGAGGAGGCCGACCACCACCGTCGCCCGCGCCGACCAGAGCAGCTGGGAGAGAACGTCCTGGGCATAGTAGGTGGTGCCCAGGAGGTGGGCGGGGGACGGAGGCAGCGGGACCGGGTAGCGAAGGCCGGGGCTGCCGGGGGGCGGCTTGACGAGCTTCACCCAGTGCTGGGCGGCCGCCTGCTGGATGCTGGCGGGGTGGTAGTCGGGGCCGTACGGGGCGATGAGCGGCCCTACGATCGCGAGCAGGCCGAAGACGCCGAGGATCACCAGGCCCGCGATCACCTTCGGCGAACGCGGGAGCTGCAGCCCCCACAGCCTTGGTCGGGCGGGACGGTTGACGTGGGTGCCCATCCCCTCACGCCTCCTGGCGAGCACGGGGGTCGATCAGCACGTACACCCCGTCCGCGATCAGGTTGGCCAGCAGCACGACCAGGGTGATGACCACGAAGATCCCCTGGACCAGCGGGTAGTCGTTGTTCAGCACCGCCTGGAAGAGCAGGTA
>JAJPKS010000403.1 GCA_021323605.1 Bacillota bacterium | reverse complement strand
GCCAGGTGCGGTAGTACTTGGCGGCGGTGAGCAGCTCGGTCATGCTCCCCATCTGCATGGCTCCGTCGCCGACCATGGCCACCGCCACCCGCTCCGGGTAGGCGAACTTGGCCGCGATGGCGTACGGCACCCCTGGCCCCATCGTGGCCAGGTTGCCGGAGAGCGACGCCTTCATCCCCTTTCGGATGCGCACGTGGCGCGCGAACCAGTTGGCGGCAGAGCCGGAGTCACTGCTCAGGATCGCCCCCTCGGGCAGGTGTCGCGAGATGGCGGCGAAGAGGCCCTGGGGACGGAGACGGTCGTCGCGCTCCTCGGGCCGGCCCCGTTCCTCCATCAACCGCCACCAGACCTCGACCTCCCGGATCAGCTCCTCCTGGAAGCCCCGATCCTGCTTGCGCTGGAGGAGGGGCAGCAACTCCGCCAGCGTCGCCTTGCTGTCTCCGACCAGGTTGACCTCCATCGGGTAGCGCAGGCTCAGCATCCTGGGCGCTCGGTCGATCTGCACGCCGCGTACCTGGCCGGTCGGAGGCAGGAAGTTGCTGTAAGGAAAGGAGCTGCCGACCATCAGCAGCGTGTCCGCCCGTTGCATCAGGTTCCAGCTGGGCCGGGTGCCCAGGAGCCCGATCGCCCCGGTGCAGAAGGGGACGTCGTCGGGCACCGCCGCCTTGCCCAGCAGCGCCTTGGCGATGCCGGCCCCGAGCCGGTCGGCGACCGCGAGCACCTCGTCGGTCGCGTCCAGGGCGCCGGCGCCGACCAGCATCGCCACCCGGCTGCCGGCGTTGAGCACGGCCGCCGCCCGCTCCAGGTCTCGCCGGTCGGGCACCAGCCGCGGGCGCGCGTACCCGATTCCGGTGTGGATGGCCTTGAGCCCGGGCGGCTGCTCGGTCACCGCCTCCATCTCCTGGACGTCGGTGGGCACGATCACGCAGGTCACGGTGCGTTCGGCGTCGGCGATGCGCAACGCCCGGTCGAGGCAATGCCGGATGGCAGAGGGGTCGCTGGCCTGTTGCAGGTAGGCCGAGGCCACGTCCTTGTAGAGGCCGAGCAGGTCGACCTCCTGCTGGGTGTCGCCGCCCAGCGCCGAGACCGGGGCCTGGCCCACGATCGCCACCACCGGCTGATGATCGAGCCGGGCGTCGTAGAGGCCGTTCAGGAGGTGGATCGCCCCCGGCCCCGAGGTGGCCATGCAGATGCCCACCTCGCCCGTCCACTTGGCGTGGCCGCAGGCCATGAAGGCGGCCATCTCCTCGTGCCGGACCTGGATGAAGCGGAGCCGGTCCTGGTGGCGGCGGAGCGCTCCCAGGATGCCGTTGATCCCGTCCCCGGGGTATCCGTAGACGCTGCGGACACCCCATTCGAGGAGACGTTCGCAGAGGTAGTCAGCTGCCGTCCCGGCCATCGCGTGACCTCCTCCGGCTCGACCCCGGTGGTGGGCCGGCCGCCATCGTCCCTGGCCATGCCGTTCCGGACCGCGAGGATGGCCCGGTTTTCTCCCAGCCTACGAAATTCCAGCCCCGGGCCGTCCGACGCCCCGGCGGTGCCGACTCGGGCCGCAGCCGAGGCGAGGACCGCCCGGCCCAGGGCCGGGGCCGCGGCTCAGGCCGTCAGCCCTTCGAGCGAGAGGCAGTAGCCGAACCCCGGCTGCGACAGGAGGCAGAAGGGAGGGGCCAGCGCCTTGAACTTGCGGCGCAGCCGGGTGATATAGCTCCGCAGCTGCTCCACCGACACGTCGTCGCCCCAGGCTCCAGCGACCAGGTCTTCGGCCCGTGTGTACTGGTTGGCCCGGCTGAGCAGGAAGGTCAGCAGTTCCCACTCCCGGCGGGTCAGGGCCACGCTGCGCTCCCCGACGATGATGCGCCGGCGCACCGCGTCGAAGGTCACACCCTCGAGCTCGATCCGCCGGGCCAGGCTGAAGACGGAGGCCGGGTTGGCGGTACGCAGCTCCGACCTGATCGCCCCCACCAGCGCTCCGGGGACGAAGGGCTTGGGGAGGATCTGGTCCACGCCGGCTTCGAAGCTGGCCCGGGCCTCCTCGTACGACTCGTCGAGCAGGATCACCGGCGCCTGCATCGCGTCTCGGAGCTGGGCGAGGGTGGTGGGTGAGGGCCGATCGGTGGGATCGACGCCGAGGATGACCACATCGCATCCCTGCTCGTCGGCCTCGGTCAGGGCCGTGGCGAGATCGGGCCGCGCCAGGGGCTCGCACCCCGCCAGCTCGGCGGTGTGCGCGATCACCGAGCGGTAGTCGGAGTCGGCCTCGACGATCAGGGCGCGGGGCCGACGCGCCGGCTCGATGCCCATCACCCAGGCCATTATGTGTCGATGGCGGCGGGTGGGGCGGGACGGCGGACGCGCCGGAGCGCAAACGCGACGCGAACGAATGTTGCTGCGTTTTTGCGCCGGCTGGGCGTATCAATGGTGCCCATCACGGATGTCGGCTGGAGGGCACGATTCGCACGATGCGGAAAGAAGCGGTCGAGGACCGGGAGCCGGGGACCGCGTTGACCGGGCCGGACGCCGCCGATCGATCACCGCCGGGGCGCGCACGACCCGGCCCCGGGATCGGTTGGCTGGATCACCCCCACCGATGCATGGCACGCACCAGGACATCCGGATCACTACCCCCCGTGACGGGGCAGGGGACTCGGAGCGGGTCCCCTGTCCGGGGGGCGTCGCTTCGGCCGCACGGCCGGGCGACGGGCATGGCGGGCGCCCCCCTTGGCTGGGACGCCCCGTCCGGCAGTCGGAGTGGAGGTGGCGAGCCGTGCCGTTCTGCGGAGGCCGGCGGCGCCGCCGGAGGAGGGCCAGTGGAACTGCAGCCGGGAGGCATCATCGCCTGGATCGTGGTCGGCCTGGTCGCCGGCTGGCTGACCGGCCTGGTCGTGAGGGGGAGGGGCTACGGGCTCCTCGGAGACCTGGTGCTGGGACTGATCGGGGCGCTGGTCGGGGGGTTCGTGGTCGGCTTCGTCGTGCACGGCAGCGTGGGGCTGATCGGAAGCGTCGTCGTCGCCTTCGTCGGGGCGGTGATCCTGGTCCTGCTCCTGAGGCTGGTGGCCGGATCACGCACCCGGATCGTGCGATGACGTGGGCCGTTCCGGCCGGCGGCCGTGCCCGCCGGCTCGAGCCGGAGGTTCCCGGACCGGCGGGCTAGGCCTGGCCGCCCTTCCAGCGGGCCTTGACGTCCTCGGCGAAGGCCTCGTAGCTCCGGACCGGGACGATCTCCACGAACTCCAGGACGTGGGCCATGGGCAGCCCGGCCATGAAGATGCGATCGAGCTCGTCGTGCGAGTCGGCCTCGATGACGCCGATCACCCGGCGCTGTCCGCTCACCTTCCAGACCTGCAGGCGCCCGGCCTTGACGACCGGGAGCGCGGCCTCGGCCTCTCTCTCCCACATCTCCCAGAGCTCGTCGAACGACAGGCTCTCGTGATTGACGCGCACATCGAAGAAGTACTGCACGGCTGTCGCTCCTGGTCTGAGGATGCACCGAGCGTACCAGGCCGCCCGCCCCGCCGGGAGCGGGGATCGCGACCGCCGGCTGACGACGCCGGAGACGTCGATCTACCATCCTCAGGCGTGATCGTCCCTCCCGCCCCGCCGGTGCGCCGGCCCCTGGGCCGAGGTTCCGGGCTCGCGTGACCTACGACGTGGTCGTGGTCGGCGCCGGCATCGTCGGCCTCGCCACCGCCAGGGAGCTGCTGCGGCGACGTCCGGGCCAGCGTCTGGCCGTCATCGACAAGGAGCCTCGCATCGGGGCACACCAGACCGGCCACAACAGCGGGGTGGTGCACTCGGGTATCTACTACGCCCCCGGTTCGCTCAAGGCCCGGCTCTGCGTGGCCGGGGCGCGGGAGCTCTACGCCTACTGCCAGGAACGCGGCATCCCGATCGAGCGCTGCGGCAAGGTGATCGTCGCCACCGAGGAGGCCGAGCTGGGACGCCTGCAGGCCCTCTACGAGCGAGGGCTGGCCAACGGGGTTCCTGGCCTGGAGCTGATCGGCCCGGAGCGGCTGCGCGAGATCGAGCCCCACTGCGCCGGTCTGCGCGCCATCTGGTCGCCGGCGACGGGCATCGTCGACTTCTCCGAGGTCGCCCGTCACTACGCGCTCGACGTGCGGGAGGCGGGAGGCGAGATCCACACCGGCCGGGAGCTGGTCGGTCTGCGCGACGACGGCGATGCCGTGGTGCTGGAGACCGGTGCCGGGGAGCTGCGGGCGGCGCGCGTCGTCACCTGCGCCGGCCTCCACGCCGACCGGGTGGCGGCGCTCTCGGGCGGAGCCCGCGAGCCGCGGATCATCCCCTTCCGCGGCGACTACTGGCAGCTCCGGCCGGACGCCCGCCACCTCTGTCGCAACCTGATCTATCCGGTGCCGGATCCGGCCTTCCCCTTCCTCGGCGTGCACGCCACCCGCCGTATCGGCACGGGCGAGGTGTGGCTGGGCCCGAACGCGGTCCTGGCCTTCGCCCGCGAGGGCTACCGGCGCCGCGACCTCCGTCTCCGGGACCTCGCGGATGCGCTGGGCGAGCCCGGCTTCCGGCGCCTGGCTCGCCGCTACTGGCGGACCGGGCTGCTCGAGCTGTGGCGGGACTGGTCGAAGCGGGCCTTCTGGAGGTCGGTGCGGCGTTATCTGCCCGAGGTGGAGCTGGAGGACATGGTGCCCGGCCCGGCAGGGGTCCGGGCGCAGGCCGTCGACCCCTCCGGGGCGCTGCTCGACGACTTCGTGGTCGACGGCGGCGGCCGCGTGATGCACGTGCGCAACGCTCCCTCACCGGCGGCGACCTCGTCCCTGGCCCTCGCCAGGGTCGTCGCCGACGCCGTGGAGCGCCGCCTCGGCGGCCGGACGCCGGGCTAGCTCGTGGCCTCGACCCGGGCCCTGGAACCGGGCAGGTCGCGATTGAGCGCCAGGTAGACGATCGCCGTGACCAGGAAGCCGACGATGAAGGTCACGTCGCCCAGGGCGGGCACGGCGCGGGGCAGCGGGCCGGTGAAGAGCGGGTTGTTCCAGAACGGGAACGAGACCACGATGCCGGCGAGCATGGCCGCGACCCCCTTCCAGCGCCGGTGTCGGGGGTCGTAGAAGAGCCGCTCCTCGAAGCCGCCCCGGCGCAGCCAGGCGTCGGTCAGGACCACGGCCAGGAAGGGGGCGATCCAGTAGCTGATCAGGAGCAGGAAGTTCTCGTACTTGCTGCCCGGCCCGACCTGGGCCTGGAGCGCGACCCCGACCGCGTAGCTGACCGCGCCCGTGGCCAGGGCCACGATGGCGCGCCGCTGGCGCAGGGTGAGCCGGATGCCGAGGGTGAGGAAGGACATGGCCCCGCTGTAGATGTTGAGCACGTTGGCGGCCACCGCCCCCAGGGCGATGCCGAGCATGGTCAGGGCGGCGAGCCATTGCGGCAGCGGCTGGATGAACTGGGCGGTGGGCACGTCGTTCGGTCCCCACCGGGTGCCGGGGACGGTGACCAGGGCCGCGCCCGCGATCTCCAGCAGCACGCAGGAGAGGAACACGCCCAGGCCCGCCCAGAGGCCGGTCATGAGACGGCTGCTGCTCCGGGGCAGGTAGCGGGTGTAGTCGGAGGCGTAGGGGTTCCAGCCCACGGCGTAGCCGAAGGCGGCGGTGAAGGTGAGCAGGAAGGCCCCGCTCTCACCCATGGGGCCTTGGGCCCGGGCGTCGATGCCGGTGCCGGGCCGGGAGTGGGCGAAGACCAGCGCGATCGCGATCAGGAACACGACCGCCAGGTAGGGGAAGGCGTAGCGCTCGAAGACGTGGACCAGGTTGTGGCCCAAAAAGGCGACCAGCACCTGGGCCAGCACGATGACCAGGAAGGCGAGCCAGAACGGCAGCGCGAACCAGTGCAGGAGCGGGCCGAAGAGCGTTTCCAGGGCGAAGGCGCCGCTCACGCTGTTGACGATGAACCAGCCCACGTTGGCGGTGAAGGTGTTGAGGCCGGCGGGAAGGATCACGCCCCGATAGCCGAAGGCGGCCCGGGCCTGCACCATCTGGGGAACGCCGAAGCGCGGGCCCCAGCTGGAGAGCACGGCGTGGGTGAGTGATCCCAGGGCGGTGCCCACCACCAGCGCCACGCAGGCGTCGGCGAACCCCATGCCGAAGAAGGCCACGGGCAGGACCCCGACGTAGATGGTGGCGAACTCCAGGTTGGGCGAGACCCAGGTCCAGAACAGGTCGAGGGGACGCCCGTGCCGCTCCCGGTCGGGGATGTACTCCACCCCGCCCGGCTCCACGGCGACCACCCGGCCGCCGTACTCGCCCTCCCGGACGGGCACGCCGGTCATCTCGGCCTGCGGCTCGTCGACACCCATCGGGCCCTCCTCTCTGTGCGCGTGCCGGGCCCCACGACGGGCGCCCCAGCCCGTCGGCAGTGTACCCCCAACCCGCCGGTCGGAGACGGCCCGTTCCGAGGTCCGGGCGCCACCTGCTACCGTGCACGTGTGCTGGACCTGCTGCTGACCGGTGCCCGGCTGCCGCGCGCTTCGGACCTGTGCGACCTCGGCGTGCGCGAGGGCCGGCTGGTGGCCCCGGAGCCGGACGCGCGCCAGGTGATCCACCTGGAGGGGGCTCTGGTCACCCCGCCCCTGGTCGAGCCCCACGTCCACCTGGATGCGGCGCTGACGGTCGGTGACCCGCGGCCGAACCGGAGCGGCTCGCTCTTCGAGGGGATCGCGATCTGGTCCGAGCGGGTGCAGGGGCTGACGGTGGAGGACGTCAAGCGACGGGCGGGCCGGGTGCTGCGCTGGCAGCTGGCCCACGGCGTGCAGCACGTGCGCAGCCACGTCGACGTGTGCGATCCCGAGCTGCGGGCCCTGCGGGCCCTGATCGAGCTGCGCGAGGAGATCGGGGACCGGATGGAGCTGCAGCTGGTCGCCTTCCCGCAGCAGGGCATCTTCTCCTTCGACGGAGGCCAGGACCTGATGCGCCGGGCGGTCGAGCTGGGCGTGGACGTGGTCGGGGGCATCCCCCACTACGAGCTCACCCGTGAGCTCGGGGTGAGGTCGGTCGAGTTCGCCTTCGCCCTGGCCGTGGAGCACGGGCTGCGCGTGGACATCCACTGCGACGAGACCGACGACGACCATTCTCGCTTCGTCGAGGTGATGGCGGCGGAGACGATCCGGCTCGGAATGGCGGGCCGGGTGACGGCCAGCCACACCACGGCCATGCACTCCTACAACAACGCCTACGCCGACCGCCTGATCCGGAACCTGGCCCGGGCCGGGATGCACGTGGTCACCAATCCCCTCGACAACGCCGTCCTCCAGGGCCGGTTCGACGCCTATCCGGTGCGCCGCGGTCACACCCGGGTCCGCGAGCTGATGTCGGCCGGCGTCAACGTCTGCATCGGGCACGACTCGGTCATGGACCCCTGGTACCCGTTCGGCTGTGGCGACCCTCTCCAGGCGGCCTTCGTCCTCGCCCACCACGGCCACCTCTCCGGGGCCGAGGACCCGGCCCGACTCTTCGACATGATCACGGTCAACGCCGCCCGGGCGCTCGGGCTGGAGGGCTACGGGCTGCGCGAGGGCGGGCCGGCCAGCCTGGTGGTCTTCGACGCGCCGACCGAGGCCGAGGCCCTGCGCCTGCTGGCCCGGCGCCGCCTGGTGCTGCGCCGGGGGGAGGTGGTGGCCCGCACCGAGCCGGCGCGGACGCTGGTCGCCTGGGACGGGGGCGAGGAGCCGGTCGACTTCCTGCCCTGACCGCCGGTGGGCCGGGCGGCCGCGGCCGGCCGGGCGTCTGCTGGCCGGGGCTCCGGGTGCCGTCCGGCCAGCTCCTGGTGGCCACCTGGGCGCTGGACTCGTCCCTGGACCACGACTGGCGGGCCGGCCTCGACCGGCACACGCTGACCGTCCGCATCGATTCCTGGGACACCGTCTGTGAGCACGGCGCCGATTGCGCACCGGCACCGTTCCGTTACGATCTCTTCGCGGTGCCGCTGAGCCGGCTGCCCTCCGGCCGGCTGACGGTGGTCGTGGAGCAGGAGCGGGGCTACTGGACGCGGGCCACGACCACGGTGCAGATCTGAGGCGCGGGATCGCGACATCCAGTTACCTTGGCCGGGTCATGAGCCATCGCATCGCGGTCATCCCCGGGGACGGGGTGGGCAAGGAGGTGATCCCGGAGGGGATCAAGGTCCTGAGCGCGCTCGGTCTCCCCCTGGAGTTCGAGGAGCTGCCCTGGGGCTGCGAGCACTACGAGCGGACGGGCCGCATGATGCCCGACGACGCCCTGGCCACCCTGGCCCGCTTCGACGCCATCTACCTGGGCGCCATCGGCTGGCCCACCGTCCCCGACCACGTCAGCCTCTGGGGCTGCCTGCTGCCGATCCGCAAGACCTTCGACCAGTACGTCAACCTGCGGCCGGTGCGCCTCCCGCCCGGCATCCGCTCTCCGCTGGCCGGGCGGGGGTCGGCGGACGTGGACATGCTCTTCATCCGCGAGAACACCGAGGGCGAGTACTCGGGGGCGGGGGGCCGCGTCCATCAGGGGACGCCCGCCGAGGTGGCGGTGGAGGTGCCCGTCTTCACCCGCCGGGCCATCGAACGCTGCGCCCGGTACGCCTTCGAGCGAGCCCGGGAGCGGCGGCGCCGGCTGGTCAGCGTGACCAAGTCAACGCCAGCCGGTACGCCTACGTCCTCTGGGACGAGGTGGTCGCCGGCCTCGCCCCTTCCTATCCCGAGGTGGAGGTGGAGCGGGTGCACGTGGACGCCATGGCGGCCCGGATGGTCCTGCGGCCCGACTCCATCGACGTGGTGGTCGGCTCCAACCTGTTCGCCGACGTCCTGACCGATCTGGGGGCGGCGCTCCAGGGCAGCCTGGGGCTGGCCGCCAGCGCCAACCTGAGCCCGGAGGGGATTGGGCCCTCGATGTTCGAGCCCGTGCACGGCTCGGCGCCGGACATCGCCGGCCGCTCGCTGGCCAACCCCATGGGGGCGGTGTGGTCGGCGGCCCTGATGCTGCGTCACCTGGGCCACGAGGCCGAGGCCGACCGGGTGGAGGGGGCCATCGACCGGGTCTGCGCGGAGGGGCGGTTCCTCACCGGGGACCTGGGCGGCGGCGCCACCACCTCCGAGGTCGGGGACGCGATCGTCCGCGCCCTGCGCGATCCCGGAGGCCGGCCGTGAGCGCGGCTCGACCCGGGGACGCCGCCTGGCCCTGGGCGCGGACCTGGTCGGGCCGTCTCGAGGAGGCCCGGGTCGAGGGCAACGCCCTGCGCGGCAACCGGCTCGGCGACCCCTTCCGGCGGCCGCTCTGGGTGTACCTGCCGCCCGGATACGACGAGGAGCCGGGACGCCGCTACCCGAGCATCTACGTGCTCCAGGGCTACCTCGGCCAGGTGGACATGTGGCGGAACCGGGCGGCGCTCTGGCCCACCTTCCCGGAGATGCTGGACGCCCTCTTCGCCGGCGACGAGGCGCCGCCGCCCCCGCCCTGCATCGTGATCCTGGTCGACGCCTGGACCTCGCTCGGCGGCAGCCAGTTCCTGGACTCGCCGGCCACCGGCCGGTACCACACCTACCTGTGCCAGGACGTGGTGCCGTGGGTGGACGCGCACTATCGCACCCTGGCCGCCCGCGAGCACCGGGGGGTGACCGGGCACTCCAGCGGCGGCTACGGGGCCATGGTCAGCGCCATGCTCCGGCCCGACCTCTTCGCCGGCTTCGCCAGCCACGCCGGGGACGCGCTCTTCGAGCTGTGCTACCTGCCCGAGTTCCCGATGGCGGTCAGGGCGCTGCGCGACGCCTACGAGGGGTCGTACGACCGGTTCTGGCGGGACTTCCGCTCGCGCCTGCCCTTCACCCGCCCTCACGACCACACGCTCTTCGAGATCTACGCCATGGCCGCGTGCTACTCGGCCGAGCCCGACGGCACCGTGCTCCTCCCCTTCGAGCCCGCCACCGGCCGCCTGGTGCCGGAGGTGTGGGAGCGCTGGCTGGCCTGGGACCCGGTGCGGATGGTGCCGCGCCACGCCGCCGCCCTGCGCTCCCTGCGCGCCGTGTACCTGGACGCGGGGCGAGCCGACGACTACTACCTGGACCTCGGGGCCGAGGCCGTCCGCCGCGAGCTGGTGGCGGCGGGCGTGACCGAGATCGCCTTCGAGTTGTTCGAAGGTGGCCACGGGCACATCGCCTACCGCTACCCGCTGGCCATCCGCTACCTGGCGGAGCGGCTGGCGCCGCGTTGAGCCCTACTGGACGGGCTCGGGGAGCGGGACCATCCGGCCCGGGACGGTCGTCACCCAGGGCAGCCCCGGGCTGGCGGCGCCAGCCCACTGGGCGCCCACGATCACGACCGCCGCCACCTGGCCGGTCAACCCGTCCACGATCACGACCCGGGTGAGGGAGAGCGCCGGGAGGACGGGACAGGGAACCTGGACGCTGGCGGCGGCGATGGGGCAGGCGACGCGCTGGGGGCCGAAGCCACCCCGGAGGACCACCAGCCAGGCCAGACGGTCCTTCCCGATCCGCAGCGTACCGTTGGCGGTGACCCGGGCCAGCACGCTCTCCTGAATGGTGCCGGAGGCGCCCCGGGTCGCCGCCGCTTCGGCGGCGGACCGGCTGATGGCGCATCCGGCCAGCCCCTCCCGCAGCCAGCGGCTCACGGGGCCGTTCTCGGCCAGCCCGCAGTACGGGGGCTGGGGAGCGGCGGCCAGCGTGATGCCGTAGCGCTGCAGGGTGCCCGGCGGGATCGTCCTGAGTACCGGAGCCGGGCCCCGGCTGGACGCCACCAGCCAGCTCACCCCGCCGCCGAACCCCAGCGCCAGGACGGCCGTGACGGCACAGCCGACGAGGAAGGGGCTCCAGCGCCCGAGAGCGGCGGCTCGTCTCACCGATACGGCCAAGAAGGGCAAACCAGCCTTGTCATCCATCGATCACCGCCATCCCGAGGCCCACGGCCGCGGATCCCGGCGGCGTTCGGAGCCCGCCGCCGCCCGCTCGACGCCGTCGGATGGGCCGATCGCACGGCGAACCAGTGCCTCGTGCTTCCGGCGAACCGATCGAGTGGGGATGATAGCCGATACGGGGACGGGCGTCGACGGGCGCCGTTCCGGCCCCGCCCGCGACGGCGTGGGCCGGCTCACACCGGGGGAACCCCGTGCCGGCGGTCGGGCCGCGGCCGGCGCCGCGAGGCGTAGGCCTCGAAGCGGGCGACGAGCTGGTCGCGGAGCTGATCCGGCTCCACCACGTCGTCCACGATCAGGTCCGAGGCCAGCCGGGCGAGGTCGATGTCGCGGCGGTACGCCTCCTCGAGCTCGCGGCGACGGGCGCCGCGCTCCGCCTCGGACAGCTCGGCCAGGCGGTTGTAGAAAACAGCGTTGACCGCCGGCTCCGGTCCCATGACCGCGATCTCCGCCCAGGGAAGGGCGATCACGCAGTCGCTGTCGTAGGCCGGGCCGGCCATCGCGTAGAGACCGGCGCCGTAGGCCTTGCGCACGATCACGCAGACCTTGGGGACGGTGGCCTCGGCCACCGCCGTGATCATCTTCGCCCCGTGCCGGATGATGCCCCGCCGTTCGACCTGGGTGCCGATCATGAAGCCGGGAACGTCGGCCAGGAAGAGCAGGGGGAGGTTGAAGGCGTCGCAGAGCCAGATGAACCGCGCCGCCTTGTCGGCGCTGTCGTTGAAGAGCACGCCCCCCTTTTGCATGGGTTGGTTGGCGACGATCCCGATCGCGCGACCGGACAGCCGCGCGAACCCGATCAACAGCTCGGGGGCGAAGAGTTGCTTGATCTCCAGCCAGGAGTCCTCGTCGACCAGGGCCTCGATCACCCGCCGCATGTCGTACCCGCGCTGGGGTTCGAGGGGGACGACGGCCGAGATCGGGGCGACGCCGGCCCGGGGCGCCCGCGGCTCGGCGGCGGGCGGGGCGTCGCCGCCGTGCTGGGGCAGATAGGAGAAGTAGCGGAGCGCCGTCTCGATCGCGGCCCGGTCGTCCGGGACCAGGAAGTCCCCGCAGCCGCTCTCCGTGCAGTGCATGCGCGCGCCCCCCAGCTCCTCCAGCCCGACCCGCTCGCCGATGACCACCTCGACCATGCGCGGGGAGCCGAGGTACATGGAGGCGTTGCCCTCGACCATGATCACCACGTCGCAGAAGGCGGGGATGTAGGCTCCGCCCGCGGCCGAGGGGCCGAAGAGCAGGCAGATCTGCGGCACCTGGCCCGACAGGTGCACCTCGTTGTAGAAGATCCGGCCGGCGTGCCGGCGTCCCGGGAACATCTCCACCTGGTCCGTGATCCGCGCTCCGGCCGAGTCCACCAGGTAGAAGAGCGGAACCCGGAGCCGTCCCGCGGTCTCCTGGATGCGCACGATCTTCTCCACCGTTCGCGCTCCCCAGGAGCCCGCCTTGACGGTGGGGTCGTTGGCCATCACCGCCACCCGCCGGCCGCCGATGCTGCCCAGCCCCGTCACCACCCCGTCGGCCGGGAGGTCGCCGGCGAGGGCGTTGGCGAGGAGGCCGTCCTCGACCAGGGAACCGGGGTCGAGCAGGAGATCGAGCCGCTCGCGCGCGGTCAGCTTGCCCTGGGCCCGCAGCCGGGGCAGATAGCGCACTCCCCCCTGAAGGGCCCGCTCGCGCAGCGCCCGGTAGCGCTCGACCGGGTCGGCCGCTTCTCCTCCGGGCGCCTCGGATCGACGCTCGGCCTCGCTCATCGCCCCTGGAAGCGCGGCTCCCGCCGCTCGAAGAAGGCCCTCGCCCCCTCCCTGGCGTCCTCCGTGAGCGAGATCACGGTGAGCTGGGAGTGGAGGTACTCGAGGGCGGCCCGCAGCTCCATGTCCTGCTGCCGGTAGAAGGAGTCCCGCCCCAGCTTGAGCACCGCCGGGGAGCGCGCGGCCAGGCGGCCGGCGAGCTCGGCCACCTGGGCGTCCAGCTCCTCCAGGGAGCTCGCCACCCGGTTGAGGAGCCCCGCCTCTCGCATCTGGGCCGCGGTCCAGCGGTCGCCGAGCAGGATCATCTCCAGCACCAGCTTGCGGGGCAGGTTGCGGGCCAGGATGGGCTGGATCATCGCCGGCCAGACCCCGACGTTGATCTCCGGCGTCCCGAAGGTGGCCGTCTCCACCGCCAGCAGGAGGTCGCAGGCGCAGGCCAGGCCGAACCCGCCGGCCAGCGCGTGGCCGTTGATGCGGCCCACCAGGGGCTTGCCCAGCTCCTGCACGAGCGAGAAGAGGTCGACGAACCGGTGCCGGTCCCGGTGGCGCTCCAGCTCGGCTCCGCCGGCCTCGAAGGTGGACAGGTCGGCGCCGGCACAGAAGGCCCGGTCGCCGGCGCCGGTGAGCACCACCACCCGCACCTCGGGCTCGTCGCGACACCAGGTCAGCGCTCTCAGTAGGTCGTGCAGCATCCCCGGCGAGAGCGCGTTCCGCCGCTCCGGGCGGTTCAGGGTGACCGTCGCTACCCGGTCCCGGAGGTCGACCACGACCTCGTCCAGCCGGGGGACGGGGGGCGTTCCGGCGTCGGACACGGCAACTATCGTAGTTTGCGGCTGAGAGTCCGCGTCCCGTCCTCTCGGGCCGCGCCCCACCGTCCGTGTCCACCCCAACCCGGAGCCCGGCGCCCCTGGATCACATGCTCAAGCCCTCGTCCCTCAGGCCATCGCTCTCCTGGCTGCTGGTCTTCATCCCCGTCTCACTGCTGGCCGGGCCGCTCACCCACCGGCCGGTGGTGGTGTTCGTCACCACCTGCCTGGCCATCGTCCCCCTCGCCGGGTTGATCGGGCAGGCGACCGACCAGCTGGCGATTCGGGCCGGCCCCCGGGTGGGGGGGCTGCTGAACGCGACCTTCGGCAACGTGACCGAGCTCATCATCGCCGTCCTGCTGGTGCGCGCAGGCGAGTTCGAGGTGGTCAAGGCCTCCCTGGTGGGCTCCATCCTCGGCAACCTGGTGCTGGTGCTCGGCGCCGCCTACCTCGCCGGCGGGCTCCGCTTCAGCGAGCAGCGCTTCAGCGCCCGGATGGCGGCGGTCCACGCCTCCTCCCTGCTGCTGGCGGTGACCGCCCTCATGATGCCGGCGGTCTTCGTCCTCAGCCAGCCCGACACCCGCGCCGAACGGGAGGTGATCAGCGTGACCGTGGCCGCGGTGCTGATCGTCCTCTACGGCGCGAGCCTCCTGTTCACCCTGGTCACGCACTCCCGCCGGCTGCGGACCTTCCGCTCCCCGGCGGAGGAGGAACGGCCCGAGTGGTCGCTGCCCCGGGCGGTCGTGGTCCTGCTCCTGGCGGCGGTGGCGGTGGGCGTTGAGTCCGAGCTCCTGGTGGGCTCGCTGGAGCCGACCGTGCTGGCCCTGGGGGTCTCGCGGCTCTTCGTCGGCCTCTTCGTGGTGGCCGTGGTGGGCAACGCCGCCGAGCACGCCGCCGCCGTCGTCTTCGCCCTGCGCAACCGCATGGACGTCTCGATCGAGATCGCCTTCGGCTCCTCGATCCAGATCGCCCTGCTGGTGGCCCCGCTCCTGGTCTTCGTCAGCCTGGCCCTGGGACGGCCCATGGACTTCGTCTTCGCCGTCCCCGAGATCGCGGCCGTGGCCCTGGCCACGCTGGTGGTGTCGGTGATCTCGATGGACGGGCGCAGCACCTGGCTGGAGGGGTTGCAGCTGCTGGGCGTCTACATCATCCTCGGGGTATCGCTCTTCTACATCCGTGCCTGAGCTGGCGTCGCGGTTGGTGAGTGGCCGGCGCTTCCTGCTCGCCCTGGTCCTCTGGGCCGGGCTGAGCGGGGCGGCGCTGGGAGCGACCGTGCTCGGCGCCCGGGGCCCGGGTCGTGCCTGGGCGACGACCCACCGGGCGGACCTGGTGGCGATCGCGTTGGCCGAAGCCTACCTGGCCCTGCTCGTGGCGCTCCTGGTGGCCTTCGGGGGCCTGAGGGGCCTCCGGGATCGGCTCGCCTTCCGGTTCACCTCACTGCGCGACCTGATCCTGGCCCTCCTCACCTGGGTGGCGTGCCTGATCCTGGGAGGGCTGCTGACCGATGTCCTGGCGCCGATCCTCGGCCCGCCCCGGAGCAACGCCGAGCCGATCCTCAGGCTCTCGTTCGATTCCCTGTTCGTGGGACTGGTGGTGCCCACGATCTGTCTCCTGGCCCCGGTCGGCGAGGAGCTGCTGTTCCGGGGGGCGCTCTTCGGCTGGCTTCGCCGTCGTCTGCCGGCGCTCCTGGTCATCCCCGTCACCGGCGCCGTGTTCGCCGGCGCCCATCTGGTGCCCTCGCTCCTCCCCGTGCTCTTCGTCTTCGGCCTGGGCGCGGCCTGGGTGCGGGAGCGCACCGGCTCCACGTTCAACTCGTTCGCCATGCACGCCACCCAGAACACCGTGGCCGTCCTGGCCACCTATGCGTTGTTGAGCCATCGCGGCTGAAGCCGGCGCCGGCTTGAACGGACATGATAGTAACGATGTAATATTCGCCCGGGAACCATCGGGAACCTTGATCGTCAACGCCAGCGAGGGATCGCTGCGTCGGTATATGGCGCGCGTCCTGGCCCCGTGGTCGCCGATCGTCGCCAGCAACCGAGCCCCGTTCGAGCCCGGCCCGCGCGGCACGATGCGTCGTGGCTCGGGAGGGCTGGTCAGCGCCCTGCTCACGGTCGCCGAGGCCACCTCCGCCGTCTGGGTGGCGTGCGCGCGCACGGCCGCCGAGCGTGAGCGCGCCGCCAGCGGGACGCCGGTGGCCGTGCCGGGGCGTCTGGGGCCGATCGAGATCCACTACGCCACCCCTTCCCCTGACGCCTACCGGCGCTACTACTCGGTGATCGCCAACCCCCTGCTCTGGTTCCTCCAGCACTACCTGTGGGGGCTCAAGGACGAGCCCCTGATCGACGACGCCATCTGGCAGGCGTGGGAGCAGGGCTACGTGGTCGTCAACCGCCTGATGGCCGAGAAGATCGTCGAGGTGGGGCGGCGGGCGCGACGGCCGCCCCTGGTGATGACCCAGGACTACCAGCTCTACGTCGCCCCCGCCTACGTGCGCCGGCTGCTGCCGAAGGCCACCCTCCAGCAGTTCATCCACATTCCCTGGCCGACCCCGAACTACTGGAAAGTTCTCCCCGGGGCCATGCGGGATGCCATCCTCGAGGGCCTGCTGGCCAACGACGTGGTCGGCTTCCAGTCGAGCCTGGACGTGCGCAACTTCCTCATGAGCTGCGAGGAGCTGCTCAACCTGCGCGTGGACCACCGCGAACGGGCCGTGCTGTACGGCGGCCGGGTGGTCTGGGTCCGGCCCTACCCGATCTCGGTGGACGTGGCCGCGCTGGAGCGGCTGGCGGCCTCCCCGGCGGTGGAGCAGGAGGTCCAGGAGCTGCGCCGCAACCGGCCGGAGAAGCTGATCGTGCGCGTGGACCGGACCGACCCTTCGAAGAACGTGGTTCGCGGCTTCCTGGCCTACGAGCTGCTCCTGCGACGCCATCCGGAGCTGCACCGCACCGTCCAGTTCTTCGCCTTCCTGCAGCCCTCGCGGCAGGACATCGCTGCCTACCGTGAGTACCTGGCCACCATCCAGCGGACGGCCGCTCGCATCAACAGCCGCTTCGGCCAGCGGGGTTGGACGCCGATCCGGCTGGAGCTGGCGGAGAACCTGCGGCGCGCGATGGCGGCCTATCGGGAGTTCGACGTGCTGCTCGTCAACCCCATCTACGACGGCATGAACCTGGTGGCCAAGGAGGCCATGATGGTCAACGAGCGCGACGGCGCTCTGGTGCTGTCCGAGAACGCCGGCGCCCACGAGGAGCTGGGCGAGTGGGCGATCACCATCAACCCCTTCGACGTCGGGGCCACGGCCGACGCCCTGCGGGAGGCGCTGGTCACCCCCCTGGCCACTCGGCGGGCACGCGTCAACTCGATCCGGCAACGGGTGCGCGCCAACGACATCGGGCGCTGGCTGAGTCTGCAGGTCCGCGATCTCCGGGACCTGGTGCCGCCGGCGGATGCGGCCCTGCCCGGCTTCCCCGCCGTCCCCGCCCAGGGCGAGCCATGGCCGGAGGCCGAGGGCTGGGAGACCGACGCCGCCGGCCCGGAAGAGCGGGAGGTGCTCCGCGAGGAGCGTCCGTGAGCCGCGGTCGACGGTTCATCGACATGTCAAGAACGAGGCCGTTTCGAGCGTGACCAAAGGCCCGCCCTCTACGTTGAGTCCTGTTGAGGGTACGGGCCAATCATGATAACGATGCCTACATGATTCAGACGGATCGACTGCGGACCTGGCTCCGAGCGCAGGGTGCCCGGCTGCGGCCCCTGGCCACGGCGGCGCTGATCCGTTCGGAGGCGCTCCGGGAGCGGGTCCGGGCCGTCCTCCTCCCCCACCTGGCGCTGGCCTTCTCCGGGCTCGTCAGTCTGGTCTCGAGGCTCCGTGGTCTTCGACCACCGTCCCGGCGGGGCTCGGAAGGGCTGGCCGGGGTCGACGACGCTTTGCCGGCCCGGGAGGCGGCGCCCCCGGGGCCCTCGCCCGACGGCAGAATGGGACGGGGGGCGGTCGGCGCCGGTCCGGCGCTCCGGCGTCTGGTGGCCGCGATCCGTCGTGAGCTGGACGCAGGCCAGGCGACCCGGGCCACGCCCCGTGAGCTGCGTGATGCCCGCGGGCGTCGGCTGCGGGCGAGCGCCTACCTGTTCGGCCCGGAGGCGAGGTCCCGCCGGGGCTCCGCGCTGGGCGCGGCCGGCGGGGTGATCCCCGCCGCCGCCAAGGTGGCCCTGGTGGCGCTGGTGGCGGGTGCCGCCTTCCTCGGCTCGTCCGGCGTCTACATCAACTACGCGGCCGAGCTGCCGGACGCCCGGCAGATCACCAACGACCCGCTCCCCGAGGACACGCTGATCTACGCCGCGGACGGGACCCTGCTCGCCGATCTCCACGCCCAGGACCAGCCCCATCGTTACTACCAGCCCTTGAGCCAGATGGGTCGCTGGCTGCCGGAGGCGACGGTGGCGATCGAGGACTCGAACTTCTGGAACGAGCCCGGCATCGATCCCATCGGCATCGTGCGCGCCGCCATCGTGGACTGGCGTCAAGGGAGTCCCGTCCAGGGCGCCTCGACCATCACCCAGCAGCTGGTCAAGCAGCGTCTGACCGGGAACCAGGTCAGCATCCAGCGCAAGATCAGCGAGATGATCCTGGCCCTCCAGGTGGAGCGTACCTACACCAAGCGCCAGATCCTGGAGCAATACCTCAACACCGTCGACTACGGCAACGGTGCCCGTGGCGCCCTGGCCGCGGCCCGGATCTTCTTCCACCGGGACACCAAGGACCTGGACCTGGCCGAGGCTTCGATGCTCGCCGGCCTCCCCCAGGGACCCTCGATCAACGATCCCTTCACCCACTGGGAGCAGGCGAAGCACCGCCAGGAGCAGGTGCTGGAGGCGATGGTGCGCGCCCGTTACATCACCCAGGAGGAGGCCGACGAGGCCTACGCCGAGGACATCAGCCCGCCCGAGCACATGTTCCGTCCCGGTCCCGACGTGCTGGGCGCGCCGTACTTCGTGGGCTGGGTCATCTCCCTGCTGGAGGATCGGTACGGTGACCGGACCACCTTCGGCGGGGGGCTGAAGGTGCGTACCACGATCGACCTGAAGCTCCAGAGCCTGGCTGAGGACGCGGTGCGGCAGAACGTGGCCGAGAAGCGTTCGTGGAACGTACACCAGGGTGCCATGGTGGCCATCGATCCCGCGAGTGGCGCGGTGCTGGCCATGGTCGGCGCCGCCAACCCCAACGGGGACGGCGGACAGTTCAACATGGCCGTGTACCCGCCCCGCAACCCGGGATCGTCGATGAAGGTCTACACCTACACGGCGGCCATCGCCAGCAAGCGCTTCACCATGGTCTCACCCATCGCCGACACTCCGCTCACGGTGACGATGCCCGGCTTCACGCCCTGGTCGCCCAAGAACTACGACCTCAAGTACCACGGTACCTGCCAGCTTCAGGCGTGCATGGGCAACTCCCTCAACGTGCCCGCGGTCAAGGTCGAGCTCACGGTCGGGGTCGACAAGGTGGTCGAGATGGCTCGGGCCATGGGAGCGCCGCCCTACATGAACCACGGCGGTGAGTACACGAACGATGACCCCGTTTCCAGCTATGGTCCGACCCTGACCCTGGGTGGCTACGCGGAGACGCCGTTGCAGATGGCGACCGGTGTCGCCACCCTGGCCGACATGGGCGTGGAGCACCAGCCCTTCGGAGTCCAGGAGGTCCGGGCCAGCGATGGCACGATCATCTATCGGGCCGACCCGGCCAGGACCGCGAAGCAGGTGATCGATCCTCGGGTGGCGTTCATCATGGCCCAGATCATGTCCGATGACGCCAATCGGGTCATGATCTTTGGCCCTCATTCGGCCCTCACCCTGCCCGACCGCCGGGTGGCGGCGAAGACCGGGACGACCGATGACTTCATGGATGCCTGGACCGTGGGCTTCACCCCCCGGCTGGCCTCCGCCTTCTGGTTCGGCAACCCCGACCACACGTCCATGATGTGGGGCAAGGACGCGATCTACGTCGCCGCTCCCGCCTGGCAGAGCTTCATGGAGGCGGCGTTGAAGCAGCTCGGGGAGCCCGCTTCGGACTGGTTCGCGGAGCCGCCCGGTCTGCTCCACGCCGTGGTGAACGGACGGCCGGTCTGGTTGCTGCCGGGCACCAGCGCCACCCAGCAGACGCCGCCGCTGCCCTCCTACGCGCACTCCTCCGCGGTCGCGCCGAGCCCGGGGCCATCGCCGTCGTCCCGACCGCCGGCGCCCGTCTCCCAGCAGGGGCAGCTCCTTCCCCTGGCTCAACCCCCGCAGCCGGGGGCGAACGGTCCATCCGGCGCCCCACCGCCTCGGCGGCGAGGCGGTTGATGGCCTGGCCGCCGAGGCGGCACGGGGCTCGGATCCGAGCAGCTGGGCCCTGTGCCGGCCTCGTGGAGCCGGGGGGCGTACGCCGGCCGCCTCTGAGCCGTCGACAGAGG
>JAJPKS010000167.1 GCA_021323605.1 Bacillota bacterium | reverse complement strand
GCGGTCGCCCGTCCCGGTCAGTCCAGGATCTGCCGGTGGTGGCGAAGGAACGCGTACTCCGGGATGGCGCCCATCGGCGGACGCTCCCAGTCGCCGATCTCCTTGACCTCGAGGAAGAAGCGGTCGTTGTGGTAGTGGATCAGCTTCATCGAGCGGTTGACCTCCTCCAGCAGGTGGATGCGGTGGCGGTCGCCGAGCCGTCGTAGCGCCACCTGCATGATGGCGAAGGCCATCCGCGAGAGGGCGAACAGGTCCTGGTTGCGGTGGATCCGGACGCCGAGGTCGGTCTGGGCGATGCAGTTGAGGCCGAAGTTCTCCACGATGTCGATCAAATGCCCGGTCTCGACGCCGTAGCCGGTGAAGAACGGAAGCCGCTCCAGCAGCTCCCGCCGCCCCGCGTACTCCCCGGACAGCGGCTGCACCAGCCCCGAGAGCAGGGGGTAGAAGAGGTTGAAGATGGGCCGTGCCACCAGCTCCGTGACCCGTCCCCCGCCCGCCGCCTGCAGCTCACCCCCGAAGTTCAGAGGACGCCGGTAGAAGCCCTTGACGTAGCTGATGCGGGGGTCGGTGAGGAGCGGACCGACGGTCCCGTACACGAACTGCGGGTGGATGTTGGAGATGTCGGTGTCGCACCAGGCCACGATGTCGCCCCGTAGCACGTGGAGGCTCTTCCAGAGCGCCTCCCCCTTTCCCTGGAAGGTGCCGTGCTCGGGGAGGACCTCGGCGTGCTGGACCACCCGGACGCCGAAGGAGCTGGCGATCTCGGCGGTGCGATCGGTGGACCCGCTGTCGACGACCACCACCTCGTCGATCAGCGGCACCCGGTCCATCAGCTCACCCTTGAGCGTCTGGATGACGTTGCCGATCGTGGCCTCCTCGTTGAGCGTGGGCAGGCCCAGGCTGATGGTCAGGCCCTGGCGTCGCTTGAGCTCCACCAGGCGCCCGACGTCCCGGAACTCCCGGGAGTGGAAGGTGTTCTCGGCGAACCACTTGTCCACGATGGCCGAGATCTCCGGCCCGCTGACCACCACCGGAGCGCTCACCGGCCCGTCGGTCAGGATGGGCGGCACGGCCCGCGGGCTCTTGGCCAGGATCACCGTGCCCGGCAGCTCCTGCACGGTCCGGGCCAGCGCCGACCCCACCGGCACCGGGGAGCGGGTGGTGGCCGCATAGGCTCCGAGCACCGTGACCCCGTGGCAACGGCCCTCCTCGGCGATCACCCGGCTGGGGTTGGCCGATTCCACCTCGACCACCCGGACCCGAAGGCGGCCGAACTCGTGCAGGAGATCCCGGAACTGACGGGCCTCTCGCTCCCGGCGCTCGGCCGGATGGCGCGGGTCGTAGACGTGCAGCGCCGTCACCGGCACCTGGTGCGCGGAGGCGAGGGCGACGGCGGTCCGGATGGCGAGGCGCGCGCTGGCCCCACCGCGAACCGGCACCAGCACCCCCCGTCCGCCATCCGGGTCGAGCCCGTCCGGGTCCGGCCGCACCAGCAGCAGGTCGGCCGGCGGATCGGCCACCAGGTCCTCGATGTGCGCCCAGGCGCGATGCATGCCCGGTCCCGGCCACTCGAGCACCACCATGCCGGTGGCGTTCTCGTAGGCGGTCTCGCGCACGCCCTGGGCGATCGTGACCGCCACCCGCACCTGCACCCCGAAGTTGTCCACGACCAGGTTCCCCAGGTCGGTGAGGCGCTGCAGGAGCGTGCGGTAGCGCCGGGCCACGGTCACGTTCTGGGCGATGGGGCGGCCGGGGGGCAGCTCGATCACGCCCAGCAGCTGGCCGCTCCCGTTCTCACCCCGCACGATGGCGGCGGCGACCTCCAGCAGCCGGGGCGCCGTCCGCGCCCGCACGATCGGGACCAGGACCTGGAGCCGTCGATCAGTCAAGGTCGGCTCCGATCACCCGCCGCATGCTCGCCAGCACCGTCGACCACCGATACCGCTCGAGGACGCGCCGACGGAGCCCGGCCACCCGTCCGCCGAGGGCACGGCGCACCGCGGCCGCGACCGCCTCCGGCCCGGCCCCGGCGGGGAACGTCCAGGCGCCGGCGCCGGCGATCTCGCGGAGCACCGGGATGTCCGCACAGACCAGCGGCGCCCGGCTGAGGGCGGCCTCGAGCACGGGCAGGCCGAACCCCTCCGACTCGCTCGGCAGGAGCACCACATCCGCCATCCGATAGAGATCAGCGATCATCGCATCATCTACCGGATGCCGGGCGTCCTGTCCAGCCAGCTCGTGAAGGAAACGCACCTCCCGCTCCAGGCGGAGCCGGCGCCGCAGTTCCGACAGGTCGGCCGCGTAGGCGCGGTTGTCGGCCGAGTGCGGGCCCAGCGGACCGCTGACCACCAGCCGGAGCGCCGGGTAGGCGGGCCGGAGGTGGGCGGCGGCCTCCAGGGCCAGTTCGAGCCGCTTGCGGCGGGTCACCCGCACCGGCACCAGGACGAGGGGGTCGGCGTGCTCCAGCCCGGCTCGACGGACCAGCTCGCGGGTGGCGGGACCGATCCCCCAGAAGGTCTCCGGATCGATCCCGTTGGGGATGACCGTGGTCCGGCCCGGCCGCAGGCCCTCCATCACGCTCAGCAGCTGGCGCCGGCGCTCGCGGGAGACGGCGACGTAGCGAACCCCGGGCTGCGCCTGGTGCAGGATGGACCAGGGCCAGCCCGGTCGCCGGTAGGCGGCGTAGCGGGGATCGACCCAGGCCAGGTCGTGGGTCCAAGCCAGGATGGGGTGCCCGGCGTCGACCAGGGCGGCGGCCAGGGGCAGGTTCTGGGGCATGGTGAGGACGTTGTGGACGATCACGCGATGGCAGCCGGCGAGCAGGGGGCGCAGGCGCGCGCCGAGGAGACGGCGCAGGGCGTCGAACTCGACCCGGGCCGGGTCTCCGGCCGCCAGCCGGCGGGCCACCTCTTCCACCCGAGGATGACGGGAGTCGATCTCGGGCACGAGTTCGGCGTCCCCCCGGCCGGCCACCACCTGCACCTCGTAGCCGGCGGCCGAGAGCAGCCGCGCCTGGGTGGCCATGACCGACTCCACACCCCCGACCACGGGCCAGGCGGCGTAGTGGAGGAGGACCAGCCGCGGCGCCATGCCGGTCAGGCCGGGAGCTCCAACCGCATCCCGGCCGGCCGCCGGTCGACCTTGACCCGGACTCCGGCCTCGGCTTCGACGGTGAAGTCCAGCGCGCCGTCGCCGACCCGCATGCCCTCCACCCGCAGGCGGCGGTAGAGGGGGGTGGGCAGGGGATCGATCCGGAGCCGCCGGTCGAGCACGTCCACCTCCACCCCGAGCAGGACCTGCAGGAAGTGGAAGAGCGACCCGGCGCCCCAGGCCTGGGGGCTGCAGCTGACCAGGTACTCGCCCGGCCCGGCGTGGAAGCGGCGGTCGCGGGCGAAACCACAGAACAGCTCCGGGATGCGATGGTCGGCGAAGCGCACGCACGCCTCCAGCACCGAGCGCACCACCAGCTCGGCCTCCTCGCGGAAGCCGTAGCGGCGCATGCCCCGGGCGATGATCGAGTTGTCGTGGGGCCAGATCGAGCCGTTGTGGTAGCTCATGGGGTTGTAGCTCACGCCGGTGGTGGACAGCGTCCGGATGCCCCAGCCGGAGTACATGTCCGGCGCCATCAGCCGGCGCACCACCGCGCCGGCCCGGCTGCGATCGACGATACCGGACCACAGGCAGTGGCCGGGGTTGCTGGTGATGGAGGTCACCTGGCGCTTGTCGCGGTCCAGGGCCTGGGCGTAGAAGCACGCCTCCGGCATCCAGAACCGCGCCTCGAAGCGCTCCCGCAGCCGCTCCGCCTCGACCTGGAGACGATCCGCCTCGGCGCGGCGCCCGAGCCGCCGGAAGATGGAGGCAAGGCCGTCCTTGGCCTGGTAGACGTAGCCCTGGACCTCGACCAGGGCCGCCGGCAGCGGGGCGTACTGCCAGCCGTCGCCGAGCTGCTCCACGAGCGAGTCCAGGGAGTCCTTCCACCCCTGGTTGACCACCACCAGGCCCCGGGAGGGCCTGGTGACCTGATCGCCGTAACGGTACCGGAAGGTGGGCTGCTCTCCGCCGCGATGGCCGTACTCCACGAAGCCGTCCCCGTCCTTGTCGCCGTAGCGGTCGATCCACTCCAGCGCGGCCAGGACGTGCGGCAGCAGCTCGGCGAGCAGGTCGAGGTCGCCGGTCCAGCGCAGCACCTCCGCCAGCGTGACCAGGAACAGGGGGGTGGCGTCGACCGTCCCGTAGTAGGGGGTGTGGGGGATCTGCCCCAGGTTGGCCAGCTCCCCGAAGCGGAGCTCGTGCAGGATCTTGCCCGGCTCCTCCTCGCGGTACGCGTCGACCCTGGTCCCCTGATGCTGGGCGAGGAAGCGGAGGCTGCCCACCGCCAGCTCCGGGTTCAGGGCCAGGGTCTGGATCGAGGTGATGAGGGCGTCCCGGCCGAAGGGGACCGCATACCAGGGGACGCCCGCGGTGGGGAAGAGGCCGGTCGGCAGCTCGTCGCAGAGCACGCGCAGGTCCTCCAGGTTCCGCCAGAGCAGGCCACTGTCCAGCACCTCGTTGTCCGACCGGAAGCGGGTGCAGGCGTCGTTCCAGGCCTGGTAGCGGCGCTCCAGGGCGGCCAGGGCGGCGTCGAAGTGGAACTCGGCCTCGGGCTGGGCGCCCTCCCCGAGCAGGGGGAGGACGTCGACCAGCAGGACGAAGGTGCCGTGCGGGTCCAGCTCCACGGTGATGCAGGCCTTCCCCTTGTCGGGAAGGCCGGGCACGGGGTGGAAGACCACCTCGGTGGTACGGCGAACCGCGTCGAGGCCCCGGTACCCGAACCTGAACCCGGTCTCGGTCCTGACCACCGGCTCGGCCTGCCCCAGCTCGTGCTCCGGCCGGTGTCCACGCACCTCGAAGATGTCGAGGAAGTCGGCGTCGAAACGGAGCTGGATCTGCACCCGGACGGGAAACGGGTTGCAGTTCTGAAGGCCGATCCGCTCGTGGAACCCGTCGTGCACGAATCGCGTACGGCGCAGGCTGAGACTTTGACGGGGAATGCCAATTCCTCCCCCCGGGGCGTCCAGCACCGGGTTGGTGAGCTGAAAGGTCGCCACGTACGCCCTGTCCACGCCCTGGTTGAGCAGGATCGGCTTGCGTCCGTTCAGCCGTAGCTCGTAGGTGGACAGGAACCGGGTGTCGGCACGGTACAGGCCCAGACCCGCGTCGTTGCCGCCCGGGATGTCCCCGGTCAGGTCCGACACGATGAACACATCGTTCTGCTTGAGGATGACCCGGTCTTCGAGCACAGCGGTCCTGCATTCTATGGTCCGTCCTCGAGCCCGCATCGGGCAGCGTGACGACGGCACAATGAAGCGGTGGCACGCCCCATCGTGGCCCTGGTCGGCCGCCCCAACACCGGCAAGTCGACCCTGTTCAATCGCCTCATCGGCTGGCAGAAGGCGCTCGTCGACCGCCAGCCGGGGTTGACCAGGGATCGCCTCTACGGGGTGGCCGAGTGGCGGGGACGGGAGCTCACGGTGGTGGACACGGCGGGCCTCGACCTCGACCCCCACGACGCCTCGGCCGCCGCCATCGAGGCCCAGACGCAGGTCGCCATCGAGCAGGCCCACGCCATCGTCCTGCTGCTCGACGCCCGGGAGGGTCTGACCTCGCTCGACCGCGACATCGCGGCCCGGCTGCGACGTTCGGGGAGGCCGGTGGTGGTGGCCGCCAACAAGGCCGACGACCCCCGCCGGCGCTACCTGCTCGACGAGCTGGCCGAAGTCGGCTTCCCGAGCTTCGTGGCCATCTCCGCCCAGCACGGTCTCGGCGTGGACGAGCTCCTGGAGGCGGTGCTGGCCATCCTGCCGGCGCCCGAGGAGGAGCCCCCCGGCGAGGAGGCGGTGGCCCGGCTCGCGATCATGGGACGTCCCAACGTGGGCAAGTCCTCGCTCCTCAACCGCCTCCTCGGCGACGAGCGGGCGGTGGTGAGCGAACGACCGGGCACCACCCGGGACCCGGTCGACACCGAGCTCAGCTTCGACGGGCTGCCCGTGGTCCTGGTCGACACCGCGGGGGTACGCCGCCGGAGCGCCGCCCGCGACCGCCTGGAGCGTTACAGCCTGCTCCGCGGCATCCGGGCCATGGAGCGCGCCGATGCCGTCCTCCTGGTGCTGGACGCCTCCGAGGGGGTCCTGCACCAGGACCAGCAGGTGGCGAGCTACGCGCTCGAGGCGGGCAAGGGGCTGGTGCTGGTCGTGAACAAGGTCGACCTCCTGGAGCCGCCGGAGCGCCGCCCGGCCCGCTGGGAACGGCAGCTCCGCGCCGATTTCCGCTTCGCCCGGCACGCGCCCATGGTCCTGGCCTCGGCGCTGACGGGCGAGGGGGTGGATCGGGTGCTGCCCACCGCCCTGGAGGTGGTGGGGCAACGCCGGGTCAGGGTTCCCACCGCGGAGCTCAACCGGGTCCTGCGTCAGGCCGTCGTCGACCACCCGCCGCCCAGCTACCGGGGCCGGCGCCTCCAGCTGAAGTTCGCCACCCAGGCCTCCGACGAGACGCCCACCATCGTCCTGTTCGTCAACGACCCCGGGCTCATGCACTTCGGGTACCGGCGCTATCTCGAGAACCAGATCCGGCAGCGCTTCGGCTTCGCCGGCAACCCGATCCGACTGGTGCTCCGTTCCGACCGGGATCGGGCCGGGGGTGACGGCCGCCGCCAGGGCCGGTGACGCGCCCGGACGCGGGCCGGGATGCCGGCGTGGAACCGGGTCCGACGTGGTGTAATGGCAACCGTCATGCCGACCCAGAAGGTCCTCGTGGTCGACGACGAGGATCACATCGTGGAGCTGGCCCGGCTCTACCTCTCCCGCGAGGGGTACCAGGTCGAGGCCGTCAGCGACGGCGCCCAGGCGCTGGTCCGCTTCGGGCAGCTCAAGCCCGATCTGATCGTGCTGGACATCATGTTGCCGAACGTGGACGGGCTGACCATCTGCAGGGAGATCCGCAAGCAGAGCCAGGTGCCGATCATCATGCTGACCGCCCGGGACGAGATCACCGACAAGGTGGTGGGCCTCGAACTCGGGGCGGATGACTACCTGACCAAGCCCTTCCACCCCCAGGAACTGGTGGCCCGGGCCAAGGCCCTGGTGCGCCGGGCCCGCCTCGAGCCCGATCAACCTCGTCTGGTCCGCGCCGGCCGGCTGGAGATCGACTTCGAGCGGCACGAGGTTCGCTACGGGGAGACCAGGCTCCACCTGCGGCCCAAGGAGTTCGACCTGCTCGCCCTGCTCGCCCGCCACCCGGGCCGGGTGTTCCAGCGCAGCGAGCTCCTGGACCTGGTCTGGGGCTACGACTTCCCCGGCTACACCCGGACGGTCGACGTGCACGTCCAGCAGCTGCGCGAGAAGCTGACCCGGGCCGGGGTGAAGAGCCCGTCCATCCAGACCGTGTGGGGGGTCGGCTACAAGCTGGAGACATCCGAGAGCTGAGCCTGAGGCTCCGTCTTCTGCTGGCGGCGATCGGCATCGTGGCGGTGAGCCTGGTGCTGAGCGGGGCCCTGACCTGGGCCCTGGTCAGTCGGCTCACGGTCACCGACGCCAACGACCAGCTGGTGCCGTACGTCCAGATCCTGCGTCCTCAGGTGAACCAGCTCGGCTGCGCGGTCCGAAACGCGGCCCGGCGCTGCGTCCAGCGCACCCAGGACGAGCAGGAGTTCCTGGCCCAGGTCGACGACCAGGTGAGAACCCTGAACCTGGGTGACGCCCGCGTGCTGCTGCTGGGGTCGGGTCCTCCACCCCTGGTGGTGTACGACAGCGACGCCTCGCTGCCCCCGGGGACGCCGATCGCCTTCGACCGGCTGACCCGGGTCCGGGGCACGGCCGGCGCCAGCCTGGTGGTGGAGGGCCGGCTCGACCTGGGTGGCAGCTCCTACATCGCCGCCGCCACCCCGATCTCGACCCCCTTCGCACGCTGGCTGGTGCTGGCCCGGCCCGAGAGCGACGTCGCCCGCCAGGCCACCGGCCAGCTGCTCCGGCCCATCCTGGTGGCCGGCCTGGCCGCGCTCCTGGTGGCGATCGTCGCCGGCCTCGCCGTCAGCCGCGCCTTCGGCCGGCCCCTGCAGGAGCTGCGCAGGGCGGCCGAGGACATCGCCGCCGGCAACTACGGCCGCCGGGTGGCCAGCACCGCCAACGACGAGGTGGGGGTGGTGGCCCAGGCCTTCAACCGGATGGCCGAGGCGGTGGAGCGCGCTCGCACCCAGCAGCAGGCGTTCCTGGCCAACGTCTCGCACGAGCTGAAGACGCCGCTGACCAGCCTCATCGGCTTCAGCCAGGCGCTCATGGACGGCAGCCTCCGGACCGAGGAGGAGCGCAACCGGGCCGTGGCCATCCTGCACGAGGAGGCCCAGCGGGTCCTGCGCATGTCCCAGGAGCTGCTCGACCTGGCCCGCATGGAGGCCGGCCAGCTCACCTTCAACCTCCAGCCCGTGGACCTGAGGGCGCTCCTGGACCAGGAGCTGGAGCTGGTACGCCCGCGGGCGCTGCGCCGCGACCTCACCTTGCGGCTCCAGATGCCCACCGCGATGCCCCCGGTTCGGGCCGACCCCGACCGGCTCCACCAGATCCTGGAGAACCTGCTCGACAACGCCGTCAAGTACGCCCCCGCGGGCTCGGAGGTCCTGACCGTGGTCACCCTGGCCGGGAACCGGGTCGTGACCACCGTCACCAACCCGGTCGGCGCCCCGGCCCCCGACCCGGCGCGGATCTTCGACCGCTTCTACCGGGCGGCGCCGGGCCGCTCCTCCTCCTCCGGAGCGGGCCTGGGGCTGGCCATCTGCAAGGAGCTGGCCGCCGCCCAGGACGGGAGCCTGAGCGCGGAGCTGGTCCCGCCCGGGAGCCTGGCCCTGCGCCTGGAGCTGCCGGCGGCGACCCGAGAGCCGGATGAAGCCGCCAGGCCGACCTCACAGCCCCAATCACGGCCGCGGCTGCCGGCCTGGACCGAGCCCGTCCCCCGGCCCTAGGGATGGCGAGGAGCCGCGCGCCCGTTCTGCCTCCTCGCCCTCCGCGCGACGGGACCGTCCCGAGGGCGCCGGCACGCCCGGGGCGGCCCCCGGGCCTTCAGCGGCCGCCGGTCGTCGTCTCCACCTGGTCCGGGGGCAGGAGCAGGGCGGCCGGGCGCTCGATCAGCCTCCGCACCTCGGCCATGAACCGGGCCGCGGTGGCACCGTAGAAGACCCGGTGATCGACCGACAGCGTGAGCCGCATCACCTTGCCCACGACGAGTCGGCCGTCCTCCACCACCGGCGCGTCCTTGATCTGGCCCACGGCCAGGATGGCGGCCTCGGGCGGGTTGATGATGGCCGCGAACTCGTCCACCCCGTACATGCCCAGGTTGGAGATGCTGAAGGTGGCGCCCTCCAGGTCGCCGGGGTTGGGGCGGCCCGAGCGAGCCCGCTCGATCACCTGGCGGGACTCGATCGCGATCTGGATCAGGTCCTTGCGGTCGGCGTCGTGGACGACCGGGACCAGCAACCCCAGCCCCTGGGCCGGGGGCACGGCCAGGCCGATGTTGATCGAGCGCTTGCGCTGGAAGCGGCCCTCCACCCAGGAGGCGTTGACCTCCGGGAAGCGGGTCAGGGCGATGGCGCAGGCGCGGGTGAGGAAGTCGGTCATGGTGACCTGGACTCCCCCCGTCACCAGCTCCTTCAGCTCGGCGCGCAGCTCCACCGCCTCGTCGACGCGGGCCTCGACGGTGAGGTAGAAGTGGGGGACGGTGGCCTTGGCCTCCGCCATCCGGCGGGCGATGGTGGCCTGCATCCGGTCGGGCTCGACCACCTCGACCTCGGGTCCGGCCGGGCGCGGCCCCGGCGCCGGGCCGCGGACTCCGGCCCGCTCGGCGGCGGCGAGGACGTCCTCCTTCACGATCCGGCCCTCGGGGCCGGTGCCGCGAACGCCGGAGAGGTCGACCCCCAGCTCGGCGGCCAGGCGACGGGCCAGGGGGGAGGCCTTGATCCGGCCCTCCTCCGCCGGCACGCCCGTCTCCTCACGGGGAGCGGCGGCCGGGGGCGGGGGAGGGGGAGGCGCGGCCGGCGCGGCGGCCGCCGGGGTTGGGGCGGGCTCCGGGGCGGGCGGGGAGGGGGGAGGGGCCGGAGGCGGCGCCGCCTCGCCCGGGGCCGCGATCCGGGCGATCAGCTCGCCCACCGGCACCGCCTTCCCCCTGTCGACCACGATCTGGAGCACCCCGTCGGCCTCGGCCTCGATCTCGAAGCTGGCCTTGTCGGACTCGACCTCGGCCAGGACCTCGCCCCGGCGGACCGGCTCGCCGCTGGCCTTCTTCCACTCCAGGACCGTGCCCTCCTCCATGGTGTCGGAGAGCTTGGGCATGTTGACGTCAGGCATCCGACGCTCCTCCGGCCCGCCTAGACGGCCGCCGCCGCACGTTTGCCCACCAGCCGCAGCGCCTCGCGGACGATGTCGTCCACCGAGGGGATGGCGGCGCGCTCCAGCTCCCGGTTGTAGGGCATCGGGACCTCGGCCCCGCCCAACCTCGAGATGGGCGCGTCGAGGTCGTCGAAGGCCCGCTGGGAGATGCCGGCCGCCAGCTCGGCCCCCACCCCGTAGCTGGTCCAGCCCTCCTCCACGATCAAACAGCGGTTGGTCCGGTGCACCGACTCGACCAGGGTCGGCCAGTCGACGGGACGCAGGGAGCGGAGGTCGATCACCTCCGCGTCCACGTCCTCCTCCTCCAGGCGCTGGGCGGCGAGACCGGCCAGCACCGCCTGCCGCGACACCCCGATGATGGTGAGATCGCCCCCGCGGCGGCGAACGGCCGCCTTGCCGATGGGCGTGGTGTAGTCGCCGTCCGGGACCTCTCCCCGGGTGTTGTAGAGGCTCATGCTCTCCAGGAACATGACCGGGTTGTCGGTGCGGATGGCGGCCTTGAGCAGCCCCTTGGCGTCCTCGGGGGTGGTGGGCGCCACCGTCAGGAGGCCCGGGATCATCGCGTACAGGACCTCGAAGCTGTGGGAGTGCTGGGAGGAGAGCTGGTGACCGGCCCCTCCCGGGAGGCGCACGACCAGGGGCACGCTCACCTTGCCCCCGAACATGTAGCGGATCTTGGCCGCGTTCTGGACCACCTGGTCGTAGGCCAGGAGCGAGAAGTTGATGGTCATGATCTCGACCACCGGGCGCAGCCCGGTCATGGCGGCGCCGATGGCGGAGCCGACGATCACCTCCTCGGCGATGGGCGTGTCCACCACCCGCAGCGGGCCGAACTGGTCGAGCAGCCCCTCGGTGACACGGTAGGAGCCGCCGAACACCCCGATGTCCTCGCCGATCAGGAAGACCCGCTCGTCCCGCTCCATCTCCTCGCGCAGGGCCTCCCGGAGGGCGACCCGGAACAGCTTCTCAGGCATGCTCGTACATCTCCCACTCGCCCGCGTAGAGGTAGCGATACAGTTCCTCGACCGGCGGGTTCGGGCTCTGGTCCGCGAACCGGACCACGTCCTCCACCTCGGACTCCACCTCGGAGCGGATCCGCTCCAGGTCCTCGCCGGTGGCGATCCCGGCCCCGGTGAGCCGGTCCTCGAAGCGGTGGATGGGGTCGCTCAGGCGCCAGCGCTCCTTTTCCTCCTCGGAACGGTACCGGTCGGGGTCGACCACGGAGTGGCCCCGGAAGCGGTAGCTCACCGCCTCGATGAAGCGGGGCTGGAGGTCGCGGCGGGTCTTCTCCACCACCTCCGAGGTCCGGTGCAGGACCTCCAGCACGTCCATGCCGTCGATCCGGATCGACTCCATGTCGTAGGCGCAGGCCTTGCGGTAGATCTCGGGCACGGCCGAGGCGCGTTCCACCGACGTCCCCATGCCGTACTGGTTGTTGACGCAGAACCAGATCACGGGGACCTGCAACACCTTGGAGAAGTTGAGCGACTCGTGGAAGGCGCCGATGTTGGTGGCCCCGTCCCCGAACATGCAGAAGACGATGTCGTCGCCGGGGCCGCCGGAGGGGGCGGTGCCGGGAAAGGCCTTCTGGTACCGGAGGGCGAAGGCCGCGCCCACCGCCAGGGGTAGGTGGCCACCGACGATGCCGTAGCCGCCCATGAAGCGGTGCTCGAGGTCGAAGATGTGCATCGAGCCGCCCCGGCCGTGGGCGACGCCGGTCTCGCGGCCGAAGAGCTCCGCCATCACCGCCCCGGGATCGATGCCGCGGGCGATGGCGTGCCCGTGCTCCCGGTAGGCGGTGTAGATGTAGTCGCCCGGGCGAAGGGCAAGGATGCCGCCCACCACCGTCGCCTCCTCGCCGAGGTTGAGGTGGCAGTACCCCCCGATCTTGGCCCGGGTGTACTCGACCTGGGCCCGCTCCTCGAAGCGACGGATCAGGAACATCAGCCGGTACAGGCCCAGCAGCTCCCGGCGGTTCTCCGCCGACAGCCGGAGCGAGCCGTCGACCTCCAGAGCCGGCGGCGCCGGCGCCGCCTCCTTCGGCCTCTCCTCCACGGAACGTGCCACCGCACCCTCCTTGCTCGCGATCACGGGCCCCGAGGAAGCCGGGCTCCCCACGGCCCGGGCCAGGGGCGCACGACCCGCGGCGGGCGTGCGCCGGTTCTGGATGTGGATCGCCCGCCCCTCCGCGGCCAGCGCCGCCTCCAGCAGGGCCTCCGGCAGCGTGGGGTGGGCGTGCATGGTCAGCTCCAGGTCGCCGAGCTTCAGCCGCTGCTGCACCGCCAGCGTGGCCTCCGCGATCACGTCGGTGACCCGGGGGCCCACCATCTCGACGCCCAGCAGCGTGCCGTCGCGCGCGTCCGCGATCACCTTGACCGCGCCCTCCGTCTGGCCCAGCGTCAGCGCCCGGCCCAGGGCGGCGAAGGGGAACCGCCCGACCTCGACCTCGATGCCGCGGTCGCGGGCCTCCCGCTCGCTCAGGCCCACGTTGGCGATCTCGGGGTCGGTGTAGATGCAGTTGGGCACCGCGTGGTAGTCGGGCACCCGGGGGGCGTGGCCGACGATGTTCTCGACCGCGCAGACGCCCTCGTAGGAGGCGACGTGGGCCAGCATGACACCGCCGATCACGTCGCCCACGGCCCAGATGCCCTCCACGCTGGTGCGCAGGTGGTCGTCGACCACCACCCGGCCCCGCTCGGTCCGGACCCCGACCTCCTCCAGCCCGAGCCCCTCCACGCAGGGCACCCGGCCGGTGGCCACCAGCACCACCTGGGCGGGGAGGGCCTGGGACTCGCCGCCGTGGCTGAAGCGGACCTCGAGCTTCCCCGCCGAGCCGGTGATGGCCTCGACCCTGGCCTCGGTGTGGACGGTGCCGCCGTTGCGCTCGAAGTGGCGGCGGTAGAGCCGGACCATGTCGGCCTCCACCATGGGGAGGATCTCCGGCAGCAGCTCCAGAACCGTGACCCGGGTCCCGAGGGCGGCGAAGCACGCGCCCCACTCCATGCCCACCACGCCGCCCCCGATCACGACCATCGACTCGGGAACCTCGTCCAGCCCGAGGATGCCGTCCGAGTCGATGGCCAGCTCGATCCCGGGGATGGGCGGGCGCCCGGCCACCGAGCCGGTGGCGATGATCACGTCCCCGGCCTCGTAGACGTCTCCACCCACCGCCACCCGTTTCCCGGGGAGGAGGCGGGCGGTGCCCGGCGCGAGCCGGATACCGTTCGCCCTGATGAGGCCCTCGACGCCCCTGACCAGCTGGTCCACGACCCGGTCACGCCGCCGCACCGCGGCCCTCAGGTCGAAGCGCAGGCCGTCGGCCACGACGCCGAACTCCTCACCCCTCCGGGCGGCGGTGTAGAGTTCGGCGGACTGGAGCATGGCCTTGGTCGGGATGCAGCCGCGCACCAGACAGGTCCCGCCCAGGCGGTCCTTCTCCACGATCAGGGTTCGCGCGCCCAGCTGCGCGGCGCGGATGGCGGCCACGTAACCGCCCGGGCCGCCGCCGATCACGGCGACGTCAAAACGCTCGGGCACCATAACTCCTTTCGATGGCGATATTCACAAGAATTATGACCAGCGCCGGCCCCCGGATCTTCCGCCCGGACGCCCGAGCCGCCACGAAGCCGAGAGGTTACCGCGATCGATCCCCGCGGATGCCGTCCGGGAGGTAGCGGTTGGTGATGGGCATGCGGCGGTCTCGGCCGAAGGCCCGGGGCGTGATCTTGACCCCCGGGGCCGCCTGGCGGCGCTTGTACTCGCTGCGATCCACCAGCCCGATCACCCGGCGCACGGTCTCGGCGTCGTGGCCGGCGGCCACCAGCTCCTCGAAGCTGCGGTCGTCCTCCACGTAACCCTGCAGGATGGGATCGAGGGCCTCGTAGGGTGGAAGGCTGTCGGTGTCCTTCTGGTCGTCCCGCAGCTCCGCCGAGGGAGGACGGGTCAGGACCCGCTCCGGGATCACCTTCCCCAGGGAGTTGCGGTACCGGGCCAGCTCGTACACGGTCGTCTTGGGGATGTCCTTGAGCACGGCGAAGCCTCCGGCCATGTCCCCGTAGAGGGTGGCGTAGCCGGTCGCCATCTCCGACTTGTTGCCGGTGGTGAGCACCATCCACCCGAACTTGTTGCTGAGCGCCATCAGGAGGTTGCCACGGATGCGCGCCTGGATGTTCTCCTCGGCCAAGTCCGGCGGCAGCCCCCGGAAGACCTCGGCCAGGGTCGCTCCGTACGCCTCCCGGATGCCCTCGATGGGCAGCTGGTGGGTCCGGATGCCCAGTGCCCGGGCCAGGCAGCAGGCGTCCTCCAGGCTGGCCGAGGAGGTGTGGCGAGAGGGCATGATCGCCCCCACCACGTTCTCCCGGCCGAGGGCGTCCACGGCCACGCAGGCGGTGAGCGAGGAATCGATGCCCCCGGAGAGCCCCAGCACCACGGTGTCGAAGGCGCCCGACTTGCGCACGTAGTCCCGGGTGCCGCAGACCAGGGCGGCGTAGACCTCGGCCGGGCCGTCCAGGGGCCGGGTCAAGGGCCCGCGCCGCGGCCCCCCGGGGCGCGGGGCCGGCCACTGGCTGATGGTGACCTGGGAGACCTCCAGGTCGACGTGGGTCAGGCGGCGTGCCTCCTGGCGCAGGCGGGTGTCGTGGAGCCGCTCGCCGAAGACCGAGCCGATGTCCAGGTCGACCACCAGCAGTTCCTCGGTGAAGGAGCCGGCGTGGGCCAGGAGCTGGCCCTCGGGGTCGAAGACCACGCTGTTGCCGTCGAAGACCAGCTCGTCCTGGCCGCCGACCAGGTTCACCCAGGCCAGGAAGGCACGGGAGTCCATGGCCCGGGTCGCGATCATGGTCTCGCGGGCCACGCGCTTGCCCCGATGGTAGGGCGAGCCGTTGATGTTGATCAGGAGTTCGGCACCGTGGGCGGCCTGGACGGAGATGGGGCCGGTGGGGTACCAGGCGTCTTCGCAGATCGAGACCCCGATCCGGACCCCGGCGAGCACGAAGAGCGGGCAGCGCCGGCCCCGCTGGAAGTACCGCTCCTCGTCGAAGACCCCGTAGTTGGGCAGGTAGACCTTGTGGTACACGCCCTTCAGCTCCCCGTC
>JAJPKS010000222.1 GCA_021323605.1 Bacillota bacterium | reverse complement strand
GCGGCGATCGCGGCCGCCGAGGCCGGCGCGCGCGTCGTGGTCGTCGATGAGAACCCGCGACCCGGCGGCAGCTTGACGTACCGTTGGGTGAATGATCCCGAAGTGCAGACCCTGGCGATCGGTCTGCTCGAACGAGCGGCCGGGCTCTCCAACCTGGATGTCAGACCGGCGACCGTCGCCGCCGGCGCCTACGCCGATCACTGGATCGCGCTGGTCGACGACTCCCGGCTGGTCAAGATGCGGGCCCGCGGCGTGATCATCGCTTCGGGCGGCATCGAGCAGCCGGCCGTCTTCGGCAACAACGACCTGCCGGGCGTGATGCTCGCGGGCGCGGCGCAGCGACTCATCCACCTTTATGCCGTCAAGCCTTTCCACCGGGGCGCCGTGCTGGCGGCCAATGCCGAGGGCTACCGGGCCGCGCTCGACCTGCACCGGGCCGGCGTCCGGGTCGAGGCGGTCATCGACCTGCGGCCCTCGGGGGAGACCAGCACCCTGACCGACCAAGTCCGCGCCGCGGGGATCGCGATCCATGCCGGCCATGCCGTGACCCGTGCCATCCCCGCCCCTGGTCGCGCCGGGATCCGAGGCGTCGAGGTTGCCCCGCTGGATGGCGCAGGCCGGGTGCGGCCGGAGCGCGCATTCGAGCTGCCCGGCGACGGCCTGATCATGAGCGTGGGCTGGGCGCCGGCCGACGGTTTGTACTATCAGGCCGGGGGCCGCATGGCCTGGTCCGACGCGCTCGAGCAGTTCGTCCCTCGGACCGAATCCGCCCCGCCGGGCCTGTTCGCCGCGGGCCGCCTCAATGGGGTTTACGAGCTTGCGGACCGTATCGCCGACGGCGGCCGCGCGGGGCAGGCGGCCGCCGCGTACCTGGGACTCTCTGTCGTCGGGGACGCTCCGGCGCCAACGACATCCCGGGTGCCCCCGAGTCATCCCTATCCGATCTTCCCTCACCCCACGGCCAAGAGCTTCATCGACCTCGATGAGGACGTGCAGTACAAGGACATCGTCAACGCCGTCCAGGAGGGTTTCGACCACGTCGAGCTCCTGAAGCGCTATACGACCGTCGGTATGGGCCCGACCCAGGGCAAGCTCGCTAACATGAACGCGATCCGGGTGCTGAGCAAGGCCACGAGTCGGACGGTCCCCGAGACGGGCGTCACCAGATCCCGGCCGTTCTATCATCCCGTCCCGCTCTCGCACCTGGCCGGCCGCGGCTTCCACCCCCATCGGCTGACCGCCTTGCACGCCCGGCACCGGGCCGCCGACGCCGTGCTCATGCCCGCCGGAGAATGGCGGCGTCCGGCGTACTATGCCCAGGCCGGACGGTCGCAGGCGGAGTCCATCGCCGAGGAAGTCCTGGCCGTGCGCCATCAAGTCGGGCTCATCGACGTGAGCACCCTGGGCAAGCTGGAGATCAACGGGCCGGACGCCGGCGCATTCCTCGAGCGCGTGTACACGGGTCGGTTCGCATCCATGCCGATCGGCACAATCCGCTACGGCCTGATGTGCGACGAGGCCGGCACGGTCATCGACGACGGGGTCGTCGCCCGCTTGGCCGAGGACCGCTACTACGTCACGACCACCACCGCCGGGTCGGGCGCGGTCTACCGCGAGCTCCAGCGCTGGGCGATCATCTGGGGCCTCGGGGTGGTCCTGACCGATGCAACCGGCAGCATGGCGGCGGTCAACCTCGCCGGTCCGCGGGCCCGCGAGGTGCTGCAACCGCTTTGCGGGCCGGATCTCGACCTCGGCGAGGACGCATTCCCGTACCTCGGCGTGCGAACCGGCCGTGTGCTGAGAGTCCCCGCCCGCGTCCTGCGCGTGGGGTTCGTCGGAGAGCTCAGTTATGAGATCCATGTCCCATCGTACTCGGCGGCCTTGATCTGGGACGGACTCCTCGAGGCCGGCCGAACGCAGGGGATCCGCCCCTTCGGCGTCGAGGCGCAGCGCGTGCTGCGCCTCGAGAAAGGCCATGTGATCATCGGACAGGATACCGACGGCCTGACCCATCCGCGCGAGGCCGGGCTGGATTGGGCCGTGAGGATGGATAAGCGCTTCTTCGTCGGTCAGCGCAGCCTGAAGATCCTCGGACGAAAGCCGCTCGAGCGGAAACTGGTCGGGTTCACCGTCTCCCCCACCTCGGGTGCGGGAGGGATCGAGGAATGCCACCTGATCATCGACCAGGGGCGGATCATCGGCCGGGTGACCTCGGTGGCCCATAGCCCGAGCCTCCAGCGTGTGATCGGCATGGCCTTCATCGTCCCCGAGAAGGCCGCGACGGGCACCCCGTTCCAGGTCCGAGTGGACGACGGCCGTTCCATCGCCGCCACCGTCGCCGAGCCGCCGTTTTATGACCCCGAGAACCGGCGACAGGCCGCGACTTCATAACCCCCGAGCCCCATGGCAGAAACACCAGCGCGCTTGAGCCCGGTTCACGACCAACTCGACCACCTGCATCCGCGGTGGGGCGCCCTGGAGGGCATGCCCGTCGCGCTGGCGATCGGCGGCCGGACCCTCGAACAGGAGCGGGCCCTGGCTCGGAGGCTCGGTCTCTGCGACGTCAGCGCCCTCCACCGTTCGGTGATCAAGGGACCGGGGGCCGCGGCCTTCCTGGAGGCGTGCGGTATTGCGCAGGCGCTTCCCGCGGAAGTCCTGGGCGTCCTGCCCCTGAGGTCCGGGGGTCTGATCGCCCGCACCGGCCGCGCCGAGTTCTTCCTCGAAGAGGCGCCCGGGGAGGGCGGACAGCCGAACGTCGTCGCACAGCTCGTCGAATCCTTGTCGTGCTCTCCACAGCCCGGCGTCAATACGGCCCTTCGCCAAGATGCCTCATTTCTGCTCAGTGGAGATCGGGCACCGGCCGTCTTGCTCCAGACCTGCGGCTTCGACTTCCGCCGGACCGGTCCTGGTCCGGAATCGGGCCGGGACCGAGCGACGGTGATGGTCATGACTCGCGTCGCGGGCGTGTCAACTTGGGTGGTGCACCGTGCGGTCAATGGGATCACGGTCTACCAGCTCTGGGCCGACGGGACCTACGGCCCATACCTCTGGGAAACCCTCCTGGCGATCACGCGCGAGTCCGAGGGTGATGCCGTGGGCTTGTCGGCGTTCTTCCCGCGATTGGAGGCGGGCCCCGTGGACGCCCTCGTCCCACCTGGGTGAGGGGGGAGCGAGACCGGCGCGATCCCCACGAGCCTCGCCTCGCCTCGCCTCGCCTCGCCGGATCGAGGGCCGGACCGCCCGGCGGCGGGCGGGTGCGCCGGCCGTACACTCCCTGTATCGCGCCTGGTGCCCACGGAGCCGGATGTTGACGATCGCCGCGGGCAGGGTTACGGTGTGGGTGTCCATTCGGGCCCGCGCCCCGCGGACCAGATCGATTCGATGCGCTCGCGTGGGAGGTGCGCCATGCGACTCGGGGGATGGTGGGCGGCGTGGTCGCTCTGCATCATCTGCGGCAGCCGGGCGATGGGCCAGACGGCAGCGGCCACGGCGCGGATCGAGACGATAGCTCTGCGCCTGATCGAGCCGGACCCCTACCAGGTGAGCGCGGTCCTCGAGCCCATCCGTAGCGTCAGGCTCGTCGCGCCGGTCGATGGCCTGATCCGCAGCGTGGACGCCCGCCTCGGGGGCACGGTCCGCGAATCCCAGGACGTCGTCCAGTTCGATCCGACCGAGGCGAGCGCCCGTCTGCGGATGGCCGAGGCCGAGGTCCGGGAGAAACAGGCGCGCGCGGGCGGCGCGTCCCGGGGGTCGGGGATCCTCCAGGCGGAGGTCGAGGCGGCCCAGGCCCGCGTCGACGTGGCGCGGGCGCAGCTCGGACGCTGCTGGGTCCGGGCCCCGTTCGCCGGCCGGGTCCTCGACGTGCCCGTCTACCCGGGTCAGTACGTCCTCAAGGGGACGACCCTCCTGGAGTTGGCCGACACGTCCAACCTCCGGACGATCTTGCCGGTCGATCGGCGGATCGTGTCCGTCGGAGTGACGATCCCCGTTTCGGTGGAGGAGCAGGAGGTCTCCGGGAAGGTGCAGGCGATCCTGCCCCTGCCCGAATCGTTCGCGGTCCTGCGCGAGCTGGCCACGCCCTACGCTGCCGCCGCGGTCGTCTTCCCCAACCCCAAGGGTCAGCTCGATGCCGGCCTGCGCGCCCGCCCGGCGGGCGTCCCCACCACGGCCATCGCCAACATCCCCAAGCGCGCCGTGCGCCCGGATGAGGTCCGGGGGGCCGCCAGCTCCATGGTGCAGGTGATCCGCAACGAGTACGTCACGAACGTGCCCGTCCAGGTCCTCGGGGGGCTGGGCCCCGACCGCGTCCAGGTCTCCGGGGCCTTCCGGGGCACCGACGCGCTGATCGTCGGCTCCTCCGTG
>JAJPKS010000112.1 GCA_021323605.1 Bacillota bacterium | reverse complement strand
CTGGGCGGCCACGCCGGCCAGGAACTTCCGCTCCGCCTCCGGCACCCCCAGCCGGTCGAAGGTGCGCTTGATGTCGTCGGGCACCTCGTCCCAGGACTTGCCCTGGCTCTCGGTGGCCTTGACGTAGTAGTAGATGTTGTCGAAGTCGATCCGGGAGAGGTCGGCGCCCCAGGTCGGCATCGGCTTCTTCAGGAAGGTGTGCAGGGACCGCAGCCGGAAGGCGGTCATCCAGTCGGGCTCGTTCTTCATCCAGGAGATCTCCTTGACGACCTCCTCGCTGAGCCCGCGCTTGGCCTTGAAGACGTACTTCTCGGGGTCGAAGAAGCCGTACTTCTCCCGGTAGTCCTCACCGACGTTGATCTGCGGGGCGACTGCCATGCCTATTCGACCTCCTCCTCGGGCTGTCCTGCGGCGGCCTCCTCGGCCCATTCCGCGTAGCCGGTGCGCTCCAGCGCGTCGGCGACCTCGGGGCCGCCCGAGCGCACGATCTGGCCGTTGACCAGTACGTGCACGTAGTCCGGCTTGATGAACTGCAGGATGAGGCTGTAGTGGGTGATGATGAGGATGCCGAGGTTCGGCCCGCGCATCCCGTTGATGGCCTCGCTGACGTATCGGATCGAATCGATGTCGAGGCCCGAGTCGGTCTCGTCGAGGATCGCGATCTCGGGCACCAGGGCGGCCATCTGAAGGATCTCGGCGCGCTTCTTCTCCCCGCCCGAGAACCCGTCGTTGACGTACCTCGAGAGGAAGCTGTCGTCCATCCGGAGCGTCTGCATGGGCTCCTTCAACAGCGCCCGGAACTCCCGGGGCGTGATCGCCCGCGACTTGTCCTTGCCGTCGTACCCGCGCCTGGCGTTCAGCGCCGTGCGCAGGAAGTTGGCCATGGTCACGCCCGGGACCACCGTCGGGTACTGGAAGGCCAGATAGACGCCCAGCCGGGCCCGCTCGTCCGGCTCCAGCTCGACCAGGTTGCGCCCCTTGAATCGGATCTCCCCGGCCGTCACCTCGTAGCTGGGATGGCCCATGAGGGCGCAGGAGAGCGTGCTCTTGCCGGACCCGTTGGGTCCCATCACGGCGTGCACCTCACCCTTGTCGAGGGCGAGCGAGACGCCTCTCAGGATCTCTCGTCCCTCGACGCTGACGTGCAGGTTCCGGATCTCGAAATCAGCCAAAGTCCTTCCTCTCAGTCGTGATCTCGTAGGTGCAGCACGTGTCCCCGGCCGCGAGCCAGGTGGCGCGGGCCACGGTTCCGCCCAGGAGCCGCTGGTAGATGTCCTGCTCGTGCCGGCAGGGATGGCCGGAGCGGACGGCGACGTCGTGGATGGGACAGTTGCAGTGCCGGAGCTGGAGGCTGCCGTCGGCCCGTTCCACCAGCTCGGTCATGTGTCCCTGCTCGGTGGTCAGCCGGGCCAGCTCCCGGGCCCGTTCCCGGAAGTCGAGCCCGGTCAACCTGGCCGCGTACTCGGCCTCCAGCCGGCGCGCCCGCATGGCGAAGAACCGCTCCTGCTCACGATCGTCCATGAAGGCCACCAGCTCCGCCGCGAGCTCGCGGTGCCGGTTCGGGAAATGGTCCCGGGCGGCCGCCGTCAGCCGGTAGACGTGGCCTGGTCGGCCGGGTCCGCGGTGGTCCTCGGTCGTGACCTCGACCAGACCCCTGGCCTGCAACGCCTCCAGGTGGCGTAGCGTCCCCTGCTTGCTCAGCCCGAGGTGCCGGGCGATCTCGGCCAGGCCCGCGGAGCCCCTGGCCTTGAGCAACGCCAGGACGTCGGTCTTCCGGTCCATCACGAGCCGAATTGTACCGGTTTGTCAACGTCGATGTTGATAAATCCACGGTTGCCGGCGAAACCCGCCTCGGAGGCGCGACGGGATCGTGGGCCGCCCCGATGGCCGGTGGCCGGCGTCGCTATGGTGTGAAGACGATGTCCGAGGACCTGACCGGGCTCTCCGACGACGAGCTGGAGGCACGGATCGCCGATGTGACGGCGCGGATGCGTCCCCTGGAGGGGCAGCTCGCCGAGCTCCGCGCCGAGCGGGACGTGCTCCAGACCGAGCGGCGCCGGCGCCAGCGGCTGGCGCAGCGTTCCCGGCGTGCCGAGCTCAAAGAGGCGATGCGGTCGGGACGCTTCCCCACCTTCGCCCAGCTGCTGGCCGAGGTGGAGAAGGGCTCCTTCGAGGACTATCGCTACCACCTGAAGACCGGGGGCGAGGTCCGCCTGGGCTTCCCCGGCGCCCGCCACCAGTCGGTGGCCTTCACCAACGGACGGCGCATCGTCCAGGCCCAGGACCTGACCCAGGCGGCGGAGCTGTACGCGGCCGGATGGGAGCCCGGGGCGCCCGGCCGCCCGGGCGTCCGGGTCCACTTCGCCGGCACCCGCCAGGAGCGGCTGGTCGATCCCGAGGAGATCCACGTGCGTCCGGCCGGAGAGGGGTGACGGTGGCCCGTGTTGCCGACTGGAGCCCTGGCAGGGGGGTTGCTAGCCTAGCCTCATGAGGAACGCACGAAAGCGCGGTGAAAAGGCGGCGGACGAGCTGGTGCGCTCCCTCGAGCAGGCCAGGAACGAGGCCGTGAAGCGATTGGAGAGCATCGACTTCGACGCCGTGCGGAAGCGCAGTGCGCGCGTCGCCGACACCGTCCAGTCCAGCCTGGAGCAGCGGATGCGCCTGCCCCGGGGCCTGGAGCGGCGGGTGCGTCCCCGTCCCCGGGGCCGCCTTCGGGCCATGGCCGGAGGGGCGACGGGGCTGGTGCTGGCCGGGCTGGCGGGCGCCGGCGTGGCCCGCCTGCTCGCCGACCGTGAGCGGCGCGAGGCGTTGCGGCGGCGCATCGATGGGCTGCAGGTGCGGGCGCGCGAGCGTTACGCGGTGCTGGCGGGAGGCCGTGCCCGAACGGACCCCGACCTCGAAGAGCGGGTACGGAGCGCGATCGCGGCCCGGGGCCCGGCGCCGGAGGGGCTCGAGGTCTCCGTGGAGGGACGAACGGTGTACCTGAGGGGGGCGGTGCCCGATCCCGCCTTCGTCGACGAGGCGGCCGAGCGCGTGCACAACGTGGAGGGCGTCGTCGCCGTGGTCAACCTGACCACCGCCGCCCCCGCTTCCTGAGCCCGCCGGCGAACCGGCGCTCGAGGGCCGGCGCGGGTCGCCCGATCGCGAGCGCGTCCCCGGCCCCGTTTCCGGGGCGGCGGACGCGTACCCTCAGCGGTCCTGGTGCCGTTGTAGGGGTCAGGAAGTGGCCGTGCACCAGGAGGCTGCGTCGACCGTCCGATGAACCCGCCCCGGATCACGACCCCGATGGGACGCCGGTCCCGCGCCCGTTTCCACGCCGGCTGGTCTCCCCGGACCAGGCGACGGACGCGCAAGCTCCTGCTCGAGGCGGGAACGGCGCTGCTCGTCCTCGTCATCGCCAGCGGGATCGGCATCAACGCCTACGCCATCTCCTTCATGCGCAGCCTGCCCTCGGTGAACGGGCTGGACGCCACCCTGCTCAAGGGCGACACCCTGATCTACGACCGCAACGGGGTCGAGCTGGCCGACGTGGGCGAGCAGGGCAACCACCTGCGCACGGTCCCCCTGAGCCAGATCTCGCCCTACCTGATCAACGCCACGGTGGCGGTTGAGGACCACACCTTCTGGACCAACCCCGGCTTCGATCCCACCGGCATCGCCCGCTCGGCCATCGACGACCTCCTCCACCGGGGGACGCTGGCGGGGGGCTCGACCATCACCCAGCAGCTGGTCAAGCAGGT
>JAJPKS010000263.1 GCA_021323605.1 Bacillota bacterium | reverse complement strand
TCTTCGCCGAATTCGCGTCCGCCGAAGAACTGGCCGGCCAGCGTGTCGAACTGGGCCAGGCCCTGGACCGTCTCCGGCGGCAGCAGGTCGGCCCGCGATTCCCAGATCGACGCCCAGTCGCGCCACAGGCTCAGCGAGGCGATCGTCCCCGGCGGCCGGAGGGGAGGCAAAGTCCCCTGCTCGGGGCCGGGAACGAATCCCCGCACGCTCGCGGGACGACCGCTCTTGGTCAGGCCCAGATCGACCTGGGCCGCCAGCTCCGTCTCGGACCACTGGATCGTCGCGTCGATCGCCCGGGCCCGCTTCAGGGCCTCGTACCACGAGCCGAAGAGGAACACGACGCCGGGATCCGGCCGGTCGGGGAGGGTGAATTTCTTGGGATCGAGCTTCTTCAACCGCTCGAGGTCGACGTGGCCGCGCAGGATCGTGTGGGCGTCATCCCGGGCCCCTTCCCGCGCCGGGGTCGCGGAGGCCGGGGCATCGGACCGGAGCCGGTCGACGAGCCGTTCGAGGCCCTTCGTCGAGTTGGCGGCGGCCAGCCGGCCGGAGACGATCGCGTAGGCCAGGGCCTTTTCCCCACCCACGATGTGCAGGACCGTACCCCGGTAATCGGACGTCTTGACCGGGTCGGGTGTCTTCTTCTTCTTGGCATCCTCGCGGGCCAGCTTGAGGAAGACCTCGTTGAGGCGCTCGAGCAATTCGGGATCGCGGGCGGACACCACCAGCTCGAGGCGTGGATCCTTGCCGGGGTCGGCGGACACGGTCGCCACGATCCCGCCGCCGGTCAGGTCGCGCAGGGCGCGGTCCCAGGTGGTGTGGAGTTGCCCCGCGACCAGCAGGGCGACCATCTGGATCTGCCGGAACTGCTGGCCATCGCGGAACTTCCGATACTGTGGGGAGAGCCGGAGCGACTGCTGGATCCGCGGGTCGGTCAACCGATCGATCAGGAGCGCGGGGTGGGGGACCTCCAGAGTGATGACCGGTGCCTCGTTCGGCGACGCCGCCGGGGTCGGTGTGGGCCCGTCCCCGGCCTGCGCGACCGCCGCCGTGGTGCCCAGTACCACGAACGCTACGGCGATGAGCCCGAAGCGCCGCCCTCCCGGGGCCGTCCGGCGCGGGCGGGCCGCCGATCCTCCGGACGGGACGGTCCGCCCGCCGAACGCTCCATCCGAGCATCGCCATCCGGTCATCGCGGTGCCTCCCCTGGTCTCGGCCCCCTGCCGGCCTCGCTCCCGCCTCCTCGCCGGGCCTTTCGGCGACCGGCCTCATCACGCCTTGATACCTCGAAGGATGGCCGCTTGTTTCGGGGCACCGGGCGGCCGGATGTGGCCGGGGAGCACCATCCCGCCGCCCGGGCCCCTCAGAGCAGGCCCTCACGCCGTCCGGCCCCGCCGGAGGCGATCGAGCGTGACGGCGATGATGATGATAACGCCGATGACGATATCCTGGATGGCGTTGGGTATACCGGCATGGACGCAGCCGTTCTCGAGGACCGCCATGATCAGGCAGCCGACCAGGGTGCCCAGCACGGTCCCTTCGCCGCCGCTGAGGCTGCCCCCGCCGATCACCACCGCGGCGATCACCCGCAGTTCGAGCCCGCTGGCGGTCGTCGGGGCCCCGACGCCGCCCAAAAAGGCGAACTGGAGGACGCCGGCCAGGCCGGCCGCCAGCCCGCCCAGCCAGTAGATCCACACCTTCATCGCGGGCACGTTGATGCCGCAGAGGCGGGCCGTCGACTCGTTCGAACCGATCGCATAGGCGTACCGACCCGGCAGGCTGTAGCGGAGGAAGATCGCGAGTGCCAGGCTCAATCCCAGGAGCATCCACACACCGGGGGCCACCAGCAGCCAGCGCGGCTCGGGATCGATCGCCACGATCCGGCCGAACCACGGGGGCCGCATCTCGGCGGAGACGTACACCGTGGTGCTCGACGCCAGCCAGGTGGCCAGCCCCCGATAGGCCTGGTAGGTCCCCAGGGTGATGATGAAGGGGACGACCCGCAGGCCCGAGATCAGCGCACCGTTGAGCGCCCCGCACAATCCCCCCACCCCCACCCCGAGGGCGATCGCCAGGGGCATCGTCACCTTCCAGGCGCGGAGGGCCTCCGGCAGGAGCGGGTCAACTTTCTTCATGAACAGGGCCATGCAGACCGTCACCAGGGCCACCGTTGAGCCGACCGACAGGTCGATCCCGCCGGCGATGATGATGACGGTCATCCCCAGGGCCGCGGTCCCGACGATCACTGTGTGAACGACGATCGTCCGCCAGTTGTCGACCGAGAGGAACTGCCCGGAATGGCGGGTCATCCAGGCGAACAGGGCGGTGATCAGGGCCAGGCCCGCGAACGGCCCGAAGACGGTCCAGGCCCAGGTCAGGAGCCTGCGGTGCAGGCCGGGCCTCGCCGGGAGCACCGGTCTTTCGTCGTCGGGATGCCGGGACACTGCGTTTACCCCAAGGGAATCAGGCTCTCGGAGTCGATTCTGAACGGGCGAGCGGGGGGCGTCAGCCCCCTGTCTTCGCGACCGGGCAGGGCAGCGGGCTGACGCCCCCCGCTCGCCCTTCAATCCGCCTCGTCGCCGCGGGTCGCGACTTCCATGACCCGATGCTCGGTCCAACGATCGACGGGGAGGGCCTCGGTCAGCGAGCCGCGCGTCATCACGGCGATCCGGTCGCAGATGCCGAACAGCTCCGGGAGATACGAGCTCACGACCAAAATCGCCTTGCCCCGGGCCGCCAGCTCGCCCAGCAGGCGATAGATCTCGGCCTTGGAGCCGACGTCGATCCCGCGGGTGGGCTCGTCGAGCAGCAGGACGTCGGCCTGCTGGTGGAGCAGCCGGGCCAGGGCCACCTTCTGCTGATTGCCGCCCGACAGTCCCCCGACCGGCTGGAGCGGCCCGGTCGCCGCGATCCGGAGCCGCGACATCCAGCGCACCACCTCGTCGCGTCGCTCCTTCAGCCGCAGCCAGCCAAGGCGGGCGTGCCGCCGCAGGCCGGGATATGTCATGTTATCCTCGATCGCCAGGCCGATGGCCAGCCCCTCGCCCTTGCGGTCCTCGCTGAGGAAGCCGATGCCTTCCTCGATCCGCGCGCGGGGCGTCGCGTAACCGCCCTCGATGTGCGCGACCCGGACCCGGCCCGCGACGACCGGCTCGAGGCCGAAGACGGCGCGGACCAGCCGGGTCCGGCCGGCGCCGACCAGGCCCGCCAACCCCAGGATCTCGCCCCGCCGGAGCGTCAGGTTCGCCGGCCGGCCTCGCGAACCGGCCCGGAAACCCGCCAGCTCCAGCACCGGCTCGCCCGGCTCGTGCGGCACGCGCGGGAACAGCTCGCCCGGATCGCGGCCGACCATGTGCCCGATGATCGTGCGCAGGTTCGTCTCGGCCAGTTTCCCCTCGGCGACCGAGCGGCCGTCGCGGAGCACCGTGTAGGTCTGCGCCACCCGCCGGACCTCCTCGAGGAAGTGGCTGATGTAGACGATCGCCAGCCCGCGCCGCCTCAGGCGCTCGATGATGGCGAAGAGCCGCTGGGCATCGCGCTCGGAGAGCGAGCTCGTCGGCTCGTCGAAGACGATCACGCGGGCCCGGGAGACCAGGGCTCGGGCGACCTCGACGAGCTGCTGCGCCCCCACCCCCAGGTCGCGGACCTTCGCATCGGGCCGGATGTCGGGATGCTCCAGCAGCTCGAGCGCCTCGGCCGCGATCCGCCGGTGCTCGCGAAGGCGCAGGAACCCCGACCGCACCCGCTCCTGCCCCAGCAGGATGTTGGCCTCGACCGACAGCGCGGGCGCCAGCGCCAGCTCCTGGTAGATCATCGCCACGCCCTGCGCCAACGCCTCGCGCGGGCCCCGCGGCGAATACGGCCGACCCTCCAGCATCATCGAGCCGGCGTCGGGCCGATACGCACCGCTGAGGATCTTCATCAGCGTGCTCTTGCCCGCCCCGTTCTCGCCGATCAGCGCGCGGACCTCGCCGGCGCCCACGGACATCGAGACCCCGTCCAGGGCCCGGGTCGCACCGAACGACTTGTAGACGCCGGTCATCTCCAGCAAGTCATTCGTCATCAGCCATTCGTCATCAGTGGGGCTAACGCCCGTCGGGCCCCCGTCGGGCCGTTTCGATCGCCCAATCTCTGCCCATCCCGCCCGGTTGCCCCCGCCAGCGTACTAATGACTAACGAAGCATCCCGGCCCCTTCGAGGGCCCGCAGCATGCCGAAGGTGCTCGACTCGTTGGGGCAGAAGATCCCATCGACTTGGCCCCGATACCGCGTGAGCAGGCTCTGCGACTTCTGTTGCGCCGAGTCGAAGGTCGGGCCGGCGTACTCGGTGTCGGAGATCAAGGTCAGGCCGGGGAACTCCTTGGCGAGCGTCTCGGTGAAACCCTTCTCGCGCTGCTCGGTGCTCTCGGAGCCCACCGCGTAGCGGAGGAGGATCACCCGGCCTTTGCCGCCGAGGACCTCGCCGAGCCGCCGGGCCGCCAGCACGCCGCCGTGATAATTGTCGGTCGCGACGAAACTGACGAATTTCTTGGTGTCGAGGCCCGAATCGAAGATGACGACCGGGATGCCCTTGGCGACCGCCGCCTCGACGGGCTCGACCAGGGCATGCGCATCGAGCGGGGCCAGGACGATCCCGTCGACCCCGGCGGCCACCGCGCTGTGGACGAGCTCGATCTGCTTATCGCGCTCGTCCTCCTTCTGCGGCCCGAGCCAGATGACCTCGACATTCCCCAGTTCAGCCGCGGCCTTGAGCGTCCCGGCGTGCAGGGCCTCCCAGAACTCGTGGGTCGTGCCCTTGGGGATGACGATCACCTTCCACTTCTTCGTCTTGGGCCCCGAGAGGCTCGCGCCGCTGACGTTCTCCGCCCGCACCGGGTGGATCAGCTTATCGATCTCCGGGCTCTTGTAGTTCTCGGGGGTCACCACGGCCTCCCCGGTCGAGATCTTCGGCTCGACGGGCTGCTTCTCCAGGTGCTTGACCATCGCCTTGACGCTCAGCTCGCCCATGAGTACGGGGTTCTGGACCACCAGGCCCTGGATCTTCCCCTGGCCCAGGGCACCGATGAGCGCCTCGCTGGCGTCGAAGCCTATGAGCACGACCCCTTGCCGAGCCGGGGCTACCCCTGGTCCCGACCCGCCCGGCGCGGCCGTCCCGCCCTCAGGGGGCCCGCCACAGCCCGCGATGAGCCCCACCACCAGGAGGACTCCGACACACCTCCAGCCGCCGCCGACCATAGATAGACCCCTCGGAATCGCCTCGACCGATCGGAAATGAGCCACATCGTATGGCCCCCCCTTCGGCCTCGTCAAGTCGGTCATCGATCCCCCGTGGGCCAGGCAAGCGGTTCGCGCAGGCGCCACGCGACCTTCGGGGCCGCGCCGCGATGTCGAGGCGGGGAAACCCGGCGCTGATCGCCCGCAACGCGCCGCGCCGGCGGACGGTAACGGTACGAGGCTTGCTTCAGCTCCGGAGAGACGCCGTGCGCGGGGCACGGCAGGACGGGACTGCTATGGCCTACTACACGAACGTTGGACCCCTGCCCGGGCCGCTCCTCGTCTCCGCCGGATACTTCGCCATCGGGGTGCTGCAAGCCCGCCAGGCCTATACGCCGATCGGCATGGCACTGGTGGCGGGACAGGACGAGAACGGCCTGGCGCTCTGGCGGCTCACCATCGATACGTTCGAGTTACCCGGATTCTGGGTCGTGGTGGATCGGGAGTTCCGGCCGGCGCCATCGTAGGGCGACCGCGTCCGAAGTCATCCTCCGGTCACGGACCGACCCGGCTCGCCTCGTACACCGCCTCGGCCACCTGAGCGGCCGTGGCGCCGCTCCGATCCGCACCGCCGTGATCGCTGGTGTTGATGGAGATGAAGACTCCGCTGTGCGAGGAGGGGAACAGGATGAGCTGGGAGGTGTATCCCGGGACATCCCCGGCCTTGTCGACCTCGATAGGCCCGTCGCTCGTGTCGATCGCCGTATCCCATCACAGGCCCCGCATGGCGTAGGGGGAGGGGTTTGCCCGGTATTGCGGCGTCGGTTTCGAGGTCCACATCGGCCCGTAGGTCGCCGGATCGAGGAGGCGGCCGTCCAGGAGTGCCTTCATATAGGAGGCCATGTCTCGGGCCGTCGAGACCATCC
>JAJPKS010000145.1 GCA_021323605.1 Bacillota bacterium | reverse complement strand
GTGCTCGTGCACGGGGCCAGCCTGACCCTGTTCGTGGGCGGCCTGCCCTTCAAGGACGCCGCCGAGCAGATCGGCGCCACCTTCGTGCCCATCGGCACCGGCGCCTCCGAGAAGGCGGTCATGGCCTTCCAGGCCCTGGGCGCCAACGCCCTCCACTCCACACCCTCCTACGCCCTCTACCTGGCCGAGTACGTGCGCGAGCGCCACGGCCTCGACCCTCGGGAGCTGGGGGTGAAGAAGATCTTCGTGGGCGGGGAGCCGGGCGGCGGCGAACCCGCCACCCGGGCCCTGATCGAGGAGAGCTGGGGGGCGCGGGTGACCGAAGGGCTGGGCAACGCCGACATGGCGCCGGCCGTCTTCGCCGAGTGCCCGGCCCAGGCCGGTATGCACCACACCGCCGGCGACCACGTGCTGGTGGAGCTGATCGATCCCGTCTCCGAGGAGCAGATCCCCTGGGAACCGGGCGCGGTCGGCGAGCTGGTCTACACCGCCACCGACCGCGAGTGCTGCCCGCTGCTGCGCTTCCGGACCCGGGACCGGGTGCAGGTGCTGGGGGTGGGCTGCACGTGCGGCCGGCCGGGGCCGCGGATCCGCTGCGTCGGGCGCACCGACGACATGCTGATCGTGCTCGGCGTGAACGTGTTCCCGAGCGCGATCCGGGACGTGGTCGCCTCGCTGCATCCCCGCACCACGGGCGCCATCCAGGTCCTGCTGCCGGGGCCGGGACCCCGGGTGGAGCCTCCGCTCCGCGTCCGGGCGGAGCACGGACCGGGCGAGACGGATCTCGAGGGCCTGGGCACCGAGCTGGAGCGGCTGATCCGGGCCCGGCTGACGGTCTCGGTGCGGATCGAGCTGGTGCCGCCCGACACCCTGCCCCGCTCGGAGATGAAGTCCACCCTGGTGCGGCGGCTGGACCAGGAGGGCTGAGGCCGGCGGCCTCTCACCTGGCCTGCCCGAGGAGCGAGAGCCGGCCGGCGCGCGGGCTCTCGCCGATGCTGATCGCGGTCCAGCGGGTGCTGCGCAGGGCCGCGACGGCGAGGGCGGCCAAGGCGAGCGAGCCGCTCAGCAGGAGCAGGATGGTGGGCCAGTCGGGCAGCCATCCCAGGTGCGGGCCGAGCAGACGCAGGGCGGTGGGATGGAGGATGTGGCGGCCCCGGGATCGACGTCCGAGCCACGAGCCGACCGGTATCGACCAGGCGGCGCGACGCCACGGGGCGGGGACGGACCGGAGGACGAAGAGTGCCACCGACGTCGCGAGGGGAAGCGTCGCCGGCCGGATGAACACGTTGGCCTCGTGGGCGGTCGCACCCGGCGCGACCGTGAGGCTCTCCCTCACGGGGGGCGCCGTCGAGGCGGCCCGCCGCCGGCGCCGGGTCGATTCCCGTTCCGCGCTGGCGGGGCAGCCGCGGGCGAAGTGACCGACGTGGAACGGCGCCTCCTCGTCGGCGAGGCGCGTCCACGGCCGCGCCGGCGCCCCGCCATGGGAAGCGCCCGTAGGCCCGCCAGGAGCCGAGGACGGGCTGGACGGCGACGGCGAGGGCGGTCAGGACGAGCGGCCCCCTGCGACCGACCCGGACGGGCGACCACGAGGAAGAAGAGGCGAAGCTGGGCGATCGGCGCCGGAGAAGCAGGGACCCGTCGCCGTGGACCGGAGAGACGCCGGCGTCGCCGAGGCCGTCGAGGTCACCGCGCGCAATGGAGCAGGGCCCGCTCGGGCGCGAGCGTGACCAGGGAGCGACCAGCGGTGCTGGGGAAGCGGCCGATTCGAAGGTCGGCACCGTACCTTCGGCAGAGACTCGGTCCCCTGGCGAGGACGAAGGCCGGCACCGAGCAGCGGCTAGGCCACCGGTCCGTGATCGGCCCGGCGTGCGCTGGGTCGTGGTGGGCACGACCCGGGCCGAGAGGGGATGAAGGCCACGGTCACGATGGTCGGGGACCGGAGCGAATCGAACTCGAACCACCTCCCCCGAGAGGGACGGCGGGCCGTCGACCAGGGTCGGCCGGCATGGCCGTCTGGTGCGGCGGCGATCCGGTCCCGCTCGGCTCGGGCCGGGGCTGCGGCGGCTGGGGGCGCCCCGTGCCATCCCGAAGGTCGATCGCCGGCCGTCCGTCAGCCGGGCGGGCGGTCCCGGCTCGGCCCGTGTCCGGTCGCCACCGCCGCCAGCCGTGCCGGGTCGTCGGGCGGGCGGTTGCCCCGCCAGACCACGTGCAGGTCCGGCCGGACCAGGATCAGGTCCCGCCGGTAGAGGTCGCGGGCGGCGGGGTCGGGGAGGTCGAGGACGTCGAGGGGGGCGCCCAGGGCCCGGATCGCGGCCTCCAGGCCCCGGGTGTCGGCGCGGGTACAGCCCAGTCGGAGCAGCGTGTACCCCTGGCCGAGGTGGTCGTGGAGGGCGCTGCCGTCCTCGAGCCAGACGTGGGGCAGGCGGGCCCCCGGCCAGGTGGTGGGCACGTAGCGGGGGCTGTCGGGGTCGGGCCCCTCCCCCGGCTCGGGCCAGATCAGGGGTGAGTCCACGTACCGGTAGCCGGCCTCGATGCCCAGGATCTCGGTCACCTTGCGCTGCTCCCGATCGAAGCGACGCGCCATCTCCTCCGGCGTCGACGCCTGCCGCCAGCGCTCGCGGCCCTCCATGGCCGCCCGGGAGGCGCGCAGGTTGCGCAGGCCGATGGGACGGCGCTCCCGCTCGTAGGCGGGAAGGAGCCCGGATCCCCCCCACCCGGCCAGGACCGCGGCCAGCTTCCAGGAGAGATCGATGGCGTCCCCCACCCCGGTGTTCATGCCCAGGCCCCCGGTGGGGACCACCAGGTGGGCGGCGTCGCCGGC
>JAJPKS010000164.1 GCA_021323605.1 Bacillota bacterium | reverse complement strand
TTGACCTTCTCCTGGTCGATGGCGGCGTTGTCCCGCTGCAGCTCCTCCTGCCCGTGGTACAGCGACTGGATGATCGCGTCGAGGTTGTCCTGGGCGGACTGGTACTTGCGGAAGTAGTCGCGCATCCGGTTGCCGAAGGGCAGGATGCCGAGCAGCCGGCGGCCGCTCCCCAGGCCCTGTCGCTGGGGATCGAGCTCCTCGATCTGGCGGCGCAGGGCGAGCAGGGAGCGGGAGACGTTGGAGCCCTGGCCCAGCGGCCCCTTCTCCATCGCCACCGCCGGCCGCTCCAGGAGTCGGTTCGAGACCTCGGCCGAGCGCCGGATCTCCTGGTTCCCCAGCTGGGTCACTGAGTCGACCTTGCGCTGGAACTCGGGCGAGTGCACGTCCAGTTGCGCCAGCGCGTCCACGAAGGTGGTGACGGCCTGCTCGATCTGGCGCGCCGTCGCCTCGTCGACCTGCAGGGAAGCGGCGGCTTGCTCCCGGCTGATGGCCGGCACCGGCTCCGGCGGCGTCAGGACGATCCGGTCGCTCGCGCGATCTCCCCGCTCCGTCGTTTCCGTGGTGGGGGATTCAGGCGTCCTGTCGGTCATGTCGCAGCTCCTCGAGAACGATCCTCGGCGGGCCCCCGAAGCTGACCTCCTGGCGGCCCTTCCCATCCGCAGGCCTCCGCACGGCCGCTCCACCGCCGCGCGATCGGCCCGGAGACGTGGGCCCGGGGCCCCCACCACCCGGGACGGGCCGGACGGGATGGGCGATCCCGGGCGTCGTCGCCCGGCCAGGTGACACCCAGCACCTCACCCGGCCGATGCTACGCCGCCCGGGCCGCTCGGCGAGGCCCTCGACCCCGGTCCTCGGGGAGGCCTCAGGCCACCACCCAGATCTTGCTCGCCGTCTCGTGGCTGAGGGTCACGTCGCGCTCGTTCCCCACCTTCACCCGGAGCGTCCGTCCCACGTCGTCCACCTCCAGCACCTCGAGGCCCGCACCCGGCACCAGGCTTCGATCTTGCAGGTAGCGCAGCAGCGCCGGGGCCTCCCGCTCGGCCACCTCCGAGATGCGACTGACCCGGACCACGGCGCCCGGACGCAGGGTCGAGAGCCGGACCTCGCGCGGATCCAGGTCGGCACGACCGGGAATCGGATTCCCGTGCGGACAGCGGGTGGGCCGTCCCAGCACCTCCCACAGGCGCCGCTCGACCAGGTCGGAGACCGCGTGCTCCAGCCGGGCGGCCTCCTCGTCGGCCACCACCCAGTCCAGACCGAGGCCATCGGTCAGCCACCGCTCCATCACCCGGTGGCGGCGGACGATGGCGGCGGCCGCCTCACGGCCCCGCTCGGTGAGCTCGATCTCCTTGCGGCTGTTGATGCGGACCATGCCGTCCCTGGTCATCCGGCGCAGGGCCACGGTCACGGTGGGCCGGCTCACGCCCAGCCAGTCGGCCAGGCGCGCGCTGCGCGCCCGCTCTCCTTCGGCCTCCATGTAGTAGATCGCCTCCAGGTACCGGGAGACGACCTCGGATAGGGGTCGCGACTCCGCCACGGCCACGTCCGACGTGGTGCTCATGCTCTCCTACATGATGGCCCGTCCCGCCGGCGCCGGCGCCGGCCCGAGGCGGGGCCGCCGGTCGGCCGGCAGGGCGCCAACGACCGACCGGCGGCAGGCAATACCTCATGGTTCGGCTCCGGGATCGGGCAGCTCCGCGCTGCCGCGGCGACCGCTCTCGGTGGGGCCGCCGTCAGAGGTGGTCCGCCTAGACGGCGATCCGCTCCAGCTCTTCCTCGTCCTCGGGCACGCGCTGGGGGTCGCGCCAGCGGAAGAGACGCTCCTGGACCTCGAAGATCGAGTCCAGCACCTCCTGGACGAGGTGGCTGTCGCGCAGGACCTCGAGGCACGACGGCGGCAACTCGGCCAGGGACTCGCGCATGCGCTCCCTCATATCCTCGGGAATGACCTTGATCCCGTCCCGGTTGAGTTCTTCGAGCCGCCAGAGGACCCGGTCGGTGGCGTTGAGCATTCGGTAGAACGCGTAGCGGCGTTCGTTCTCCCTCCGGATCTCCTCCTGCAGCTCTTCGATCGCTAAGTTCGTCTCGTCGATCATCACACCTACCTTCGTTCAGAGTTGTCCACGGTGTCGAAGGCAACAGGCGGTCACCCCTCCGACCCCTTCCTGCGCCGTCTCTCCTCTCACCTTCTATCGTTCGAGGACTGGGGAACGTTCCGCAGCGGCGCAAGACCGGCAGCGGTGGCCGCGATCCTCTACCGGCGCGAAGGGGTATGGTACATCCCTTTCGTCGCTCGGAGGCCGGACCTCCCCGATCATCCCGGACAGATCGGGCTGCCCGGGGGCAGGGTCCGACCGGGGGAGGGGGCCTGGGAGGCGGCGGCACGCGAAGCGGAGGAGGAGATCGCCGTCCCGGCCGCGGCGCTGAGGCCGCTCGGCGCCGGACGACCGCTCTACGCCGCCGTCACCAACTACTGCGTGGTGCCCTTCGTGGCCTGGCTGCCGCTGGAAGAGGTCCGCTTCCGCCCCGACCGAAGGGAGCTGATGAGGGTCCTGGAGGTGCGCCTGACCGACCTGCTCGACCCCGGCGCCTGGCGGCAGGGGCCCGGCCCCATCCCGGGTCCCCACTTCCCCGTGGGTGAGGGCACGATCTGGGGGCTCACGGCCCGGCTGCTCGGCGACCTGCTGCCCAGGATCAGCGCGGCGGCACCAGACGCCTGAGGTCGGTGGCCGGATCGGCGAGCTGTTCCGGATCGACCTCGACCCTGGCCTCGATCAGGCGCCGGAGCTGGCCGATGGTGCGGCCGTCGTTGACCCCCACCGCCGCCACCGGACGCCCCTCCAGAAGGTAGAGGACGGTGAACGGCGGCTGGCCCAGCCGCCCCCGCACCAGGGTCGCGTCCCAGGGCAGGCCGCCGCCCACGTACTGGAGGTTGAGGTCGTATTGATCGGACCAGAACCAGGGGGCCTCGGCGAAGGGACGGCCCTGGCCGGCGATGGAGCGCCCGGTCGCCTCGCCGTGGCGGATCGCGGTCTGGAAGTGCTCCACCCGGATGGCCGTCTCGTAGAGCGGACTCCAGAACCGGGTGCAGTCGCCCGCGGCGTACACGTCGGGGACGCTGGTCCGGCCCAGCTCGTCGACCACGATCCCGGCCTGGCAGCGGATGCCGGCGGCCGCGGCCAGCTCCTGGTTGGGCTCCGAGCCGACCGCCACCAGGGTCTCCGGCGGGAGCGCCGGCAGGGCCGAGAGCCCGGTGCGCAGGTCGACGCCGTGGGAACGGTGGACCTCGGCCAGCCAGGCACCGACCTCGGCCCCCAGCACGCGGAGGAGGGGCTGCTCGAGCAGCTCGTACACCACCACCTCCAGGCCACGGGATCTGGCCCCGGCCGCCACCTCGCAGCCGATGAACCCGGCCCCCACGATGTGGAGCGCCGTCCCGGCGTCGAGCCGGGCCCGCAGCCGGTCGGCGTCGTCGAGCTCGCGCAGGTACAGCTGGTCCTCGTGGCCGGCCAGACGCCGGGGCCGGGCCCCCGGGGTCAACAGCAGCCGCCCGTAGCCGAGCCGCTCGCCGGTGTCGAGGCACACCTGGTGCCGATCGGGATCGATCTCGACCACCTCCGTCCCCAGCCGCAGCTCGGCGTCCGGGGCCGGGAAGAACACGGCCGACCGGGCCAGGTCCCCCACCAGGTAGCGCTTGGACAGCGGCGGACGCTGGTAGGGCGGGTGGGGCTCGCGGCCCACCAGGACCACTCGCCCGTCGAAGCCGGCCCGGCGCAGGCCGATGACGGCCGCCTGAGCGGCCGCTCCCGCCCCTACGACGACAACCGGTTCGACGCTACTCGTGGTGGCGATGGTGCAACTGGACCAACGATCCGGCGAGGAATCCGCCCAGGATCACGACGGCAATGACATAACCGAGGATGAGGTAGGTCATCGCGCCTCCGGCGCGGGGGCCAGCTCGAGCTGGGCGGCCACGGCCCGGGCCACGGCCGCGTCGCGACGCGCCTGCACCCGGTACTGGACGGCGACCAGGACGCCGCAGAGGAAGCCCACCGCCAGCTGGGTCACCAGGTACGCCACCACCATCGGGGCCGGCATCGCCGGCCCGCCCGAGGCGGTCAGGACGGGACCGGGGTGGAGCGTCCGCCACCACTCGACGCTGAAGTACACGACGGGCACGTCGACGAAGCCGATCACGCCCACCACCGCCGCCAGGCGCATGGCGGTCCGGCCCGGCGGAGCGAACCGCCGCACCAGCAGGTAGCCGGCGTAGATGACCCACAGGGCCGCGGTCGAGGTGAGGCGGGCATCCCAGGTCCGGGTCGGGTCCCAGTTCCAGATCGGCTTCGCCCAGACCACCCCCATGAGGAAGGTCACGGTGGTGAAGACCAGACCCACATGGGCCGCCGCCCGGCCCAGCCGGTCGCCGACCAGGCTTCCCCGCCACAGAAAGGCGACGCTGCCCAGCAGCACCACCGCGAAGCACCCGAAGGCGGCCACGGCGGAGGCCACGTGGAGGTAGAAGATCCGTTGCACCGGGCCCTGGAGAGCGTCTTGGGGCGCGTAGACGAAGATCGCCCAGCCCGCCACCAGCATCCCGGCCACGGCGGCCCCGGCCAGCGCCGTCAGCCGGCGGTTCTCCGCCCGCTCCAGATCGGCGGAGATGCGGACGGCCTCAGTCATCGAGCACGAAGCGTGCGGCAAGGGAGGTGACCACGAGGAACAGTATGTCGAAGTCGAGCAGCACGGCGTACGGCTGACCCACCGGACTCCAGGCCCCGAAGCCGCCGCCCGACATCGCCACCTGCACCGCCCGACCGCCGACCACCACGAAGGGGATCCAGAGAGGCAGGGTGAGGACGGGGAGCAGGAGCTCGCGGGCCCGCGTCTGGGCGGCCAGGGCCGCGAACAGGCAGCCCAGCGAGGCCATCCCCACCGTGGCCAGCAGCACCGTCGCCACCACCGCGGGCGAGATGGGGCTGGCGAGGAAGACGGCCATGGCCGGGAGGAGCACCGCTTCACAGGCCACCAGCAGGACGGTGGCGGCGAGCGCCTTGCCGGCGAAGACGGCGGAGGGGCCGGCCGGAGTCAGGAGCATGGCCTCCAGCGAGCCGGTGTCCCGCTCGGCCGCGAAGGTGCGACCGAAGGCCAGCAGCCCGGCGAACACCAGGACCAGCCACAGGATGCCGGGCGAGAGCCTGGGCCCGCTGCTCGAATCCAGGTCGAAGGCGAAGCTGGCGATGACCAGGGAGAGGACGACGAACTGGGCCAGCGCCGGCAGTAGCTCCTTCCCCCGCAGCTCGCAGCGAAGGTCCTTCCCCGCCACCGCCATCGCCGCCGCCGCGAACCTCACCTCGGGCTCACCCCCCGGGCCTCCCCGATCCGGACCGCCGGCGGCCAGGCCGACGGCGACGTGCCCTCGGCCTCCGTGGCCGGTCCCCATCGCCCGATCGCGCGGGGGACCCTCGGCCGATCCTCCGGCGGACGCAACCGCCCGCAGTGGCCGGCGTCCCGCCCGGAGCGGAGCAACAGGGCGCGGCCGCACAGCTCTCGGGCCAGGGCCAGGTCGTGGGTGGCCATCACCACCGAGCGGCCCTCGAACAGGGTGGCGAGGAGGTCTCGCCCCTCGGCGTCGAGACTCGCGTCTGGCTCGTCCAGGATCAGCAACTCGGGGTCGTGCAGCACCGACCGGGCCAGGGCCAGCCGCTGCTGCTGGCCCCGCGAGAGCTGCTCGAGGCGACGGCCCGCGGCCCCGCTCAGCCCCACCACCTCCAGCGCCGTGCGCGCCTCCCCTCGCCCGAGGCCGTACAGGCGGGCGAAGAACTCCAGGTTCTCGAACGCGGTCAGGGCGGGATAGAGGCCGAGCTGGTGGCCCACGTAGCCCAGTCGGGCGCGCAGCCGCTCCCGCTGCCGGGTGGCGTCGAGGCCGAAGAGCTCGAGGCGCCCGGCGGCGGGCCGGACCACGGTCGCCAGCAGGCGGAGCAAGGTGGTCTTACCGGCGCCGTTGCCGCCCAGGACGGCGAGCCGCTCGCCCGCCGCCAGCTCCAGATCCAGCGGCCCGAGCGCCACCCGATCGCCGAAGCGCTGGACCAGGCCCCGGGCCCGAACCACGATCACCCGCGCCGTCGCTCCCGCCGGGCGAGGAGCGGCCAGAGCACGGGGGGCGCCGCCAGCAGGAGCAACAGGGCGGCGAAGACCCAGGTCATCGTGCTCCCACCGGGGCCCGCGATCCGGCCGGCGCCAGCTCGGGCACCACCTCCGGGCGGGTGAGGTTGCCGATCAGCACACCCAGCACCAGCAGACCGGCGCCGGCCCAGATCCAGCTCACGAGCGGGTTGTCGAACACATTCAGGGCCGCCGCCCGCCCCCGGGTGTCGGTCAGCACCACGTAGACGTCGTCGAAGGGCGTGCTCCGGATGGCGATCCGGCTCACCGTCTGCCCCAGGCTCGGGTAGCTCACCCGGCTCGGTTCCAGGGTCTCGGCCCCCATCCGCAGCCGTGCCGTCGTCACCGGATGGCCGTCACGGGAGCCGCTCAGCGTCCCCTCGTAGGTCAGCGTGTGGCCGCCGACGGTGACCGATTGGCCCGGCTGCAGGATCACCTGGCGCTCCTGCTGCCACACGTGGGAACCGATCAGGCCAGCGGCCACGATCAGCACCCCCAGGTGGGCCAGGTAGGCGCCGTAACGACGGCGTTGGGAGGTCGAGGAGCGAGCGCGCCCCGGCCCCCGAAGCCAGCGGCTCGCCCCTCGCCCGTACTCCTGGAGGCAGGTGGCGAGGCCGGCGGCCACCAGCGGGAAGGTGACCAGGACCGGGAGCTGGTGCACCCCCCCGACCACCAGCCCGACCAGGGTCAGCCCCGCCGCCAGCACCGCCCAGAGGGGGCTGCCCAGGAAGCCCGGGGGCTGGAGCGGATGCACGAGCAGACGGCGCGGCCAGCCCCGGCTCAGGCCCCGCCAGGGCAGGAGCGGGCCCACCGCCAGCAGCCCCAGCAGGCCCAGGAAGAAGGGAGCGCCCACCCGCTGGTAGTAGCTGGGGCCCACCACCAGCTCCCGCCCCACCATGCCGCTCAGCAGGGGCAGCAGGGTGCCCCAGAGGATGGCCGCGGTCAGGGCGGCGATGAGGACGTTCTGGAGCACGAAAGCCCCTTCCCGCGAGGGACCGGACCGTTCCCGCTCCGGGACGGCGGGCGCCGCGGGGCGCCCGTCCCCCCCGCTCCGGGCCTCCGGCGTCCCCCGCCAGGCGAGCACGGCCCCGGACGCCGTCACCGCGACCAGCAGGAAGCCGAAGAACCAGGGGCCGAGCGGGCTGACCGCGAAGCTGTGGACCGAGGGCAGGATGCCGCTGCGCACGATGAAGGTGCCCAGGATGGAGAGCAGAAAGGCGGAGATCACGAGCACCAGGCTCCAGCTCCCCAGTCCTCCCCGCCGCTCCTGGACCTGGACCGAGTGCAGGTAGGCGGT
>JAJPKS010000490.1 GCA_021323605.1 Bacillota bacterium | reverse complement strand
GGCCCATCGGCCGCGGGACGCCGGGCGCGGGCCTGCTCGCCCGGATGGGCCACGAACACGTCGCCGTCGCCGGGGACGGCGGTGGGACGGCCCCGTCGTTCGGCCCCACCGGGTGCTCACCGTGAGCGGCATCATCACCCGCCGCCCGCCGCCACCCCGGCGTCGGCGGGCGGAGCTGCGCCAGGGCCTGCGGGCCAACTGGGCGCAGTTCACGCTCCAGATGGCGATCATCTTCGGTGTCGGGCTCACCATCGGCACCGAGCGCACGGTGGGTCCGCTGATCGGCAGCTCCATCTTCCACGTGCGCTCGTTCACCTACATCGCCTCCTTCGTGATCAGCTTCGGGGTGGTGAAAGCGGTGCTGAACCTGGTCGGCGGGTGGCTCGCGGAGCGTTTCGGGCGGCGGCCGCTGCTGATCGCGGGCTGGGTCGTCGCCATCCCCATCCCGTTGCTGATCATCGGGGCGCGCGACTGGAGCTGGGTCGTGGCCGCCAACGTCCTCCTCGGCGTGAACCAGGGCCTGGCCTGGAGCATGAGCGTGAACGCCAAGATCGACCTGGTCGGCTCCGCCCGCCGGGGGCTGGCGGTCGGGCTCGACGAGGCCGGCGGCTACGGCGGGGTCGCGGTCGCGGCGCTGGCCACCGGCTACCTGGCGGCTGCCTACGGGTTGCGCCCGGCCCCGTTTCTGCTCGCCCTGGGCGTAATCCTGCTCGCCCTCGCCCTCACCGTGCTGCTGATGGAAGAAACCCTGCCCTATGCGCGGCTGGAGGTGTCGCCGGCCGCCGCCGCCACGCCGGTGCCCGGCCTCGCCCGAATCGTCGCACTGGCCTCGTACCGGGACCGGACCATGCTCGCCCTCAGTCAGGCCGGCCTGGTCGAGAAGTTCGTCGACGCCCTGGTCTGGATTGCCTATCCGCTCTACCTCGCCGCTCGCCACCTCCCGGTGGAACGGATCGGGGCGGTCGTCTTCGTCTACGGCATCGTCTGGGGGCTCGCCCAGATCCCCGCCGGTCACCTCGCCGACCTGATCGGGCGCAAGCTGCCGATCGCGGCCGGGATGCTGATCTGCGGGGCGGGCGTCCTCGCCGTGCCCCTCGTCAGCGGGTTCTGGCCCTGGCTCGCGGCCGCCGCCGCGACCGGGCTTGGGATGGCGCTGCTCTACCCCAACCTGATGACGGCGGCCGCCGACGCCTCCCATCCGAGCTGGCGGGCCACGGGACTGGGGGTCTATCGCTTCTGGCGCGACGGCGGCTACGCCATTGGAGCGCTCTTCCTTGGCCTGGTCGCCAACGGCGTCGGGCTGGCCGCCTCCTACTACGGCGTCGCGGCGGCCATGGGCGCCTCGGCGGCCGTGCTCCTGACCCTGATGAAGGAGACCCATCCCGGCCGGCGGTCGCCGCTCACCGCATGGCGCCGCCGGTCGGCGTGAGCCGGGCTCGTCCATCACGGGCACGACTTCTGGCATCCTGCTCAGGGTCAGCGATCAGCCGCCCCAGGCCCGGCGGCACAGGAGATGGGAGCCATGAACACGAAGAAGGTGCTGCTCGACGAGGCGGATCTGCCCGACCGCTGGTACAACATCTTGCCCGATCTCCCTGAGCCCCCGGCTCCCTACCTCCACCCCGCCACCCTGCAACCGCTCGGGCCCGAGGACCTGGCGCCCATCTTCCCCCAGGCCATCATCGCCCAGGAGGTGTCCCAGGAGCGCTGGATCGAGATCCCCGACCGGGTGCGGGAGATCTACCGCATCTGGCGTCCGAGCCCGCTGTACCGCGCCGAGCGTCTGGAGCGGGCGCTGGACACGCCGGCCAGGATCTACTTCAAGTACGAGGGTGGCTCGCCGGCCGGGTCGCACAAGCCGAACACCGCCGTCCCCCAGGCCTACTACAACGCGGCTGAGGGGGTGAAGCGGTTGACCACCGAGACCGGGGCCGGCCAGTGGGGCTCGGCCCTGGCCCTTGCCGGCAGCTTCTTCGGCCTCGAGGTGACCGTGTACATGGTTCGGGTCTCGTACGACCAGAAGCCGTACCGGCGGGCCCTGATGGAGACTTGGGGGGCGACCGTCTACCCCTCGCCCAGCCCCCGGACCGCCGCCGGGCGAGCGGTGCTGGAGCGCGATCCCGACTCCCCGGGCAGCCTCGGCATCGCCATCTCCGAGGCGGTGGAGGACGCCGTCGGGCGCGAGGACTCCAGGTACTCGCTGGGCTCGGTGGTGAACCACGTCCTGCTCCACCAGACCGTCATCGGCCTGGAGGCGAAGAAGCAGATGGAGCTGGTCGGCGACTACCCCGACGTGGTCGTCGGCTGTGTCGGGGGCGGGTCCAACTTCGCCGGCCTGGCCTATCCCTTCCTGGCCGATGTGCTCTCGGGGACGAGGACCGGCACCCGCTTCGTCGCCGCCGAGCCGGCCGCCTGCCCCACCCTGACCAGGGGGGTGTACGGCTACGACTTCGGCGACACGGCCGGGGTCGGGCCGGTGGCGAAGATGTACACGCTCGGCCACGACTTCGTCCCCGACCCCATCCACGCCGGCGGGCTGCGCTACCACGGCGATGCCCCCTCCCTCTGCATCCTGGTCCGGCACGGCCTGGTCGAGGCCCGCGCCTACCGGCAGAACGAGTGCTTCGCCGAGGCGGTGCGCTTCGCCCGTACCGAGGGGTTCCTGCCCGCGCCCGAGCCCTCGCACGCGCTGCGGGCGGTGGCGGAGGAGGCGGCCGCCGCCCGGGAGGCCGGAGAGCGCCGCGTCATCCTCTTCGGCCTCTGCGGTCACGGCCACTTCGACATGTCGGCCTACGACGCCTACCTGGCCGGGGCCCTCCAGGACATCGAGCTGGCCCAGGAGCGCATCGACCGGGCCGTGCGGGACCTCCCCGCCGTGCCTGCCTAGGCGGCACAGAGCGCCAGGGCGGGCGCGGCCGGCCGGCCGGTGCCGGACGGCCGGCCGGCCCGCCCGGCCTCACCACTTGCGGTAGGGCAGGAACTTCCCGTGCATGGTCACCCGCACCCGGTCGCCGTGGGGGTCGGGCATGCGGTCGACGTGCATCTCGAAGTCGATGGCGCTCATGATGCCGGCGCCGAACTCCTCCTCGATCAGGGCCTTGAGGGTCGTGCCGTAGACCTGAACGATCTCGTAGAAGCGGTAGATCAGGGGATCGGTCGGGACCGTGGGCGACAGCGAGCCCTTGCTCGGGTGCCGCTGGAGGGCGATCGCGACCTCACGATCCAGGCCCAGGAGCTCGGTCACGGCGTCGGCCTCGGCGGCGTCCATCACCTGCTGGCCGAGCAGGGCGGAGGTGGTCCATACCGGGTCCCGGCCGACGTGCTCGGCGATGGCCCGGAACGAGAGCCCGCGGGACTCCTTGGCGGCCAGGATGCGATCGGTGGCCTCGGCGCGGCTCAGCATGTGACGTCCTCCCGGAGCGTGATGATCCAGACTACCGTTGCCGCCAAGGGAGCGATCGTCCCATCAGGCGGCACCTCTCACGGGGTCGCCCTCGCGGGGCACCCCACGCAGCGGCTCCCCAGCGGAACGCGTCCCGACGGGGTCCCCGAGCCGGCTTCTCGTGGGGTTGGAAGTCGTCATCGGTCTCGGAGGGGCACCGGCGGCCTCCGGCCCGGTGCCTCAAGCGCGGCCTCCACGTGCTCGGCCCCGAAGCGCGCCAAGCGGTCCCGGGACTCGACCACGATCGTGGTCACCGACCGGCCAGGCAAGAGCGCGAGGAGCTTTCCGCCCCTCCCCCTCACGGCAAAGCCGATCTCGGTCACCCCGCCGCCAGCCCCCGCTCGCCGGCCCACGCCCTCCCCCGCGCCACCTGCCGGTCCAGATCCGGGGCCCGGTCGGCCGCGGACACCCGGGCGGACACCACCACCCGCCCGGACCTCGGGGGGAGAGGG
>JAJPKS010000133.1 GCA_021323605.1 Bacillota bacterium | reverse complement strand
GGTCGATTGGCGAGGTGCGGAGGACCCGGTGATGGGTGCGGTTCCGGCGGAGGCCGTGCGCGACCTCCGCCGGCCCGGCCAGCTCCTGGTTCATGTGCCTGAGCATCGCCACCGTACCCTTGACGACGCCTGCTCCCGGTGCGGGCCGGCCCTGGAGCCGCTCGGAGCAGAGCGCCGTCTGGATCTCCGCCACCTGCTCCTCGAGGTTGCGCTCGCGGCCGTCCACGAGGTGGGGATAGCGCCTGCAGCGCCCTCTGGTCGCGCTGCTTGCGCCACTCGCTGATCAACGAGGCGTACCGGCCCTCGCGTCGCAGCCGGGCGCCTTGCCCTGCCCGTCCAACGGGTCGTGCTGGTTCGGGATGCCGAGCTGTAGCGGGGGCTGGAGGTTCGCATGCACGTCCGCTCCGGCATCCGGGATCCGGCGCCAGCGTGCCGGCGCGCTCGGCTTCGCTTGCGGTGTCGCTGCCAAACGGTCCGGCGCCTGATCCGCGAGGCCTGGATTCGCTACCGCTGGGATGCGCGCCCCAGCCGGTGCCCATGACGCCGCCCTGCCTATCCGCGCACCCTCTGAGACGGAAGCTCGGCCGTGGAGGGCTCCGGTCGGGCGATCAGGCGCACGGTGTGACGGCGCGATGGCTCGGTCTGGATCGTCGACGAACGGGACGGAGTCATCTCCGGGGGCCGCTGACACGCCGTCACCGCCGAGCCCCGATCTCGAGCCGCCCGGGGGACGGTGAGGGGGTGCCGTTTCGACCGACCCGGCGCCCGAGACGAGCGGCGAGCCGGTGTCGCGCCGGTTGGGCGTCGCCGGCCCTTCACCGGCCCACCCCGCTGGCCGGTGGCTCCGCCGACAGCAGTCGGAGCACGGAGAGCCCGTCCACCGAGACCCGCCGCACGCGGTCGAGGGCCACCGGCGGGAGCAGCTTGTGGTCGTCCTCGACGAGGATGGTCTCACGCGGGTGGAGCTGGCGCCAGACGTCGCCGATGGCCTCCCGCCGCAGGTCGCCGGGGACGTAGATGTAGCGCCGGTCCCGCACCCGGCGCCGGGAGGCGCGCTCGGCGCGGGCGAAGGCCACCTGCGCCGCCGGATCGGCGAGGTAGGGGTCCTGAACCTCGAGCAGATGCCGTCCCGGCCGTCGCGTCCGGGCCGGGTCGCCGCGGTAGAGGAAGGCCAGGGGCCCGTCGCCCGCCGCCGTCACCGCCGTGGCGACCACGGCCTCGGCCAGCTCCGGGTCGTGAGGGAGGAGGGCCAGCACGCGGGCGGGGGGGAGGCGCCGGGCCCCGGACACCGCCAGCACGGGTACGTGAGGTCGATGAAGGAGGGGGAACACGACCGGCTGGCGCCCGCGCAGGTAGTTGTAGGTGAGCAGCCCGATCGCCAGGCCGAGCAGCGTGAGCCCACCGCCGAAGCGCGTGGCCAGGGGCTTGGCCGCCAGGTTGGTGATCCAGGCCACCGCCACCAGGAGGGTGGTGGCGACGCCCACCGAGAAGCTCAGGCCCGCCCCTCGCCGCCTCCGCCATTCTCGGTCGTGCCAGCGCACCACGTCGAGGGAGAGGCTGGTGAGGATGAAGGCGCCGAGCAGGCCGAAGGCGTAGAGATCCCCGAGCAGGGTGACGTCTCCCTGGCTGAGAGCTACGAGCAGGACCGGCAATCCTACGGCCAGGAGGATGGCCCAGTGGGGTGTTCCCCGCCAGCGATTGCGCCGCTCCAGCGCCCGGGGGAGAAAGCCCATGCGGCAGAGGGCGACGAACACGTGGTAGGCGCCGATGATGGCGGTGTTGCTGGCGAAGACCAGCAGGAAGGCGGCCGTGATGGCCACGTAGGCGCCCAGGGGTGGGCCGGCCTCGTGGGCGCCCAGGCGCGAGATGAACTGGTTGGGATCGGTGCCCGCCGGCAGCCGGGTGGTCGACCAGAGGGTGAGGAGGGGGCTGGTGACGGCCATGGTCGCCACCACCGCGGCCATGGCCCGGGCCGCGACGCGGCGCCGGACCTCCCGCATGGCCGGGGCCAGCTGGGCGATGGTCTCCAGGCCGGAGAAGGCCAGGAAGGCGGCAGCGTACCCGGTCACCAGCGTGACCGGGGTCAGGTGGGGACCGTGGGCGAGGGCGGCGAAGCTGCCGAGGATCCCCGCCGGCCCGAGCCGGATGGCCGTGGCCAGCACCACCCCGAGCTGACCCACCGCGGCCAGGACGGCGACGGTCGCGCTCACCCGCGCGCTGTCGCGCACCCCGAGCAGGTTCAGGATGCCGAGCGCCACCAGGGCGGCGGTGGTCGCCCCCACCACCAGCGGCGCCAGCCGGGGCACCACCACGCTGAGGTAGATGAGACCGGAGAGCGCGCTGAGCGCCGAGGTCAGGTAGTAGTCGATCAGGATGAAGAGGCCACCGAGCAGGCCGGCGAAGGGATGCAGGGCGCTGGCGGCGACGTTGACCACCCCCCCGCCCTCCGGGTAGCGCCAGGCCACCTCGGCGTACTTCATCGACAGCAGCACGAAGACCACCAGGGTCATGGAGACGAAGAGGGCGGAGCGGTCGCCGAAGCGGGGGAAGAGGATGCCGGGCGTGTAGTAGATCGAGGTGCCGATGTCGGCGAAGACCACCGCCCAGCACAGGAACCAGCCCAGGGTCCCGCCCCGGACCTTGATCCGCCGCCGGGGCCGGGCGGCGCCGGAGGCGATCACCCCGACGGCCGGTGGCGCGGACCCGCGTCGATCGGGCCGGCGGATCGCCCGGCGGGCCCGGGCCGCCGGGAGACCGGCCCCATCCTCGCCGGCCCCGGCTCGGTCCCGAGGGCTCGCCGCCCGCCGTTGCCCCTCTGCGCCATCACCTCGACCATAGGCGACGCGCGGTGAGGAATCCGTTTGGGTTCGGGCCCGGACGGTGTGGATTCCGCATGAATCGAGCGGCTCGTCCCCCGGCGGCCGCCCCCGCCCTGGATCGACGGGCCGGGGCCGACCGGGCCGGTCGAGGTCGTCGCCTCGTCACGGTTCGATCCGGGCCCGGACCGTCCGTTCGGCCCGCGTTCGGAGGGTCTCCTGGCCGGTTCGGCGGGACCCAGCGCCGGATAGCGTGATCGCGTCGCAACGCGGATCCGTGACCTCGGCCCGGCCTATCCGCCCTCGGGCCGGCGCCGCACCCCGGGAGGGAGAGACATGGAGAAGTCGTGGATTGCGGCCGCCGCCGCGCTGCTGGTGCTCGCCGCCTGTGGAGATCAGACCGGGACGCGTCCGCCGCCGTCCGCGTCACCGGCGGCCGGCGCGGCGTCCACCCCCGGTCCCTCCGCCCTGCCCGCGCCGACGGCGCTGCCCACGGAGGAACCGAGCGATCAGGCTCCGGCCGGGGTCGGGTACTCGTGCGAGGCGCAGACCGGCGGTCCCGGACGAGCCGGTGCGTCGAGCGTGCTCCGAGACGCCCGGGTGGGGAGGCACGACGGCGGGGGCTTCGATCGCTTCGTCCTCGAGTTCGATACGGCAACCTGGAGGTACGACGTCGTCCCGCAGGGCAATGTGTTCGTCCGCGATCCCAGCGGTCTGCCGGTGACGCTGGACGGTTCCGCCGGCCTGAGGGTGGTCGTGCACAACGCGACCAACCACGACCCTCAAGGCCAGCCGGTGGAGACCGTGCTCAACTCGACCCCGGAGTTCCCGGCCCTCCGGCAGCTGGCGCAGCTCGGGGACTTCGAGGGGGTGTTGACCTGGGGGCTGGGGATCGCAAGCGCGAGCCGCTGCTTCCGGTCATTCGTGCTCACCTCGCCCAGCCGGCTGGTGGTGGACGTGCAGCAGTGATCGCCGTCCTCGTGGCCACGCGCCGGGCGGCGCTGGCGAGGGGGCCGTCGGTTCCGCCGCCGGCCCCGGGGCTCGATCCGGGGCCGGGAGCACGGCCACGGGCGCCCTGGGCCTGATCGTGGGTCGCGATCCCGGTCGCGGCCGAGGTGGATGCGGGACCGCGAGAGACGGTGGGTGAAACCGACCTGTCCCGGGACGTCGAGCACCGCCACCTGGCCCACTCGCCGTCCGGGCCGGCGGGCGACTGGCCGACATCGGAACCCCCCGTTGCCGGAGCACCTCCATGATGGTCGCCCCGAGCGGCTCCGGGACGCCGGCCAGCCCGGGCTGGCCGGAGGTGAGACGCAGCCGCCAATCCATCTGCTACCGGGCGTAGCACACGCTTCTCGGGCCGCGTCGGTCGGCGCCGACGTCTCCGTGGACGCGGCCCACCGCTCGTCAGGAGACCACGGTCGGGACCGGTTTTCGCAACGGGGCGCCGATCTCGTGGAGGAACTGGAGCAGCTCCCGGTACGACCGGAGCAGCGAGGTCTCGTGGTACGACACGCCGATCTCCGCGCAGTACTCCCTGACGATGCGCTGTGCCCTGGGGATGTTGTTCCGGGCCATGGTCGGGAAGAGGTGGTGTTCGATCTGATAGTTCAGCGCCCCGTACCAGAGATCGGTGGTGGG
>JAJPKS010000078.1 GCA_021323605.1 Bacillota bacterium | reverse complement strand
GCGCTCGAGGTCGCCGAGGCCTACGCGGCCCTGTTTCGGTGGGTGGACGCGGTGGACGTCATCGAACGGGCGCTCGCGGAGCTCGGTGAGGCCGAGGAGGCGCTCGCGGCTCGACTCGAGGGCGAGCTGGTCGTCTCGGGACTCCACGACGCCCGCCGCGCGTCGAGGGTCGCGCCCGTGCTCGCCCGCCTCGCCTCACGTCGGCTCGAGGTCCCCGGCGAGGCGCTCGCGGTCGCGCAGGGGATGACGGCCTTCCTGACCGGCCGGCCGGCGGACGAGATCGCGGCCCCGCTCGAGGAGGCGCTGGCGAGGACCGGCCCCCGGGTGGAGAACTGGGACACGCACGCAGCCCTACTGTGGGTGCTGGTCGCGACCGAGCGCTTCGACGCAGTCGCGGGGGCGCTCGGACCGATGCGGGCCGAGGTTCACCGATCGGGCTCGGCGCGTGGCCTGGTGGCCACCTACAGCACCCTGGGCCTGCTCGAGCTGCGGCTGGGCGCACTCCCCGAGGCCGACACGGCAGCGCGCGTGGCGCTGCGCGTCCTCCGAGAAGGCGACTTCGCGCCGGGGCTCGCCTTCGCGGCGACCGTCCTGGCCGAGGTCGCCGTCGAGGCCGGCGACCTCGACCAGGCTCAGGCACTGCTCGACCTGCTTCCGCAGGAGGGCTGGCCCGCGGGCGTGGGCACGGTGCTCATCCCTGCCTCCCGCGGACGTCTCCGGCTGGCCCAGGGTCGTGCCGCCGACGCGCTCGCCGATTTCGAGACCTGCCTCGGGCTCTTTGGCGCCGATGTCTGGGGCATGGAGATCCGCGAGACGGGTTACGTGCACGCGCGCTCAGGCGCTGCGCTCGCGCTCCTCCGCCTCGGCCGACACCAGCGCGCGCGTCAGCTGGCGGACGCGGAGCTGGCCGACGTGCGGGCGTTCGGGGCGCCGCGCGCGCTCGGGGTCGCACTGCGGGTCGCCGGGCTGGCGCGCCAGGGCGAGGAGGGGCTTTCACTGCTGGCCGAATCCGTGGCCGTGCTCCACGGCTCGCCGGCGCTGCTCGAGCGCGCCCGCTCCCTGGCCGAGCTGGGGGCGGCCCTGCGTCGATCCGGCAAGCGGGCCGCGGCCCGAGACCCCCTCGCCCGGGCGCTCGACCTCGCCGCCCGCTGCGGCGCCCGACCACTGGCCGCCCGGGTGCGCGACGAGCTCAGGGCGACCGGCGCCCGTCCACGCCGCGAGTGGCGCACCGGCCTGGAGTCGCTCACCCCCAGCGAGCTCCGTGTGGTACGGCTGGCGGCCGAGGGACGATCCAATCGCGAGATCGCCCACGAGCTCTACGTGACGCTCAAGACCGTCGAAGGCCACCTCGCGCACGCGTACGCCAAGCTCGGGATCGACGATCGCGGCGAGCTGCCGCGCCTCCTGGAAGGAGAAAAGACCAGGGTGGCCACCCGGTCGCGAACGCCCCGTCACCCGCGAGACGATGGGCCCATCACCTCGTCCACCGAAGGAGGATCCTGATGGCGATGACCACACGCGAGGCCTTCGAGAAGGGGACGCAGACCTTCAACGCCCACGACATGGCCGGGTTCGCCGAGGTGCTCGCGGACGATGTCGTCTTCCGGGCGCCGGGCGGGATGGGCGGCCAGGGAAAGGCGGCCTGCCTCGAGTTCTACGGCAACTGGATCGGCGCTTTCCCCGACGCGCACGTCGAGGTCCACGGCCTCCACATCGACGACGACGTCGCCGTCGAGGAGGGCACGTTCACCGGGACGCACGAGGGCGTCCTCCACGGCCCGACGGGCGACGTCCCACCCACCGGCCGCCCGGTCACGCTGGACTACATCCAGGTGCTCCGCTTCCACGATGGCAAGCACGTCTCCTTCAACCTGATGTTCGACCGGCTGCTGATGCTCGAGCAGCTCGGTCTCGGCCCGGCGCCCGGGGGGTGAACCCGCTCGCGGGGGGCGGGTCGCGCCGGTGTGCGACCCGCCCCCGGGGTCGCCCGGGCTGAAGACGGCGTCCACGGGGCGGTGGCGCAACCACGCCTCCCGCCCCAGCCGGGGACGGACCTCGTCCCATGCCGCTCACGACCGAGGGGCCGTGGTCGTGGACCCGGGGCCTGGCCGGTCCGGCCGGCGCCCGGCCCGGGGACGCCGCCGATCTCCCCTCAGCGCAGGAAGCCGAGGGCAAAGGCGCCCAGCGCCGCGCAGTACCAGCCGTAGGGGTCGAGCCGGCCGGAGCGGAAGTACCGGACCAGGAACCGGGCGCTGAGGTAGGCGGCGACCCCCGCCAGGACGGCCGCGGCGAGATCCACGGGCAGCCCGGGCGCCGACGGCGAACGGTCCTGGAAGAGCTTCGGGACCTCCAGCAGTCCCGCCGCCCCGATGATGGGGGTGGCCATCAGGAAGCTGAACTCGGCCGCGTCCCGGTGGCGGAGCCCCGCCACCAGGCCCCCGGCCATGGTCACCCCCGAGCGCGAGATGCCGGGGATCAGGGCCATGGCCTGGGCCACGCCCACCACCAGCGCCGCCCCGGCGGTGATCTCCGACATGGGCTTGAACTCGGCCTCCTGCTCCGCACGGCCCACCTCTCCGCGCTCCGACCGCCGGCGAAGCCACTCGGCTCCGAGCAGGATCACCCCGTTGACGATCAGCGCGCCGGCCGCCACCCGCGGGCTGGCGAACAGCCCCTTGAGCGCCTTCTCGAGCACGAAGCCCACGAGCCCGCCCGGGACGGTGGCCAGCACCAGCATGAGCGCCAGCCGCTCGTCGGCGCCCTCGAAACGCCCGCGCAGGAAGCCGCGGACGAAGGCGGAGACGATCGTGACCCACTCCCGCCGGTAGAGGAGCAGCAGCGCTCCCGCCGTCCCGAGGTGGAGCAGGGTGAGGAAGGGCACGAAGGCCGGGTCCGACTGCCGGTAGCCCCAGCGCAGCAGCCCGGGGACGAGCACGGCGTGGCCGAGGGAGGACACCGGGAAGAGTTCGGTCGCACCCTGGAGCACACCGATGAAGAGCGCCTGCCAGGTGTTCACGTCCCCGATAGGAAAGCAGAAACGAACCCGCCGGCGCGCCCGTCACGGGTCCGGGGAGGCGAGAGGAGCGGAAGGGGGCGGGGATGAAAAAGGCCGGGGCGCCAGATGACGCCCCGGCAGGACGGGAGAGAAAGAGGTGGTGGTCTCGATCAGCGACAACGGCTCTCCCGGAGTCACTCCGGAAGGAGCTCGGACCCTCCGCTCAGGAAGCCTACCGCAAACCCGTCCCCGGCTGCTGACCAACGGTCAGTAACGCGCGGCGCCGGCCGGCGCGGTCGGAGAGGTGAGGACGCTCCGCACCGCACGGCCCACCCCGGCCCGGCCGGCAACGGGCGGAGGAGGGGGCGCCGGGACCACGGCGGGGGCCGCCGGCGGCTCGAGCGGCGCGGCGGCGTCGACCTCCGCCGGCTCGATCACACCGGACCCGAGGCGGAGCGCGCCGATGCCTCCTATACTCGCGGCCGTGATCTGGGATCGGTGGCGCCGCCGGCTCTGGGAGGAGGGGATCCAGCCTCCCGACCCTCCCCGGCCCTTCGAGGACGTCCTGGAGGAGGCGCCGATCGTCGCCCTGCTGCTCGACCGCGATCGCCGGGTGATCGCCGCCAACCAGGCCGCGCGCCGGTTCTTCCGCCTGGAGCCGGAGCAGTTGCCCTTGGGCCTGCTCGAGGCCACCCGCGAGGGCCGGCTGGCGGAAGCGCTCCGCGCCGGTCAACCCGAGGCCGAGCTCCGGCTGACCCACTGCCAGCGCAGCGTGCAGGTCAAGCTGGTCCCCGGTCCCAGCCCGGGCGACACGCTCATGTTCCTGACCGACGTCACCGAGCTGCGCCGGCTGGAGACGGTCCGGCAGGAGTTCGTGGCCAACCTCTCCCACGAGCTGCGCACGCCGCTCACCTCCCTGCGCCTGACCGCAGAGAGCCTCCTCGACGACCCGCCCAGCGGGGACCGCAAGCGCTTCGCCGCCCGCGCCCTGAAGGAGACCGACCACCTCGCCAACATCGTCGCCAACCTGCGCCAGCTGGCGGAGATCGAGGCCGGCCGCATGGCGGTCGCGCGCACCCGCTTCGACGTCCGGGAGCTGGTCGACGAGGCCACGGCGCGGCTCCGGCTCGACCGCCCCCTGGAGCTGGACATCCCGAAGGGGCTGGAAGCGGCCGCCGACCGCAGCAAGCTGGCCCAGGCGCTGGACAACCTGCTGGACAACGCGGCCAAGTTCTCTCCCCCGGGCTCCCCGATCGAGGTGCGGGCCAGGGCGGAGGCCGGCGAACTCCGGATCACGGTGCGCGACCACGGACCCGGGATCTCACCCGAGCACTGGCCGCGGGTCTTCGAGCGCTTCTACAAGGTGGACCCGGCCCGGTCCCGCGGCGGCTCCGGATCTGGCCTCGGCCTCGCCATCACCAAGCACCTCGTCCTCGCCCAGGGCGGTCGTGTCTGGACCGAGGCCGCCCGGGACGGTGGCCAGATCTTCGGCCTGGCCGTCCCCTGCGCGCCGCCGACGGAGGACCCGGCTTAACCATGCCTTCGTCGCCGGTTAACCCAGGTGGTCTATCGTCGGGTTCGGTGGCAACCGGAGGAATCGCCGGCCCGGCATCCCAGCGGCCCGTCCAGGTGCTCGATGACGCCCTCGATCGCGACCTGCACCGGCTGCGCGAATCGGTCCTGAGGCTGGCGGGGCTGGTCGAGTCCCAGATCGACGACGCCCTGGCCGCCCTACGCACCTTCGATCGCCAGGGCGCCGACCGCGTGCGAATGAACGACCCGGTGCTCAACGAGCTGTTCCGGGAGATCCGCGAGCAGGTGGTGTCCGTCGTCGCCACCCGGCGGCCGGAGGCCCGGGCCCTGCGCTCGTTGATGGCGATGGAGTACGTCGCCATCGAGCTGGAGCGGATGGGCGACTACCTGGTCCACATCGCCCGCCAGACCTCCACCCTGGCCGGGCTCCAGCAGGGACCGCTCCGGCCCGAGTTCGGGCTGATGGGCGAGCTTGCCAGCCAGCAGGTTCGCGACATCCTGGACGCGCTGATCGAAGAGGACGCCGCCCGCGCCCGAGAGGTGGCGGCCAGGGACGACGAGATCGACCGCCTCCACCGTCGGGTCTTCGACGCCCTGGTCGCGGAGCTGGCCGGAACCGGGGATCCGGAGGGCGCGCTCCGCGCCGTGACCCTGATCGACGTCGCCCACGACCTGGAACGGCTCGGCGACCGTGTCGTCAACGTGGCCGAGGACATCCTGTTCCTCGACTCCGGCCAGGTGGTGGAGCTGGGGTAGTGACCGGCGTCGGGTCGGAACGAGGAGTGACCATGGGGGACCGTATCCTGGTCGTCGAGGACGACGACGACATCCGCGAGCTTTTGCAGCACCACCTGCGGGGGGCAGGTTACGAGGTGCTCGAGGCCCGCGACGGGGTTGGGGGCCTGCGGCTGGCGCGGACGGCCCGGCCCGACCTGGTCCTCCTCGACCTCATGCTGCCCGGGATGAACGGTCTGGACGTCTGCCGGAACCTGCGCAAGAGCAGCCGGGTGCCGGTGATCATGCTCACCGCCCGGGACGCCGAGGTCGACACGGTCCTCGGCCTCGAGCTGGGCGCCGACGACTACGTCACCAAGCCCTTCTCGGTGCGCGAGGTCCTGGCCCGGATCAACGCCGTCATCCGCCGCTCTCGCTCCGAGGTGAGTGAGCAGGACGTGCCCGAACGGGAGCAGATCGGCAACTTCGTGATCGACCGCGCCGCCCACCGCGTGCTGGTCGACGGCACGGAGGTGAGGCTCACGGCGCGGGAGTTCGAGCTGCTCTCCCACCTCGTCGCCCACTCGGGCCGGGTTCAGTCCCGCGAGGCCCTGATCCAGCAGGTCTGGGGCGTCAACTTCATGGGTGACCGCAAGACCGTTGACGTCCACGTCCGCTGGCTGCGCGAGAAGTTCGCGGGTCGTGTACCGTTCGAGCTGGTGACGGTGCGGGGGACCGGCTACCGGCTCGACCGGCTCGACGCCGCCACCGCTTCGACCGCGCCCTCCGCTCCACGGGCCCGCTGAGCCGCCGAGGGCGCCGGGACGGCCGGGCCCCCGGAAGCCGATCGCCGGGTCCGTCCGCGTCCCCGGGACACCTCGCGGGGCCGCGAACGAGGACATTCGGGGTCCGGCCGGCCCCCCGCCCCTGGGACGTTTCAGTTCCCCGTCAGGTGCGTCGTGACCATGAACGGGCATCATCCGCCAATGACCGCGAAGCCATTCTCCCTCCCCGGGCGGACCTGGACCGTCCTCGCCGTGGTGGTGGCGACCCTGCTGGGCTCGCTGGTTTTCTACCTGCACTCCCCCTGGGGCCACGGCGACGTCGACCTCTACCGTCGCTACGCGCGCGCGTTCTGGCTGGGCCCCCATGCCTTCCACTCGCTCCCGGCCGAGTACCCCATCCTCTCCCTCCTCCCCTTCAGCCTGACCCTGCTCCCCCCGCTCCCCGACGACGTCACCGTCTACGGGCTGTGGATGCTGTTGCTCCTGATCGTCGGCCTGCTGGCGGTCGCGCGCCGGGAGGCGCCGCGCGTCGCCGAGACCTGCGGCGTCTACCTCGCGCTCGGCGGCTTCGGCACCGTGCTGGGCCGGTTCGACCTGGTCCCCGCCGCGGTGGTGGCCGGGGCCTGGTGGGCGGTCAGGGACCGTCGCTTCGTGCTCGCCTACACCCTGCTCGCGGCCGGCACCCTGCTGAAGCTGTACCCGCTGTTCCTCCTGCCCGTGGTCGTGATCGAGCACCGGCGGTGCCTGGGCGGTCCCATCCGATCACGGCCTCCACGGGCGCTGGTGGGGGGAGTGGCGCTCTACGCCGGCGCGGTCGCCGCCGGCTTCGCCGTCGCCTGGTTGCTGGCCCCGGGAAGCTGGCTCGACCCCATCCTCTACGAGCGGGCACGACCCCTCCAGGTCGAGTCCGTGCCCGCCAGCCTCCTGTGGCTCAGCGGGCTGATCGGCTTCTCCGTGCGGCCCGACCACTCCTTCCACTCTTACAACCTGGTGGGCACCCTCGCCGGCCCCCTGAGCGCCCTCTCCCTGCTGGCCCTGGCCGCCGGCTGCCTTTCGACCTACTGGCGGCAAGCCCGGGGACGAATCGGCTTCGGCCCCGCCCTGGTCCTCTCCCTGCTCGTCGTCATCTGCACGAGCCGGGTGCTGAGCCCCCAGTACCTGATCTGGGCGCTTCCCCTCGTCGCCTTCCTCGAACGCGGCCACCGCCGGCGGTGGCTGGGGGTCTGCGCGCTGACCACGGCCGTCTTCCCCTTCGGCTACGAGCTGTCGTCGCTGCACGGGACCGGGGCCCCCGCCTATCCCGAGCCCTTCCTGGCCCTGATCGCGGCCCGCAACGCCCTCCTGGTGGCGAGCACGGTCGGCCTGCTGCGGTCGGTGCCCGCGGCCGAGCCGGAGCCGCGGCGCCTGGTCGGATCCGTCCTCTGAGCCGGCGCCCGCCGGGGAGCGGCTGCCTCCGACCTCCGAACGTGGCTCAGGGGGCGAAGGAGAACGCCATCAGCCGGGTGCCCACGGGCAGGTAGAGCCGCCCCGCGCTGGCGCTGGGCGCGACGAAGTGCTCGGCGGTGCCGATCCGGACCTCGTGCTCGACGGCGCCGGTCCTGGCGTTCAGGGCCCACAGCTCGCCACCCTCGAAGTCGATGTCCCACACGAGGCCCCCGGCCACGACCGGCGAGCCGGCACGGAAGTCCGGCCCCTGCCAGGCCACCCGGAAGCGCGAGCCCTGGATCTCCACCGCCTTCACCCCGTGATCGCAGGGGACGTAGACGTAGGGCGCCAGGTAGGCGGTGGCGCCGATGGCGTAGCACCCGCCCAGCGGGGCGCTGAACAGCTGGCCGCCGACGCCGCCCAGGTGCTTCAGGTCGAGCAGGTATCCGATCCCCTCCTTGCCCACCTGGAACACCCGGTCGCCCTCCACCGGGGTGGGGTTCACGCTCCCCAGGTCCAGGTCCATGTCGTTCAGCTGGACCCAGTTCGAGGGCGCGAAGAGGTCCAGCCGCTGCAACGAGGGGGAGAGCCGCACCACGGCGTCGCTGCCATCGAACGTGTGCCGTTCGTCGGTGTTGCTGGTGGCGGTCAGCAGGTCACCGTCGGGGAGGACGATCGGCCCGCTGGGGGCCCAGATGGCGCCCCCGCGCTGAGGCGAGGCCTGGAACAAGACCTGCGGGCCCGACCCGCTCTCCGGCACCCCCACCACCCACCCGTGGTAGTTGCCGCAGTCGCCCGCCCGGCCCCCGAACGAAGCGTAGACGCGGCCGGCGTCCAGGGCCAGGGCCGGACGGTTGAGCTGGTAGAGGGGATCGCTCCCGGGCAGGTCGATCGGGTAGCGCCAGCGGACGGCGCCGTCGGCCGCGTTCAGGGCCACCATCTGGAAACGCCCCGGCGGCTGATACGAGACCACGAACAGCGTCCCGTTCGAGGGGTCGATCACCGGAGTGGAGGTGACGCCGAGCTCGGGGATGTTGCCGCAGTTCAGGTGGCTCGCGTCGAACGAGGGGCCGAGGCTCCTCTTCCAGGCCAGACACCCGCTGGCCGCATCCAGCGCGTACACGGTGTTGTGCTCGGTGGCCGTCACCACCAGACCCCGGTAGACGAGGGGCTGGGCGAAGACGGCGCCGTCCAGCGCGACCTGCCAGCGTCGCGAGAGCGCCCCGGCGGACGGCGAGCCCACGTCCACGCCGTCCCGATCGCCCGAGCGGTGATACGTGGTCCAGTCGTCGACGGAGGGGCCGAGCGCGCCGGCGGGCGCGGCGCAGGCCCGGGGCGGGGCGGCGGAGGGGGCGCCCTGCGTTCGTCCCCCGCCGCAGGCGACGACCACGATCAGGGAGAGGAGCAGCAGCGTCCAGCGGCGCACCGACCCGCCCGCCGACCTCTGATACCGTGATCGGCCATGCGGGCGGAGGCGCGCCGGGCGGATCGGCCCTCGGCCGGCGCCACAGCCGTGGCCGTGCTCGCCATCCTGGGGATCGGGCTGGCCCTGCGCGCGCCCCTGCTCGCCGGCGGTCAGGTCGACTACGACGAGGGGGTGTACTGGCAGTCGCTGCGAGCGCTGGCCGCCGGGCATCCCCTGTTCACCTCCATCTACAGTTCGCAGCCTCCGGCCTTCCTCGAGCTCCTGGCCCCGGTCCACCTGCTGGCCGGGGATGCGCTGACCGCGGAGCGTGCGGCCGTTCTCGCCCTGGCCGCGGTCGGGCTCGTGGCAGTCTATCCGACCGCGACGCTGCTCGTCAGCCGGCGCGCCGGCCTGCTGGCCATGGCGGTGCTGGCCGCCGATCCGCTGTTCTTCCGTCAGTCGGTGACCCTCCAGGCCGATGGCCCGAGCGTCGACCTGGCCCTGGCCGCGCTGGCGGCGGCCGCCCTGTCCCGCGCCGCCCGCAACCGCCCCCGTCTCCTCTGGGCCGGGGAGAGGCCCGAGGCCGGGCGATGGGTCCCTCCGCCGGCGTCGCTGGCCCTGCTCGCCGGCGCCCTGCTCGCCCTGGCCGTGCTCACCAAGCTGCTGGCCGTGGCCGCCCTGCCCGCGGTGGTGGTGATGCTCGCCGCGCCGGCGGGCGGCCGCCGCCCGACGTGGGACCCGCCACGTCACTCACTCCGCGACCTGGGCACGGCCACGGCCGGCGGGCTGCTGACGACGGCCGCGGTCCTGGCCCCTTACGCCGGGGCCTGGGAACCGCTCTGGCAGCAGGCGGTGGGCCTCCACCTCGGCGCCCAGGCCCTGACCGTCGGAGGCCTCACCCCCGCCGACGTGCTCCGGGAACTCCCCCTGCTGGCACTCGGCCTGGCCGGGCTCGCCGGCTCGGCCCGGCGCGCACCGCTGCTGGCCGCCGCCGGCGCCTCCTGGGCAGCGGCGGCGGCGCTGCTCCTCGCCCTGCACCGGCCGCTCTGGCCGCACCACGTGGTGGTGCTGACCGCGCCCCTGGCCCTGCTGGCGGGCGGGCTGGCGCCGACCCTGGAGACGATCCCGGCTCGTCGCCTCGCCGCCGGCGGCCTGGCCCTGGTCGCGGTGGTCGCCTGGACCGGCTCGTTCCTCTACGTCCGGTCGCTGCAGCAGCCGCCGGCAACGCGGGCGGCGGCGGTGGCGGCGCTCCGGTCGGCGACCACACCCGACCAGCCGGTGGTCACCGACGACCAGTTCGCCGCCGCCCTCGCCGGCCGGAACACCCCGCCCCAGCTGGTCGACACCTCCGAGGTCCGGGTCCTGTCCGGAGACCTCACCGCCGGCCGGGTCGAGGCCATCATCCAGCGCGACCACGTCCACGCCGTGCTCCTGGCCACCGGACGGCTCGACCGCCTGCCCGGCTTTCGGGCCTGGCTCGGACGTCACTTCCCCGTACGCCGCGACCTGGGCCGGGCCGGCGTCCTGTACCTCCGGCCGGCCACCGCCGACATCGAGCGCTGACCCCACGTCGAGGGCGCCCGAACCCCGATCCACCCAGGTCGGGGCTCCCGGTCGGCCTGGCCCTCCGCCCTCACCGACGAGGAGCCGCGAGGACGCCCTGCCGGATACCCGAGGTGTCGGCGACGGACCCGGAGCGTCAGTCTCCGAAGGCGAGGCCCAGGTCCTGGGAGGCAGCGGCCAGACGCGAATCGAAAGTGATCAGCTGTAGCTCAGGGAGTTCACGCCTGAGCGTCGACGCCGTGGCCAGGTGCCACAGGTCGGCCCCGCGAAGCGGCCACTGCCTCGCGAGCTCATCGATGCACTTCCAGTCGGGCTGGAGCGCGAGCCGCCGCCAGGGGCCGACTCTGACGAGATCTCGCGCGGATTCCGCCAGTGCCGTGGGCAATTCTCGGTCGCGCTCCAGCCGTGCGATCACGGCCATGACCTCGGCATACCCGAGCGTGGAGAGCAAATGCACCCCCGACCGCCGTGCCGCCCGGATGGCCCGCTGGCTGTGGGCGTCCTGGATGAGCACGGAGAGAACGGCGGACGCATCCCAGTAGACGACGCTGCCGGCTGCCTCAGGCGCCGCGGTCTTCCTGGAGCGCCCTCTGGGCATCGGCCCGAATCCTGATGGGAGGAGGAACGGAGCGCGGCCGAGGAGCTCGAGGCTCGATCCAGCCCCACTCCTCCAGCCTGGCCAGCCGGTGCTCGAGAGGCGCCGTCGGTTCGCCGAGGGGCACGAGCTTGGCGACCGGACGGCCGCGATCGGTGATGATCCACTCCGTTCCCCGCTCGGCCTCGCTGACGAGGCGGCTCAGCTGCGCCTTCGCCTCGCGAATCCCGATGGTCAGGCTCCTCATGTGGTCATTGTAGGCTCTTCAAGTGCCGCACAGCCCGGGGTGGGCCTCGCCCCGACGTGCTCGCGCCGGCGGCGCCAGTCGTCCCCGAACGGACTCAGCACCGGATTGGCCACCGCGGAAGCGATGAACCGCTCGGATGCCCGCGCCGGGGAGCCGACGATGGGGGACTTCAGCGCGCCCTCGGCTGGGAGGCCATTCTCCGGTTGAGCGGCCGGCAGATCCTCAACGCAGCGCCGCCCTCTCACCTGACAATGGGGTTCTCGTCGTCTCCGAAGGCGCGGCCAGCCCTGGAGGTGCGGCCAGACGCGATGGTCGAGGTCTCTACCTCGAGGGGGCCGCGCCACCACCTCCGGCGGGCTCGGTCTCACGCTCGTGCTGGCGGCCGCGGTCGCGCCGGTGGTAAGCTCCGCAGCGACGTGATCGGCGGATCGCGGATCTGGCGCTACTTCGAGTTCGCGTTTACCGGGCCGGCGGGAGGCCGGAGCCGGACGACGTAGCGCCCCCTCGTCTCCGCTCCGCCCGCCGGCCCAGGAGCCGCCGGGGGCGGAGGTTCAGATCGAGGACAAGGAGACGAGGTCGTTGCTGGAGCTGGAGAAGGTCGAGGCCGCGCGGCGCCGCAGGGTGCGGATCGGAAGTCTCACCATCGGGGCCGGGCGGCCGGTGGTCATCGCCGGCCCCTGCGCGGTGGAGCCCGGATACGTCGAGCAGGCCCGGGCCCTGGCCCGGACGGGCGTGGACGCGCTGCGGGCCTGCGTCTACAAGCCCCGAACCCGGCCCGAGAGCTTCCAGGGCATGGGGATGGAGGCCCTGCCCCTGCTCGCGGAGGCGAGACGGCACACCGGCCTCCCTCTGATCTCCGAGGTGCTCTGCCCCGAGGAGGCCGAGGCACTCGCCGACCACGTGGACGGCTACCAGGTCGGGGCCCGCAACATGCAGAACTTTCGGCTGCTGGAGGCGCTGGGCGAGCTCCATCGCCCGGTGATCTTGAAGCGTGGCTTCGGGGCCACCATCGACGAGTGGATCGGCGCCTCCGAGTACCTGCGTCGTCGCGGCAACGACGAGGTGGTGCTGTGCGAGCGGGGCATCCGCACCTTCGAGCCCCGGACGCGTAACACGCTCGATCTCAGCGCGGTGGTGGTGGTGAGAGACCTCACCGACCTGCCGGTCATCGTCGACCCCAGCCACGCGGCCGGCAACCGCAGGTGGGTGCCGGCGCTGGGCCGGGCGGCGCTGGCGGTGGGCGCCGACGGGCTCCTGGTGGAGGCCCACCCGGAGCCGACCACGGCCTGGTCGGACGCCCAGCAGGCCATCGACCTGGAGACGCTGACGGGACTGGTGCAGAGCGCGCGACGGAGCCAGGCCGCGCCGAGTTGACGATCGCCTGACGGCGGCCGACGCTTGCTACGATCGAAGCGTGAGCCCAAGAGCTCGCCTCGCGGCCGGGATCGCGGCCACGTTCCTCCTCTCGAGCTGCGCGGCGGGCCACGAAGTGATCGAGCCGCCGGGACAACCCCAGGACCTCAGCGGCGCCGCCGTGACCTTCGTGCTGGACGGCCGGCACTTCGCGCTGGCCGCGTTTGCGCCCCCGGCGAGCATGGTCCTGGTGGAGACGGGGCCGCTGTTCTTCTGGGTGACGCCGAGCTCGGCGATTCGGTATCTGTTCCTCCAGGACGTGGTCGCAGGCCGGCCCGCGGGTACCCACGTGCTGCGCATCAACGCCGGGGGGACGGCCGATTACGAGTACACGCTGAGCTGGGACCACTGAGGGCGCGCCTTCCGAGCCCCGGGCTCGAGCCGGCATCCCGGCCGTGGAGGCGACCCGCGCCGGCGGCCCGATGGCCTCGGCGCGAAGGGGCTCGCCCTAGCCGCGCGGTCCGCGGCTAGGGCTGCATCCCCTCCGCCATCCACTGGCGGAAGCGCTCGATCTGCTCCTCGGACCAGGGCAGGTCGCAGGGCATGTCCCCCGCCTCCAGCCGTTCCAGGATGGAGTCGGCGTGCTCTTTGACGTCCTCGTAGCTCCAGAGGTCGAACGCGAACTCCATCTCGGTCCGATCGAACTCGCGAAACAGCGGCCTGATGTCCTGCTCGAAACCGACCACGACGTGCTCCTTATCTCTTTTTGGTCCTGTTTTTGATCCCCGGGGCTGGTTCCGTCCTTCCTTCGCCGGCGCCCGTTCGCCGCCGGGGGCCGGCGAGCGCGCCGATCCTCCTACCTCCGCACTTGTTCGAGGGCCCGACGGACCAGCACCCGGGCCAGGTGGCGCCGGTACTCCGCGCTGGCGTTCAGGTCGCTCGACGGCTCGGTGCCGCGGTCGGCCAGGGCCGCCGCCTCGGCCTGGCTCGCCCCTCGCCGCAGCGCGGCCTCGGTCTCCAGGGCTCGGAGGGGGATCGGCCCCATGTTGACCAGGGCGACGCTGGCCCCCCCGTCGGCCTCGACCGCGGCCACGCCCACGATCGCCCAGTCGATCGACCGCCGGTTGAACTTCTGGAAGGCCCAGCGCCTGCCGCCCACCTTCGGCACCCGGACCTCGACCAGCACTTCGTCCGGGGCCAGCGCCGACTCGAAGGTCGAGCGGAAGAAGTCCCGGGCCGGGATCAGCCGCTCGCCACGGGGGCCGTAGACGACCATGGTCGCCTCCAGGGCCACGACCACGCCCGGCAGGTCGGCCGCCGGATCGGCGTGGGCCAGGCTGCCCCCGATGGTGCCCCGATGCCGGACCTGGGGATCACCGACGAAGCCGGCCGCGTACCGGAGCAAGGGCGCCTCGCGCTCCAGCAGGGGCGAGGTCTCCAGGTCGTGGTGGCGGACCAGGGCACCGACGGCGACGTGGTCGCCCGCGTCGCGGACGTAGCGCAGGTCCACCAGCCGCCCGATGTCGACCAGGAGGGACGGGGCGGCCACCCGCAACTTCATCAGCGGCAGGAGGGAGTGGCCTCCGGCCAGCAGCTTCGCCCCCTCGCCGTGATGGACCAGGAGGGACACCGCCTCCTCCACGGTTCGAGGCCGGGCGTACTCGAAGGGAGCGGGGATCATCGCTCGGCGCCCCCCGTCGTCCGGGCCACCTCGAGGATGGCGTCGACGATGCCCTGATAGCCCGTGCAGCGGCAGAGGTTCCCCTCCAGGCCGCGGCGTACCTCCTCCTCGGTTGGGTGGGGATGCTCGGCCAGCAACGACACGGCCGCCATCACCATCCCCGGCGTGCAGTAGCCGCACTGGAGGGCGTGGTGACGCTGGAAGGCGGCCTGGAGCGGGTGCAGCCCGCCTCCGGCCCCGGACAGCCCCTCGATCGTGGTCACCTCGGCGCCGTCGGCCTGGACGGCCAGGACCGTGCACGACTTCACCGACTGGCCGTCCAGCAGCACCGTGCAGGCGCCGCAGGAGGTGGAGTCGCAGCCGACGTTGGTGCCGGTGAGGCCGAGGCGCTCTCGCAGAAGGTGTACCAGGAGGAGCCGAGGTTCGACCTCCGCCGCCTCGTGTCGTCCGTTGACGGTCAACTCGATCCTCACGCCACACCTCCGTTCGCCGCCGCCTGGATGGCCCGCCAGACCCGCTCCGGCGTGAGCGGCATCTGGAGCTCTCGCACACCGAGGTGCGAGAGCGCGTCGATCACGGCGTTGACGACCGCCTGAGGCGCGGCCGTGGCGCCCGACTCGCCCAGGCCCTTGGCCCCGAGCGAGTTGGCCGGCGTGGGCGTCTCCACGTGCTCGAGCTCGAACCGGGGCATCTCGGCCGCGCTCGGCACCAGGTACTCGGCCAGGGTGGAGGTCAGCGGCTGTCCGCTCTCGCCGTAGCTCACCTCCTCGTACAGGGCCTGGGCGATGCCCTGGGCCACCCCGCCCATGACCTGCCCCCGGGCGGTCAACGGGTTGATCACCGTCCCGCAGTCGTCCACGCCGACGTAGCGCTCGATCGTCACCCGGCCGGTCTCCCGGTCCACCCCCACCACGCAACAGTGCGCCCCCGAGGGGCAGGTGGTGAGGCCGGGCTCGTAGAAGGCCGCCACCTCGATGCCCGGCTCCAGGTCACCGAGCTGGGTGGGTCGGTAGGCCTTGTTCGCCACCTCCTCCCAGCCGATACCGCGATCCGGGGAGCCGCGCACGAAGAAGCGGCCGTCCTCCAGCTCGACGTCCTCGGGCGCCGCCTCCAGCAGGTGGGCGGCCACCCGGGTCGCCTTCTCCCGAGCGCGCAGGCTGGCCCGCCGCACCGCCTCGCCCCCCACCGCGATCGAGCGCGAGCCGAAGGTGCCGATGCCCTCCTGCACCACCTCGGTGTCCCCGTGGACGACCTCGATCCGATCCAGGGGCAGCGAGAGCGCGTCGGCCGCGATCTGGGCGAAGGCGGTCTCGTGGCCCTGGCCGTGGGGCGAGGTGCCCACGGCCAGGGTCACGGTGCCGTCCGGGTTGACGCGCGCCCGGGCCGACTCCCAGCCGCCCAGCATGCCCAGCCCCTCCATCATGGCCGAGGGCCCCACGCCCCCCATCTCGACGAAGGTGGAGAAGCCGATCCCCATCAAGGGCCGGGTCGGGTCCTCGCGTCGGGCCGCCTGCTCGCGCCGGAGGCCCTCGTAGTCGATCATCTCCAGCAACCGGCGCAGGGCCTTGCCGTAGTCGCCCGAGTCGTACACGAACCCCAGGTGGGTGGTGTGGGGAAAGGCGTCGGCGGGCAGGAAGTTGCGGCGTCGCACCTCGATCGGGTCCACGCCGGTCTCGTCGCTGACCAGGTCGATCACGCGCTCGATCAGGTAGGCCGCCTCGGGCCGGCCGGCGCCGCGGTAGGCGCCGACCGGGGTGGTGGTGGTCCCCACCGCCCGGCAGCCCGTCACCACGGTGGGGATGCGGTAGCAGCCGGCGCTCATGATCATGGTCAACATGGGCAGCCCCACGGCGTCGCCGGGGTAGGCGCCGGCGTCCTGTGTGACCATCACCCGCAGGGCCAGGATCCGTCCCGAGTCGTCGAAGCCGACCTCGACCTCCTGCACCTGGGCCCGCCCGTGGGTCATGGCGACCAGGTTCTCGCTCCGGGTCTCGGTCGCCTTGATGGGCCGGCCCAGGCGGCGGGAGAGGACGGCGGCGACCACGTACTCCGGGTACCAGCTCTGCTTGGCCCCGAAGCCGCCGCCGACGTCCGGCGCGATCACGCGGATGCCGCCATACGGCACCGCCAGCAGCTTGCTGAGCTGGCCGCGCACGAAGTGCGCCGACTGGCAGCTGGCCCAGACGGTCAGGGTCTTCGGGCCCCAGTCGGCCACCACCCCGAACGGCTCCATGGGGGCGGGTGCGCAGCGCTGGTTGACCAGGCGCAGACGGGCCCGCCGGGGGGCCGCGGCCAGCGCGGCCTCGGCGTCGCCGGCCGGTGGGATCTCGGCGTACACATTCGATCCATGCTCCGGGAAGAGCAGGGGCGCTCCTTCCGCCAGCGCCGTCTCCAAGTCCGGCACCGGGGGCAGGGGCTCGTAGTCGACCGTCACCCTGGCCACGGCGTCGGCGGCGACGTAGCGGTCCTCGGCCACCACCACCGCCACCGGCTCGCCCACGAACCGGACCCGGTCCCGGGCCAGCGACGGCCGCTCCAGGCCGGGCACGACGGTCGGTATGGGCGGCAGCTCGGGGAGGTCGCGGGCGGTGAAGACCCCGTGCACCCGGGGGAGGGCGGCGGCGGCGCCGACCTCGATACCGCGAATCCTCGCGTGCGCCTCGGCGCTACGCACGAAGGCCATGTGCAGCATGCCCGGGAGCCGCAGGTTGTCGACGTAGGTGCCCCGACCGGTGAGAAGGTTGGGGTCCTCCTTCCGAATCACCGCCGCCCCCACCATCGAGGTCATCGCATCCTCCTCCGTGCGCAGTGATCAGCGGAACGCGAGAGCTTATTAGATTGGCCCGGGGATGCAGGCGTCAAGCAGGACGCGAAGCCTCCGCGCGCCGAAGCGGGGAGGCCGTCGCTCCGGGCCGGGCCACCGGAGAGGCAGCGGGGAAGGGCGAGGGCCGGGCCGAGGACGAGGGTGAGGGCGAAGGGAGGGCCGAGACCGTGGGGGCGGGCGAGGGCGCCGTCGTGGGAGTGGGCGAGGGGGTGATCGAGGGAGACGGCGACGGGGAGGCGGAGGGGCTCGGCGCGGACGTCGGCGGGGGAGTCGCCCCGGGGAGGCGGGGCGGTTCCAGCTGCTGGACCCGGGGGAGGTCGGGCGGCGGCGGGACGTTTCGGGGCGCGGGCGGGGTGGCCAGCACCAGTGCGGCCGCGACCGCGGCCACGATCGCGCCCGGCAGGCCGAGCCACGCCGCCGACCCCAGGCTGAAGCCCGGCCGATCCCCGGTGGTCTGGGCCGAGCGCAGGAACGCACGCCGCAGGGGGGTGAGCTTGATCCCCTCGGCGGCGAAGCTGGCCCAGGGGGCGCTGGCGTAGAAGACGGCCAGCCACAGGAGCAGGAGCGCGATCACGATCGTGCCCAGGGAGGGGGCGCTGACCGGCATCGCGATCGCCGCCACCACCGAGAGCGCCGCCAGCAGCGACTCGGCCCGGGACGAGTTGATCGCCTGCCAGACCGATCGCCCCTCCTTGCGCTTCGGCGTGCGCAGGAAGGCGGCCTGCCGCCGGACCAGGCCGCGCAGGCAGGCCAGGGTCACAACCCAGCTCAAGGCGAACCAGCAGCGCATGCAGCGCACCGCGTCGCCCCAGGTGCAGCCCGCGGTGGTCCGGATGGCCCAGAGCGCACGGCCCACCCCGGAAACCAGGAAGAGGAAGGGAACCAGGGCGAGGGGTCCCACGATCTCCCGCACCGGAAGGCGGTGGTGCAGGACCGTCGCCGCCGCCGTCAGCAGGAGCAGCAGCGTGAAGATGACCGTGAGCAGGTCGCCGAACCACTGCACGCTGCCCAGCAGGTAGTGGACGCGCTGCCCCAGCGTCAGGCGAAGGCGATGGGACCCGAAGGGCAGTAGCTCGCGCCAGTGCATGCGCAGGATCTGGATGCCGCCCAGCGCCCAGCGGAATCGCTGCTTCTTCAGCCCGTCGAAGCTGAGCGGCATCAACCCCTCACCGTAGGGCACGGGGACGTACACGCCCCGGTAGCCGGCCCCCAGCATGCGCAGGCTCGCCTCCGCGTCCTCGGTCACGGTCTCGGTGCTCCAGCCTCCGATCCGGTCGAGCACCGAGCGCCGGATCAGGCCCATGGTGCCGGCGAAGATGATCGCGTTCCGATTGGCCCGGGCCGGCATGGTGACGTCGAAGAAGTAGCGGTAGCTGTAGAAGAGCCCGCGCAGGTAGGAATCGTCCTCCCAGTCCCGGTAGTGCTGCGGGGTCTGGACGAAGGCGACCTCGGGCTCGACGAAATAGCCCACGGTGTCCCGCAGCCAATCGGGTCGGACCACGTAGTCGGCGTCGACGATGCCGATCAGCTCGACCTCGGGGGGCAGGCGCCGGGTCGCCTCGTTGAGCGCCCCGGCCTTGTAGCCCGGCCAGGGCTCCAGGTGCATGAAGTGGAACTTCGGCCCCAGGCGGGCGCACAGGCGCTGGAGCGGCTGCCACACCTCGGGGTCCCGGGTGTTGTTGTCCACCACCTGCACCATCACGTTCGGGTAATCGAGCCTGGAGAGCGAGACCAGGGTGCGGATGACCACCTCGACCGGCTCGTTGTAGGTCGGCACCTGGATGGCCACCATCGGCCGGTAGCGGTCGTCGAAGCGGGGTGCCGGCACCAGCCGCCGGCTCAGGACGTCGAGCACCTCAAAGGCGTAGGAGACGGTGAGCCCGAGCGCGACCACCTCGAGCACCAGGAGCAGGGCCGAGCCCCACCAGACCACCGGCCCCAGGGGGTCGGCGGCGGCCTGGAGCATCGAGTACACCAGGTAGGCCAGACCCGCCAGCACGATCCCGACCATCATCAGCGCGGCGAGGTAGCTCCAGCGCCGCAGCCAGAGCCGCGCCCCCAGGGCCAGGACCAGGGCCAGCACCGCCATCGACTGCGCCGCCGCCCGATCGCCCGAGACCAGCACCACGCCCCCGCCCGAGCCGGCCGCGGCCAGCGCCCCCAGGGGAACGCCCAGCCAGGCCCGCGCCCGCACGGCGCCCGGGATGAAGACGACGAGGGCCGTCGTGGTCAGCGAGAGGAGGGCGAAGAAGGCCAGGAGCTCCGCGATCACGGGCGGCCTAATCCTAGAGCAGCGACCGGGGCCGGCCATCTCCGCCGGCCGGCCCCCCGGCCGCGCCCCGAGGGCTAGACTCCGGCCTCCATCCGCCGCGGCCCCGGCCTCGACCAGCCCGGGATCCGGTTCAGGAAGTCGTCGTCGGCGGGCTGCTCGGGCAGCACCTTGTGCGGGTTGAGGATGCCCTGCGGGTCCATGAGCGCCTTCAGCTGACGCATCAGGCCCACGGCCAGGGCGCCGTGCTCCGCCTCGGCGTAGTCGCGCTTGAGCACGCCCAGCCCGTGCTCGGCCGAGATGCTGCCCCCGAGCGCGATGGCGTCTCGGAAGATGCGAGCCGCGGCCCGGCTGACCAGATGGCGCTGGTCGTCGCGGAACAGGATCGTGGGGTGGAGGTTTCCGTCGCCGGCGTGGCCGAGGATGCAGATCTCGAGCCCCGTCTCCTCCTCGAGGCGGCGCACCCGGCGAACCATCTCCGGGATCGCCCCGATGGGCACGGCCACGTCCTCGGCGAAGTGGTGGTGGCGGCTGGCCATGAGGACCTTGCCGAAGTTCCGGCGCGCGTCCCACAGCCGATCGCGCTCGAGACTGGACTGGGCGATGCGGTCGTCCACCCCGCCCAGGATCTCGACCATCCGCATCAGCTCGTCGAGGACCGGCCCCGGTTCGTTGCCGTCCTGCTCCAGGATCAGCGCCGCCTCGACCTCGGGATCGAAGCCGGCCGGCAGGCGGTCCCGGACCAGACGCAGGGTGGCACGGTCCATGAGCTCGAGGGCGGCGGGCAGGTGGCCGGCGGCCATGACCCGGGCCACGGCCGCGGCCGCGTCCTCCACGGTTCGGAAGGTCACCATGGCGGTGGCCCGGTGACGTGGCAGGGGCACGAGCTTGACCACCACCTCGGTCACGATCCCGAGCGTGCCCTCCGAGCCCACGAACAGGTGCAGGAGACGGTACCCGGAAGATCGCTTCCGGAGCCGGCCGCCGAGCCGCAGCACCCGGCCGTCGGCCAGCACCACGGTCAGCCCCATCACGTAGTCGGCGGTCACGCCGTACTTGACGCAGCGCAGGCCCCCCGAGTTACAGGCCACGTTGCCCCCGATCGTGCACAGCTCGACGCTGGCCGGATCGGGCGGGTACATCAGGCCGTGGCGGCCGGCCTCCTCGTCGATCCGGGCCGTGATCACCCCGGCTCCCGCCACCGCCACCGTGTCGGGCACGTCGATCTCGAGGTGGGTCAGGCGGTCCAGGGACAGGACCACCCCTCCCGCGAGCGGGACCGGCCCCCCCACCAGGCTGGTGCCGGAACCTCGGGCCACGACCGGGGTGCCGGTCCCGGCGCAGGTCCGCACCACCTCGGCGACCTCCTCGGTATCGGCGGGACGGACCACGAACAGGAGGTCGTGCTCCATGAACGAGGCGTCGTGGGTGAACTCCTCCGCGTCACCGCCGTCGATCACGTGCTCCGCCCCGACCACGGCCGCCAGGCGCCGCCTCAGCTCGTCCCCCTCCCCCCGGTTCGGGCCGCGCCGGCCCGTCCCCCGACCCGACCGCTCGTCGCTCGCTCCGAGTTCCACCTGGACATACCCTCCCGTACTCGCCGGGCCGGTCGCCCGGTCCGACCGTCCTCTCCGTCGATGATGCCATCGGCGGGGGCCGGACACGGGCCGGCCGCACCCGCGCCCGGCGGACCTCCCCGAGCCGGGGGCCGGTGGACTAGGATGACGCGGGGTGGGAAGGACGGATCCGGGGGCAGGTCCCGCCGAGCTCACCGAGCCGGCGGCGGGGACGCCCAGCGACGAGCGGGAGGGGAACGCGCTCGGTCCTCCCCTGCCTCCCTCGGCGCGTACCCACGCGCTCCTGCCCCGGCGCCTGAGCTGGGGAGAGCGGGTCGGGGAGGCCCTGGGCGCCGCCGTCCTCGGGCGCCGGCGCGGCGCCCCGCCCGATCCCGTGCTCGGCCGGAGCGTCGGAGGGGCGGTGTCGGACACGGAGGGAGCACCGCTCGGCCTCACCGCCCTGGCCCACCGGCGCCGACCGGGGGCGGTGGAGCGGGCCCGCCGCGCCTGGCAGGCCAGTGACTACCTGCGGCGCCTGGAGGAAGCCATCGTCGAGCCCCGGCTCCAGCGCTGCGCCACGGTGGCGGTGGTCTCCCCCAAGGGCGGCGTGGGCAAGACCACGGTGACCGCCCTCCTGGGAACCCTGCTCGCCATGCTCCGCCGGGACCGGATCGTCGCCGTGGACTGCAATCCCGACTACGGCTCGCTCGGCCGCGCGCTCGTGCCGGCGCACCATGTGTTCGTCGACGATCTGCTGGCGCTGCTCGAGGATCCCCGGCTGACGGTCCCCCGGCTCGATGCCGCCCTGGGCCGTGCCGTGCACGGGTTGATGGTGGCCCCCACGCCGATCGACCCGGAGCGCATGGCCCGGCTCGACCAGACGGTCTACGCCCGGGTCATCCGCCGGCTCCAGGACCTGGTGGGGGTGATCCTCCTGGACTGCGGGACCGGGCTGCACGAGCGCGCCGCCCGCGCCGCCCTCGGTGCCTGCGACCAGGTCCTCCTGGTCAGCGACGCGGAGCCCTCGACGGCCAGCGTGGTGGCCGAGGCCTTCGCCACCCTGGGTCACACCGGCCGGCCCACCATCCTGGTCGTCAACCGGATGCCGGGGCACGGCAGCGAACTGGACCTGGACCGCTTCGCCGCCCACGTGCCCGGGGTCCAGGCCATGCTGGTGGTGCCGGAGGACCTCGAGGCCAGTGGCCGGTTGATGTCGGGGGAGTTCGCCTGGGAGCAGGCTCCGGAGAGCTGGCGGTACCGCGTTCGCGAGCTGGCGGCGCTGCTCACCGTCCAGTGGCGAGCCCTGGACCTGGCCTTCTGAGACCGGCCTGGCGACGGTCCTCCGACGCCCATGCAGACCGTACACTGGGATGCGTGCACGCCGTCCGCATCGCCGAGGGCTGGCTCTTGACCCGCCGTCGAGAGGTGGACTACGTGCGCTGCGCCAGCTGCGCGTGTAGCTGACCGGGACCTCCGCGTCCCTCAGCCGACCTCGCCACGTCAGATCGGTCAGCAAAGGAGTGCGCTGGTGCAGATCATCACCTTGTTTCCCTTCGCCTGGACGCCCGCCCTCGGACCGGTGAGGGCCGGCGCCCACCGCCCGGCAGTTTCCCCATCGACGATCGCCCCCGGGGGCATCCCGGGGCGGAGGTGAGGTGGGCCACGTGTGCACCACCTGCGGCTGCAACGGCACCGGAGCGGGCCTCTCCCGCATCGAGCACATCAAGGCCGCCAGCAACCACCTGCGGGGCACCCTCCGCGAGGAGCTGGAGCAGGACACCCCCGCCTTCACCGAGGAGGCGGTCCAGGTGTTGAAGTTCCACGGCGTCTACCAGCAGGACGACCGCGACCGGCGCCGGGCGGCCCGGGCCAGCGGCGGCGGCAAGCACTACGTGATGATGGTCCGCACCCGCATCCCCGGCGGACGGGTGAGCCCCGAGGGCTACCTGGCCCACGACGAGATCGCGGAGCGCTGGGGCAACGGGACCATCCGCGTCACCACCCGTCAGGACTTCCAGCTGCACGGGGTCCTGAAGCGTGACCTCCGGACGGCGATCCGGGCCATCAACCAGGCCCTGATGACCACGCTGGGCGGATGCGGCGACCAGGAGCGGAACATCATGTGCTGTCCCGCCCCGCTCGGGGACCGGCTCCGGGAGGAGGTGGGAGCCCTGCTCCGGCAGCTGGTGGGCGCGCTCACCCCGGCCACTCGCGCCTATCACGAGATCTGGATCGACGACCGGCTGGTCGCCTCGGGGCGGGAGACCGAACCCCTCTACGGCGACCGGTACCTGCCCCGGAAGTTCAAGACCGGCATCGCCCTGGAGGAAGACAACTGCGTCGACGTCTACGCCAACGACCTGGCCCTGATCGCCCTGCGCTCGCCCGAGGGCGGGCTGGCCGGCCTCGACGTGCTGGTGGGAGGGAGCCTCGGACGCACGGCCAACAAGCCCGACACCTTTCCCGCCGTGGCCGTGCCCCTGGGCTTCGTGCCCCCCGAGCGGGCGGTGGAGGTGTGCCGGGCCGTGGTCACGACCCAGCGCGACTTCGGCAACCGCTCCGACCGTCGCCACGCCCGGCTCAAGTACCTCCTGCACGAACGGGGCGTCGACTGGTTCCGGCACCAGGTGGAGGATCGGGCCGGCTTCCGCCTGGAGGAGTTCCGGCCCGTGCGCCGGATGGCGATGAACGACCACCTGGGATGGCACGAGCAGGGCGACGGCGGTTGCTTCTACGGCCTCTACGTCGAGAACGGCCGCATCGCCGACGTCGCGGAACGCCGGCTGCGCACCGCCCTGCGCCGGCTGGTCGATGAACTCCGGCCGACGCTCTACCTCACCCCCCAGCAGAACGTGATCCTGGCCGGGCTGGAGCCGGGGGCACGCCAGGAGGTTGAGCGCACCCTCCGCGCCCACGGCGTGCCGCTCAGCGAGGAGCTCTCCAACACCCTCCGGCACGCCATGGCCTGCCCTGCCCTCCCCACCTGCGGGCTGGCCGTGGCCGAGTCCGAGCGAGCGCTGCCGGGCTTGATCCGGCGGATCGAGGCCATGGTGGCCGAGCTGGGGCTGGAGCGCGAACGGATCAGCTACCGGATGACCGGCTGCCCCAACGGCTGCGCTCGTCCCTATCTGGGGGACGTCGGCTTCGTGGGCACGACGCTGGGAAAGTACGACGTCTTCCTGGGCGGCGACTTCGAGGGCACGCGCCTGAACCGCCTCTTCGCCCGCAACGTGCCCCTGGACGAGATCCCGCACCGGCTGCGCCCCGTGCTCGCCGCCTTCCGCGACGAACGACGGCCGGGGGAGCGCTTCGGGGACTGGTGCCACCGGGTCGGCGTGGAGGCCCTCTCCGATCGCTTCGCCGCCGTCCCGAGCGGCAGGGGGGCGTAGCCATGGCCACCCCGCCGGGCCTCGACCGGACCGAGATCGAACGCCTCCGGGCCGAGCTGGCCGGGGCCGAACCCGAGGAGATCCTGGCCCGCGCCTACGCGCGGTTCCCGCGGGTGGCGATCGTAGCCAGCTTCCAGGTCGAGTCCTCGGTGCTCATCGACATGGCCTGCCGGCTCCGGGACCAGGTCGAGGTGATCACCCTTGACACCGGCCGGCTCCCCCCTGAGACGCACGAGGTCATCGACGCCTTCCAGCGGCGCTACCCGGTGCGGGTCAGGGTGGTGGCGCCGGACCCGGGGGAGGTGGCGGAGATGGTCGGTCGCCACGGCGTCAACCTCTTCTACCGTTCGCCCGAGCTCCGGCTCCGGTGCTGCGAGGTCCGCAAGAGCCGGCCCCTGGCCCGGGCGCTGCGCGGCTGCGACGCCTGGGTGACCGGCCTGCGGCGGGACCAGTCGCCGACCCGGGCGGCGACCCCGGTGGTGGCCCTGGACGAGGGCCATGGCGGGATCGCCAAGCTGGCCCCGCTCGCGGCCTGGACGTCGGACCAGGTCTGGGACTACGTCCGCCGGCACCAGGTGCCCTATCACCCCCTCCACGACCGCGGCTACCCGTCCATCGGCTGCGCCCCCTGCACGCGGCCGGTGCAGCCCGGGGAGGACCCCCGGGCCGGACGCTGGTGGTGGGAGCGAGACCAGGTCAAGGAATGCGGCCTGCACTGGGACCACTCCGGGCGGCCGCGTCGGCGCGGCGCGCCCGGGGGTCGCCCCGCCGAGGCCGGGGGCGGGAGGGGTCGCGGCGAGGGCGTGCGGGGATGACGGCGGCGCCGGTCCACCCCGGTACCGACCTCGAAGGCGGCCCGGGCCGGGCTCGCGCGCCGGCCCGGCCGCCGGAGCGGGTGCACCTCCAGCCGGGGTCCGACGGCCGCCGGCCGTGACCGAGGACACGAGTCACGGGCCGCCCGGGACGAATTCCCGCCCGGCGTGGGATTCGCCCATCTCGCCGGCCCCTTCCCGTCCATAGACTCGGAGACTGTGGGAAGCGTTGGGAGGGATGTCGTCGAGGTAGAGCCCGATCCCGTGGCCACGGCGTCCGCCGCGTCCTCTCCGACGGTGACGGTCGTGCGGGGCACCGACCCCGATCTCCCCAGACCGGTCGTGGACGAACCGATGATCCGCGCCTGTAGCCTCCTGATGCCCAGGCTGGGTGGCTCCAGGCTCACGCGCATCGGCGTGACCAGCGCGCTCCGCGGCGAGGGACGCAGCACCGTCGCCATCGCCATGGCCTACGTGCAAGCGCGCGAGTACCGGCGCCCCACCCTCCTGATCGACGCCGACATCGACGCCCCCAGCCTCGCCGGCCGGTTCGGGCTGCCGCCCGGCCCGGGGCTGGCCGAGCTCCTGGCCGGACTGGTACCCGTCGACGCCGCGCTCCGGATGGTCGGGGAGGGGCTCTCGGTGCTGCCCGCCGGCCGGATCCAGGACCCCGGTCCCAGGCTGGCCTCCCAGCTGGCCTCGTCGAACCTCCTGGCGGAGCTCCAGGGGCTCTTCGAGGTCGTCATCGGGGACCTGCCGGCGCTCCTCCACTCGCCCTCGGCCGCCCTCCTGGCGGAGTCGTTCGGCGATCCGCTGCTGGTGGTCCGGGCCCGGGTGACCCCGGTCGGGAAGGTGCGAGAGGCGGTGGCGTGTCTCCCTGCCGAGCCGGTCGTGCTGCTGAACGGGACCCGTTCCAGCCTTCCGTCCTGGCTCCGGCGTTTCTTCATCCACTGAGGGCTCACCATGGAGCGATACCTGGAGGCGTTCTTCCGTCATCCGGTGGCGCTGACGGCACCGGTGCTGGCCGTCTTCGCGATCAGCCTGGGCTTCGTGCTGGCGCAGCCTCGCACCTACGAGGCATCGGCCTCGGTCTGGTTCCAGTCCAACTCGATCGCCGGCGTCACCGACCCCTCCGCGGCCTATTCCTCGCCGGCCCAGGTCGGCGCCAACACCTTCCAGGAGCTGCTCAACACGCAGTCGTTCTGTGTGGCGGTCGCCCATCGCAGCGGGCTCGAGGACTACGTGATCCACGGACACATGCCGGCTGCAAACCCACTGAGCACGGTGGTCGGTCGCCTCCTGGGCTCGAATTCGGCCCCGAACCGGCAGACGCTGAACCAGACCATCGAGGCGCTCCTCCAGAAAGACGTCAGGGTCACCGCAGCCGGTCCCGAGATCGTCAACGTCACCTTCGAGTACTCGGACCCGCGGCTCGCCCTCTCGACCCTGCAGGCACTGCTCAACGAGTTCGCCATCCAGGTCCTCACCGCCCAGCGCACCCAAGCCGCGCAGCAGCTCAGCATGTATCAGAGCCAGGCGGCCGACGAGCTGACCCAGGTCAACCAGGCCGATGCGGCGGTGGCCAGCTACCTCGCCCGACATCCCGAGCTGAGGGTCGCCAACCCCCCACCCGATCCCACCCTGGCGGGCCTGCAACAGATCGCCAGCCAGGCGCATCAGCAGTACGCGCAGTTGATCCAGAAGCGCGACGAGGCGCAGTCCAACCTCAATCAGCTCTCGGCCGGCACCAGCTCTCAATTCCGCGTCATCGATCCGCCCACCCTTCCCGATCGACCGCTGAGCCGGCTCAGGATGGTCGCCATGGGCGCGGGCGTCGGCCTGCTCATCGGGCTCCTGCTCTCGCTCCTGGCCCTGGTGGCCCTGGTCTACTCCGATCGGACCTTCGGTAGCCCGGCCGAGGTCGAGCGCAGCCTGGGGCTCCGGGTGCTCGGCTCGCTGCCGCTGCTGGACGCACCCCCGCCGCGCCGGGACGAGCAGGCCACCGCCGCCCTCCCGCCGGGCGCCCCGCACACGACCTGAGCGGCGGGACCATGGAATGGGTGGGCCTCATGGTGTCGGCGTTCATCGCCGTCGGCCTCCGCCGTTCGATGAGGCCCGGAACGACCGTGGCGGTGGTGCTCGTGATCACGGCCATCGCCCTGGCCCTCTGGTACCTCCAGATCGCGAGGGCCTAGCCGGTGGACTTCCTCTCCTCGGTCGCCGTCCTGGAGCGAGACCGGCGGCGGCGCGAACGGCTGGTGGTCGTCGCCACCCTGGTGGCGTCGGTAGCGGCCGGCCTGCTGGCGGGCGCCATCGCCGTCCTCGGTAAGCCGCTGGTACTGGCCGGCATCTTCGCCCTGCTCTTCCCGGTCCTGGCCTGGCGTCGACCTCGCAGCGCGGTGCTCTGCCTCATCTTCCTCGCCCTGGCGGTCGAGCAGGACCCGATCGGCGCGCCGGGAGGCGATCTCACCCAGCAGCTCCGGCTCTTCACCAGCCTCAACACGGCCATCGGGCTGTCGAACGTCTACGTCAATCCCTTCGAGATCCTCCTCGGGATGCTCGGGGTCGTGATCCTCATCCGAGCCGGCGAACGCCGCGCTCGCTGGCCGCGGACCGCCCTCTCGAGCGGCCTCCTCGCCCTGCTGGCGTTCGTGCTCCTGGGCACCGTCCACGGCCTCGCCGTCGGCGGCGACTACCGGATGGCCATCTGGGAGATCCGGCCCACGGTCTACCTCTTCCTCAGCTACCTCTTCGTGGTTCAGCTCCCGGCCGAACTCTCGACGCTGACCATGCTGCTCTGGACGTTCGTGATCGCCGTCGGCCTCCGGGCCATCGAGGGCATCTGGCTGGTGGTCACGGTGATGCTCATCCACGGCCAGCGCCCGGACTCGCTGCTGACCCACGAGGACTCGCTCTTCTTCGTCCTCTACGTGATCCTGGTGGGATCGCTCTGGATCTTCGGCCAGCGGGGGCGGTTGCGGAGTCTCGCCACCGCGCTCCTTCCCCTGGTCCTGATCGTCGCCCTGGCCAACAACCGGCGCACGGCCTGGCTCCAGCTCGGGATCTGCGGGCTCCTGATGCTCGTCCTGGTCTGGGTGCGCCTGCCCCGGCTGCGCCCACGGCTGACCGCCGCCCTGGTGGTCATGGCCGTTGCCGGCGGACTCTACCTCCGGCTGTACTGGAACCAGACCGGGCTCCTGGCCGAGCCGGCGTCCGCGGTGAGGTCGTTGTTCGCGCCTGATCCCCGCGACGCCTCGTCCGATCTCTATCGGGTCATCGAGAACGCCAACCTGGAACTCAACATCAGGATGTCTCCGCTCATCGGGCGCGGCTACGGGGTGCCCATCGACTACCGGATCCCCATCGTCGACCTGAGCCGGATCGACCCCTTCATTCACTACATCCCGCACAACGACGTCCTCTACGTCTGGATGCGCCTGGGGATCGTGGGGGCGCTCGTCTTCTGGTCGGTGATCGGGTTCGCCGTGGTCGGCGCCTGCCGCCTGATCCGGGCACGTCACCCGGGCCTGGTCCTGTACGGCCTCCTGGTGGCGTGCGCCATCGCCGCCTATCTGATCCAGGGGGCTCTCGACCTCGGCTTCTTCTGGTTCAGGGTCGCGGTCCTGATGGGAGCCCTCTTCGGCGCGCTCGAACTCGCCCGCCAGGCAGCGGCGGGGGAGGAGGCCGAGCGGTCGCCGCCCGCTCCTGCCCGCGCCCTCGCCGGCCCCGGCCGGCCGCATGGCTACGGCCCCGAGCGGCCGACCCGGGGGTCAGCAGTCGACCTCTCGCCCGTGGCAGGGCGGCCGAGCGCGGCCCGGACGATGACCCGCTCCAGCCCGGCCGATAGCCGCCGCCAGTCGTAGCGCGCCTCGACCAGCTGCCGTCCCCGACGGCCAAGCTCCTCCCGCAGCTCGGCGTCCTCGAGCAGCCTCACCACCGCGTCGGCGAAGTCCGGCGGTGAATCCGCCACCAGGAGGTGCTCGCCCGGGGTCACCTCGAGGCCCTCGCACCCGAGCGAGGTCGACACCACCGGCCGGCCCATCGCCATCGCCTCGACGATCTTGAGGCGGGTCCCGCCGCCGAAGCGGATCGGCGCCACCACGACCGCCGAGCGGCGCCAGTAGGGACGGACGTCGGCCACCGCCCCGGTCAGCTCGACGCGGGGTCCCGCCAGCCGTCGCACCTCCACCGGGGCTCCCGCCCCGACCACGGTGAGGCTCGCCTCCGGGCGCCGGCGCCGGATCAGGGGCAGGACGCGACGGACGAAGTGGAGGACGGCGTCGGTGTTCGGACGGTAGCTGATCCGGCCGGTGAAGAGCAGGCGGTCGGGCTCGGAGCCCGGGCACGGAGCCAGGTACTCGAGGTCCACCCCGTTGGGCACCGAGGTCGAGGGGGTGACACATCCGGCACGGCGGATCAGGTCCCGCTCCCGCTCCGAGGTGACCACGATCCAGGAAGCCGCCCTCCAGGCCGCCCGTTCCTCCCGGCGGAACTTGACGTACTCGAGCCAGGCGAACCCCCTGCGCAGGGGCGAACGTTCGCTCCGGAACGTGCGCTCGAGCACCTCGTATTCCACGTTGTGCTCGTCCAGGACGACGGGAATCCGGCCGCCGAACCGGAAGCGGGCCAGATGGCTGCCCTCCACGAGCACGACATCGATGTCCTCCTCCGCCAGCAGACGGTCGATCTCGTGCTGCATGGCGGCATGGTGGAGCCAGCCGCCGAGGTAGGAGCGTGTGGAGAACAGCGAGCGGAGCTGGGCCATGCGTTTGCCGGTTCCGGGATCGGCCACCGCCCGCACCGTGACCCCTGCCGCCTCGAGGCCGGCGATGCCCGCCGCGTCCCCGGGGCGGACGTAGGTCAGCAACCAGACCCGGTGGCGGGAGGCGAGGTGGCGCAGGAACTGGTAGTTGCGGATCGCGGCCCCCCAGACCGGGGGGAAGGGAAGGGCGGCGGTGAGCACCAGGATGCGCACCGGCATGTCAGCGTGGCCCGCGTCGCCGTCCGATCCAGGGCAGCGGTTGGCCGCCCAGCAGCTCGGACAACTCGGCGCTCGAGACCAGGCGGAGGATGACGGCCAGGACGGCGAAGCTGGCCATCCCGACCACCACCTCCGGCCACAGGCCGAACCGGCTCCCGGCGGCCCGGGCGGCCACTGCCATAACGACGGTGGCCAGGAGGGCCCGCGCGAAGCGCCACCACACGCCGGCGCGGAAGTGTTCGCGCAACAGCCAGATGCCCACGACCACGATCACCAGCTCGGTCCCCAGCATGCTCAACGCCGCCCCCACCGCCCCGTTGCCCTCTCGTGCCTGGAAGAAACGGATCAGAACCAGGTTCATGGCCAGGTTGCAGGCGCTGGCCACCAGCATGACCCGGGTCCAGGCCCGCTGCCGGTTGCTCGCGGTGAGGACCTGGTTGAGGACGATGTTGAGGTACATGGGCACGCAGGTGACGGCCAGGAACCGGAGCGCCGGGACGGAGGGGGCGTAGGCCGGTCCGTAGAGCAACAGGACGAGCGGGCGCGAGACCAGGACGACGCCGGCCGCGACGGGCAGGCCCAGCACGATGGCCAGCACGATGGGGATTCGCGCCGTCGCCTCCAGGGTCCGCGGATCACGCTGATAGGCGGCGGCGAGTCTGGGCAACCAGGCGGTGGAGATGATGACGGGGAGGAACATCAGGGTCTGGAAGAAGCGGGTGGCCACCCCGTACCAGCCCACCACCTGCGCCGGAGCCATCAGCGAGAGGAGCGTGGAGTCGAGCCACAGGTAGAAGGTGAAGAAGAAGGCATAGGCCCAGTAGGTGAGGCTGTGGATGAGGAACGCGCCCAGATCGTCGAGGTCCACGCGCCACTCGATTCGGAACCGTCGACCCCAGACCAGGTTGAGCCCGGTCACCAGGCCCGCGACCGCGACCTGGAGGCCGATCAGCCAGGTAGCAGCGAACCCGAGCACGGCCATGGGGATGGTGAGGATGGTCTGCAGCCCTTTGTTGATCACGTCGTTGGCGGCGATGAAGCCCATCCGCTCGATGCCCTGGAGCCCGGCCTGGATCACCTCCGCCAGGAGGCTGAAGGCGGCCAGCCCGACCGCCAGGTAGAGCGCGGTCGCCCTGGCCCCGGTGAAACCGGCGACGTGCACGTACCCGGCCACCAGCCCGGCGCAGGGGATGATCAGTGCCGACCGGACCACCAGCGCGGTCCCCAGCAGGCGCGGCGCCTGGCGAGGGTTGGCGGCGACCTCCTTGACCATCATCGGTTTGCTGCCCATGCCGGCCAGCCCGGTGAGGATCCCGCCAGCGGCGGTCGCCATCACGATCAACCCCATCGCCGCGGGCCCGATCAGCCGCGGGACGACCAGCGTCCAGACGAGAGTGAGCATCCAGGTGACCAACTGGCCACCTCCCAGGAAGCTCAGATTGCGCACCAGCCGGCGCGGTGAGGCCGGCGCCACGCTCATACCGACCGGCGCCGCCGCCCTCCTCCGGGTCCCGATGGTCAGCTCCGGGCCGGGTGCCGGTGCTCTCGTGCTACTCCTCCCGGGCCACTGTAGGGGACGCGGCCGGACGCCGCCCATGGTCACCGGCAGACGGCAGGGCGAGGACGGCCCAGCCGGATCGCCACCTGTCCCGGCGCCCGGTGGGACAGGTGGCCCGGGTCGGTGAGCCGAGCCAGGTGAACGCGTCCCGCTTGCCGCCGCCGAAGGCCGGTGCTCCGGACGGAACCCTCCCCGCCACGCCGCCGCCTCAGGTCGAGGGAGCGTACCGCAGCACGGCCACGCCGTAGCCCGGCAGCCGGACGTGAACGGCGAGGTCGTCGGCGGCCTGCCCCGACCGGACCACGGGCGGCTTCGTCGCTGCCGGACCTCTGGCGAGCGGGGTGTTCCGGTCGAGCTCCCACAGGCTTGCCGTCCCATCGCCCGGAACCCCGTGGAGACGCACCGTCACGTCGGCGGGCACGCCGTCCCCCCCCACCGTGCCGACGCGGTCCACCTGACGGTCGACCACCAGCACGTCGACGTCGCTGGATCCCGGCGGCCTCAGGGCCAGCACAGCGATGCCGGCCCGGGAGGAGTGGCTCGAGACGAGCGCGCTCCCCGGCGGAAAGTAATGGTCCAGATAGTACTGTGTCCAGAAGGGGAGCAACTTCGCCCCCGAGTTCCGGTCGACGAGGTTGAATTGCCCATCGTCGGGGTGGTCGAACTGGTACTGAAAGAGCCCCAGAGGGGTGTGGGTGGAGGCGGCGGTCGAGCCCAGGGTGAGGAAGGCAGCGCTGAACCATGCCGCGCCGAAGGCCGTCCACGGCCGCCGAGCTGGATCGTTGGAGTGGGCGGCGTTCACGTTGATCTCCGTGATCCAGGTCGGCATGCCTCGAGTCCATCCGATCACCTGTTTCAGTCCGGCATCGATGCCGCGCAGCCCGCAGCACGAGCCGTAGGAACGGGATGGATCGCCCTCGAAGAGGAAGGCATCGGACTGTGCGTTGTCCCATCCGCCGTAACCGTGGAAGCTCACGATGTCGGGAGGCCGCGTCTCCCCGGTGACCAGCGCCGGCACGTAGTCCGGCGACGCACCGGTGATCGCGTTCGAGGTGGCCGGACCGAGCACTTCGATGGAGGGGTCCACCGCGATCATGGCGGGCACCACGGCGTCCCACATGGTGCGGTACTGCTTGGGCGAGAGCGGTGCCGACCCCTGGGGACAGCCGAGGCCGACGGCGTCGGGTTCGTTCCAGATCTCCCAGTAGGCGATGCGATCCCGGGTGCCCTCCGGGTTGACGTAGACGTGGCCGTCGTCGGCCGTCATGATCCCGCGGTTGTAGTAGCTCACGAGCTGGGCCATGTAGTGCGCGTAGACCTGGAACGAAGGATCCCTGATGGACCCCGGCCGCCGACTGCAATCCCACATCCAGTCGGGGGCGTAGGCAATGTCGAGATCGACCTGCGCACCGACGCCCTTCGCGTCGTGGATCATGTCGTCCAGGGACGAGAAGTCCCAGGAGTTCCGCTGGAGGCCCTCCGGAATCGCGGGCGGCGGCCCCCCGGCCCAACAGCAACCGTCCGTGGTGGCGTTGATGCGGACCAGGCTGGGAGCGAGCAGGCGCCAGGCCGACCGAGCGCCGGGAGCGGCCAGGTTGCCCGGATACACGAACTGCGTCCCGAGACGTGTCTGCCAGCTGCCGATGGGCACGGCGGCATCGATGTCGACCGAGGCCCGGAGGTCTCCGGATCTCTCCTCCCCGCTTCCCCGACCTCCCTGTGCCAGGAGCCAGATCGTGGCCAGAACGAGCAGGACGACGAGGAAAGCCGCCAGCATCCCGAAATGATGCCGGCGCAGCGGGCCGTTCACAGCGTGACCTGACTCCTCATCGGACTCCGAATTGTGCGGCTCCAGGTTGGGGATGACCATGGAAACGGTCGGAGGAGAGAGAGACCTCGGTCCCGGCCGGTGGGGACATCCTGCCTAGGGGGATCGAAATCCCTGTCCTGCGCCTAGAGCGAATACCCCATTCCGCAGTGTCACCAGTTCGTAGCTAGATACGCTGCGAGATACGCCGGGGAACGGCCGCGAAACAGTCAGGAGGGAGATCGCGGTGCGTCCCGGCACCCTTCGAACCCGTGGTTCGAGGGGAGGTTGGAGGGAGCGATGTCGACCATCGGATGGTTTTCCCTGGCCACGCCCGCCCAGCACGATTGAAGGAGGGACGAAGGTGGCGCGAGTCCTCCTCATCCGGCAGGGTCACGTCCCTTACGACCCTCGCGTCAAGCGGGCCCTCGACGCCCTGGTCTCGGACGGCCACGAGGTCGATGTCATCTGCGAGCGGACGCCCGGAGACCTTCCCCGAGAGGAGCTTCCGGGGATCGTCATCCGCCGCCTCGGGATCCCGGGAAGGACGGGACACGGCCTGAGCAAGCTCGGTCACATCGCTCAGTACGGCCTCTTCATGCTCCGGGCCCTGCTGCTCGCCTCCTGGCTGCATCTTCGCCGTCCCTATCAGCTGGTGGAAGTGCACTCTCTCCCGGACACCCTGGTGTTCGCGGCCCTGCTGCCCAGGCTGACCGGGACGCCGGTCGTCCTCGACCTCCAGGAGCCAATGCCCGAGTTCTTCGCCAGCCGGTTCGGTGTGGACATGGACCATCCCTTCGTCCGCGTGATCGGCTGGCTGGAGCAGATGGCGATCCACTTCGCCGACCGGGTCCTGACCTGCACCGAGCAGATGCGGGCGGTGTTCATCGAGAGGGGCGCGCCCGCCGCCAAGGTCACCGTGATCCTGAACGCCGCCAACGAGGAGGTCTTCGACCCCTCCCGCTTCCCGCCCCGGCCCCGCCAGCCGGGACGCTTCGATCTCGTCTGCCACGGCACCATCGAGGAGCGCTACGGCCACGACACGGTGATCCGTGCCATGGCCGTCCTTCGCGACCAGATCCCGGAACTCCGGCTCCGAATCTTCGGCGACGGCTCCTTCCGGGCCCGGCTGCGAGAGCTGGTCGACGAACTGGGGTTGAACGATCGGGTATGGTTCAGCGAGGGATTCGTGCCGATCGAGCAGATGCTGGCCGGGATCGCCGATGCGGACGTGGGCGTGGTGGCGATGAAGCGAGACGTCTTCCGTGACCTCACCCACTGCAACAAGATGTTCGATTTCATCACTATGAGGCGCCCGCAGCTCGTGTCGCGGACGGCGGCGGTCGAGGCTTACTTCGATGACGACTGCTTCGAGATGTTCGATGCCTCCGACCTCGACGACCTGGCCAGGGCCATCCGGAGGCTGCACGACTGTCCGCAGCGGTGCGAGCAGCTGGTCGAGCACGCGGCCAGGGTGAACGAGGCCTACCGCTGGCCCATCCAGCGCGAATCCTATCTGCAGGTGGTGCGTGGATTGCTGCGTGCCGGCGGCCGGACCCCGAGTGGAGTGGCCAGGATCGAGCCACGTCCGGCGGCGGAGACGGCTCCGGATTCGGTCTCCTCGGGGACTCCGTGAGCGGAGCGGGTGGTTGCGGCCTCCGGCCCCGGCGCGTGCTCGCGGGGACGCGCGGAATGCCCGGCCCGGACCCGGCGCCTCACCGCCCTCGGGGATCGGGGAGCAAGGGATGCCCGTAACCCGATCGCTGGCGGCCGGCGGGGCGGCGACCCCGACCCGAGAACGAGGTCTCAAGCTGACCGCCATCCGCCTGGTCAACTACCTCACCAACCACGTCATCAACCACGTTCCGTCGTTCTCGATCCGCCATCTCTGGTACCGAGAGCTGCTCGGGGTGCAGATGGGCAGAGGCTCGGGCATCCACCTCAACTGCTACATCTGGTTCTTCGCCCCGGGGCGGCTTCGGAGGGACCACCATCTGATCATCGGGGAGCACACCCGGATCAACCGCTGCTGTTTACTGGATGCCCGTGGCCCGCTGAAGATCGGGAACAACGTCAGCATCTCGCCGGAGGTGGCGATCATCACCACCCAGCATCGAAGCGCCGACCCTGACTTCGCCGTGCAGAGCCTCCCGGTCGTGATCGAGGACCACGTGTGGATCGGCCTCCGGGCCATCGTCCTGCCCGGCGTCACCATCGGGCGCGGGGCGATCGTGGCCGCGGGCGCCGTGGTCACCCGGGACGTGCCGCCGCTGGCGGTGGTGGCCGGCGTGCCGGCCAGACCGATCGGCACCCGCGGCCTGAGCGATCCGTCCTACGTGCTGGCCGATCCGTTCCCGAGGTTCGAGTAAGAAGACGCCTCGTGGCGGTCGCCCCGCCGACTCCTCGAGCCGCGGCGCCGCGAACCTCCCCCTACCGCTCCAGGCCGGCCTCGGAGGGCCGCTGGGTGCGAATCCAGTGTCCTCCCGCCCGGCCGCTCAGGAGGTGCCAGTACACGCGCAGCTTGCGGGCCAGGAACCAGGGCGCCAGGAGGAAGGCGACGGCAACCCGCAACGGGGCGCCGCCGCTCCGGAGCCCGACCACCAGGTAGAGGGGCAGGATCAGCAGGGCCCCTGCCCAGGAAGCGGCCGCCCAGGGAGGGATCAGCCCGGCCGCGACCAGCGCGATCGCGACCCCGCTCCCGGTCAGGCTTGCGGTGGCGAGCGCGCTGAGCGGCGGCATCGCCAGTTCGCAGGCGGTGGCCAGGAGCAACGGGTCACGGCCCACCAGGGCCAGGCGGATCAGGCGCAGGGTCCAGCGCCGCGCCAGCTGGAGCCGACCGCCGTCCCAGCGCAGGCTCTGGGTGTACATCCCGCGAACCCCGGGCGTCGGTTGGGCGAGGACCGTCGCCCTCCTCGCGAAGCCGATCGGCACCCCCGCCGCGAGCAGGATCAGCGAGTACTCCGCGTCCTCGGCGATCGAGTAGGCGGTCCAGGGATGTCGCGCCAGGACCGAGCGAGCGATCAGCATGCCGTTCCCGCAGAGCAGGGCAGGGAGCCCGAGCGCCGCCCGGCCGGAGAGCCGGACCCGGTTGCGGAGGAGGAGCGCCGCGGCCTCGAGCAGGGCACGCCGATCGCCCGGCCGCTCGGCCAGGACGTCGTCGGCCTGCACCACCGGGTGACCCCGGCTGAAGACCGCCTCCAGCTCCCGCAGGAAGGCCCGATCCGCGACCGAGTCGGCGTCCACGACGACGACCGCGTCGGGCGCGGGGTCCAGGTCGGGCAGACGATCGAAGGCCCAGCGCAGCGCCGGTCCCTTGCCCCTGAGCCCGGGCTGGTCGCGAACCCACACCTCGGCGCCGGCCCCGGCCGCGGCCGCCGCCGTCCCGTCCGTGCAGTTGTCGGCCACGACCACGACCCGCCGCAGGTCGGGTGGGTAGTCCTGCGCCATCAGAGAGGTCACGCAGGACCCGATCATCTCCTCCTCGTCGTGGGCCGGGACGAGCACCAGCAGGCGGCGTCGCGGCTCGGCCGGCGGCGGCGCCGGCCGATGCCACCCGCTGGCGGCGGCGAGGACGAGGAGCCACAGGGAGCAGAGCGCCGCGGGCATCCCCGTCAGCAGGAACAGGGAGTCGACCGCCAGGTGCCGCACGTCGCGGCCAGACTAGCCGGGGAGTGGTCCGGCCGCCACCGTCCTCTGAGGCGGAGACCGGGACCCGAGCCCAGTTGCGGTGGGCGGGAATCCCGTCCGGCGGGCCTCCCCGGCGACGACGCCGGGACCGGGGTCGGGGGCGGCCAGGTCCGGCCGGGGATCCCGCTCCGGCCCGCGAGCGGCGCCGGTCGACCCGGAGGCCGCCGCCTCGGTACGGTTGGATTCAGGCGAACCCGATCCCGGTCCTGCGGCGTTGCACGTGGTCGTAACACACTTCCGGAGGGGTTCTGCCATCACGAGGGCCACAGCGATCACGACACCCACCATCTCCACCGGCGACCTCGAGGCCAGCATCGAGCTGGCGCTGCGCCGCTTCCTGGCCGAGCGGCGGGCCGAGGCGGTGGCCATCGACCCCAGGCTGGGACCGCTGGTCGACGAGCTGGAGGC
>JAJPKS010000416.1 GCA_021323605.1 Bacillota bacterium | reverse complement strand
GCCGGGCAGGGCGACGCCGCCTGCTGCCTGGCAGCTGAGGCCTGGGCAGCGGTGCGGGTGGCGCGGCCCGAGCTCGCAGTGCGGGTCACCGCCGCGCTGCACCGGCTGGTGCGCTCAGTGACCGCCGAGCCCGTGACGCTGTCGGCGCGGCCGCCGACGGGAGCAGCGGACGCCGTGCTCGACGTGCGGACGCTCGCGCCGGCGCAGCGCCACGAGAAGATCTTCGCCACCTACGGCGCCCTCGAACCGGGGACGGGCTTCGTCCTCGTGAACGACCACGACCCAAAGCCGCTCCGCTACCAGTTCGCAGCGGAGCACGAGGGCGACTACTCCTGGGACGTGCTCGAAGCCGGTCCAGAGGTGTGGCGGGTGCACATCGGCCGGCCTGCTCGCGCATCGGCAGCGACGGGTGGCACGGCGGGCAACGCAATCGCTGCAGGTGCCGAGCCTGAGCTCGACGTCCGGCGATTCCCTCACGGTCGGCGCCACGACGTGATCTTCACGACCTTCGACGCCCTGGCCGAGGGCGCCGGGTTCGTCCTCGTGAACGACCACGATCCCCAGCCGCTCCATTACCAGTTCGAGGCCCAGCACGCCGGTCGGTACAGCTGGGAGTACCTCGAAGCCGGTCCCGAGGTGTGGCGGGTGCGCATCGGGCGGCCTGCCGGGGCCGGGGCATGAGCGCCGCTCGCGAAGTGGTGGCCGAGCTGGCCGGCCGCCAGTACGCCTACGGGTTCACGACTGATCTCGATACGGACTTCGCGCCGCGGGGCCTCTCCGAAGAGATCATCGCGCTGATCTCGGCCAAGAAGGGCGAGCCGGACTGGCTGCTGGAGTGGCGGCTCGGCGCCTACCGTCACTGGTGCACCCTGGTCGAGCCGGACTGGCCGAACGTCGCCTACCCGCCGATCGACTACGACGACATCATCTACTACGCAGCGCCCACCAAGAAGAAGTCGCCGTCCAGCCTGGACGAGGTGGACCCCGAGGTCCGCGCCATGTTCGACAAGCTCGGCATCTCGCTCGCCGAACAGGAGCGGCTGTCGGGGGTCGCGGTCGACGCGGTCGTCGACTCGGTGTCGGTGGCGACAACCTTCCAGGCCAAGCTGGCCGAGGCCGGAGTCGTCTTCTGCTCCTTCTCCCAAGCAGTGCGGGACCATCCCGACCTCGTGCGGGCCTACCTCGGCTCGGTCGTGCCCTACCGGGACAACTTCTTCGCCGCGCTCAACTCGGCGGTGTTCACCGACGGGTCGTTCTGCTACGTGCCCAAGGGCGTGCACTGCCCGATGGAGCTCTCCACCTACTTCCGCATCAACGCCGCCGGGACCGGCCAGTTCGAACGGACCCTCATCGTGGCGGAGGAGGGTGCCTCGGTGAGCTATCTGGAGGGCTGTACTGCTCCCATGCGCGACGAGCACCAGCTTCACGCCGCCGTCGTCGAGCTGGTGGCCATGGCGGACGCCACCATCAAGTACTCGACGGTCCAGAACTGGTACCCGGGCGACGCCGAGGGAAAGGGCGGCGTCTACAACTTCGTGACCAAACGCGGCCGGGCCGCAGGCGCCCGATCGAAGATCTCCTGGACTCAGGTGGAGACCGGCTCCGCCATCACCTGGAAGTACCCAAGCGTCGTCCTCCAAGGCGAGGGATCGGTCGGCAAATTTTACTCGGTCGCGGTGTCCGCTCACCACCAGCAGGCCGACACCGGCACCAAGATGATCCACATCGGCAAGGACACCACGAGCACGATCGTGTCCAAGGCGATCTCGGCAGGGCACGGCCAGAACACCTACCGCGGGCTCGTGAAGATGCTCCGCTCGGCGACCGGCGCCCGCAACCACACCCGCTGCGACTCGCTCCTGATCGGATCGGACTGCGGGGCGCACACCTTCCCCTACGTCGAGGTCAAGCATCCGAGCGCCCAGGTCGAGCACGAGGCGACGACCTCGAAGGTCTCCGAGGAGCAGCTCTTCTACGCCCGCCAGCGGGGCATCGGTGAGGAAGAGGCGACCTCGATGATCGTGAACGGCTTCTGCCGTGAGGTGTTCCGTGAGCTGCCGATGGAGTTCGCGGTCGAAGCCCAGCGCCTGCTCTCGGTCTGCCTGGAAGGAGCAGTCGGCTGATGCTGCTCATCGACGACCTGCACGTCTGCATCGGTGACCGCGAGATCCTCAAGGGGGTCAGCCTGGAGGTCCTGGGCGGAGAGATCCACGCGATGATGGGCCCCAACGGATCGGGCAAGAGCACCCTGGCCCACGTCCTTGCCGGCCGCGAGCCCTACACGGTGACGGGCGGGCAGGTCCTCTACGACGGTGTTGACCTCCTCGCCATGACGCCCGAGGAGCGGGCCGCGGCGGGCATCTTCCTCGGCTTCCAGCACCCCGTCGAGATCCCCGGCGTCCCCACCATGTACTTCCTGCGAACGGCGCTCAACGCCCTGCGCCGTGCCCGGGGCGAGGAGGAGATTGGCCCCGTCGAGTTCCTCGCCCGAGTCGAGGCCACGCGCCGACAGGTGGAGATGGAGCGCGCCCT
>JAJPKS010000409.1 GCA_021323605.1 Bacillota bacterium | reverse complement strand
TATGACTACGCTCGGGAAAGCGACGACGAGGAGCTGCTGGTCACGGTCCTGACCGGCCAGCGGACATTCGCCGACATCATCCGCCAGTACCTGCGGCGTATCGAGTTCGACTCCGATACCTGGGCGCTCCGCCTCCGTCTGCCGATCACCGAGCGTCCCCTGCTCGTGGCCGATCCTTCGCGAGGCTTTGGCCAGCCCCTGTTCGTGAAGAGCGGAGCGCCCGTGCGCGCCGTGCTCGAACGCTTCCGGGCGGGCGAGTCCCTGGAGAGCGTGGCCCGCGATTTCGACCTGCCCCCCAACGACGTAGAAGACGTCATCCGTGCCACGCTCCCGCCGGCGGCTTGAGCCCCCTGCCTTCTTCGTCGATCGCAGCCTGGGACGGTATCTGGTGCCCGATGGACTTCGGCAGGCCGGCTTCGCCGTGCACACCATGGCGTCCGGGGCCGGAGCTGAGGAGAGGGTGGCGGACGAGGTCTGGCTCGAGCGGGCCGGCCGGGAGGGCTGGGTCGTGCTCACCAAGGAGGAGCGAATTCGACGGAGGGCTCCCGAGCGGACGGCGGTGGACACGTACAGGATCGAGGTCTTCTATCTCGCAGCTTCCAGTTTGACCGGACCACAACAGCGAGATCGCCTCCTGGCGAACGTTCATCGCCTCGTTCAGCGTTCACCGCGGTGTTCTCGCGGCCCACGTGGACGGCCCCGAAGCCTCCCAGGGGCGTGCCGCGGACGCCTCCACGTCGACGAAGACCGGATGCGTCGTCATCCTTACCGGACCAAGTGGCAGAGGGACCCGGTGCAGCCGCGTCCGGAGTCGGAGCTGGTCCAGGCGTGGCGGCCGTCGAGGGGCCAGCCGTCGCGACCATCGACGAAGACCGGCGCCCCGCCCTCCGGCACCGGAGTTGCTTCCCGGTGTCGCCGCCGGTCGAGGGCGCGATCGCCGTCCGGCCTTCGGCTCTTACCCCGGCCCCGGGGCGGAGGGGTGGCCCGGGTTGTGGCCCTCGACCGCCCTCCGGGCGCGTTCGATCACCGCCTCGCCGAACTCGGGGTGGGTCAGAACCCAGAGGCGCTCCTCCAGGATGGCCGAGCGGACCGCCTCCGCCACCGCCTCCGGGTCCAGGCCCGAGGCGATGGCCTCCTCCACCCGGCGGCGCGCCGCTTCGTCCTCCGGTCGCGGCTCGACGGCCGGCGCCGGGCCGTAGCGGGCGAGCCAGTTGCGCCGGGCCTCCGCGATGCGGGTGCGCACGAAGCCAGGGCAGAGCACCGAGACCCGAACCGCGGAGCCGAGGAGCGCCAGCTCCTGGTGGAGCGACTCGGACACGCCCACCACCGCGTGCTTGGAGGCGGTGTAGGGGCTCATGCCCGGTGCGACCAGCAGGCCGGCCACCGAGGCGGTGTTGACCACGTGGCCCTCGTCCTGCTCCAGGAGGCGGGGGAGAAAGGCGCGAACGCCGTGCACCACCCCGAAGAGGTTGACGTCGAGCACCCAGTGCCAGACGCTCAGCGGCACCTCCCAGGTGAGGCCCCCGCCGCTCACCCCGGCGTTGTTGCAGACCACGTGGACGCCGCCGAAGCGCTCCAGGGTGAAGGCCGCCAGCGCCTCCACGTCGGCGGCGTCGCTCACGTCGGTGACGCGGCTCGCCACCTCGATCCCCTCCCCGGCGAGGAGCCGGTGGGCGCGCTCGAGCGCCTCCGCCTCGACGTCGGCGAGCACGACGCGCATCGGCTCCCGGCCCAGGCGGCGGGCCAGGGCCAGGCCGATGCCGCTGGCCGCGCCCGTCACCACGGCGACCTTGCCTCGCAGATCCCGCACCGGCGCATCCTCCTCGGTTGTGTTGCCTGCGGCGCCTCGGGAGGCGCGATCGGTACCGGTCTACCACCGCTCCGGCCCGGCCCGCGAACGGCCGGCGTGCGGCCGGACTTCCCGGCGGCCGAGGTGCGTGGTCGGTGGGACACCCGTGCCGCGGCCGGGCTCGCCGTCCTACAGCCCGGGCAGGGGGATCTGGTGCCAGCTGCGGCCGCCGTCCACGGTGCGCACGAGCCGCCAGGGTCCGGTCTCGTCGACAACCGCGCCGGCCGGCACCAGCCGGGCCAGCGCCACCGAGGCGCTGACCGGCAGGAAGCCGTCGAACTGCCAGCCGGCGGGGGCGGGGGTCCGCGCCCGCCAGCTGCGTCCGGAGTCGGAGCTGGTCCAGGCGCGGCGGCCGTCGAGGAGCCAGCCGTCCCGACCGTCGACGAAGACCGGTGCCGCGCCCCCCGGCGCCGGGACGGGATTCCTCCACGTCTCCCCGCCGTCGGTCGAGAGGTACACCTCCGCCGACCGTGAGGAGGCGTCCAGCACCGGCAGCGCCCCCACCCCGGTACGCGAGAGGGAGGGGATCAGGACCTGGAGGTCGTGGCCGCCTCCCGGGCCCGTCACGGGCTCCGGCAGCGGTGTGCCGCGCCAGCTGCGGCCCCCATCGCGGGTGACGTAGACCACCGCCGAGCCGTCCCCGGCCACGCCCCCGAGCCATCCATTCGACGCGTCCCGGAACCAGAGCGAGGTCGCCGCCGCCGGACCTGGTCCGGCCCTGCCCGGGTCGCCGACCGGCGGCAGCGCCTCCCAGTCCCGACCTCCGTCGAGGGTCCGGTAGAGGACGACCACCCCCGGCCCGGTGCCGGCCAGTAGCCATCCGCGCTCGGCGTCGACGAAGACCGGGGCACCGGCGTCACCCGGCCCGGGCAGGTTCAGCTCTCGCCAGTGGCCGCCCCCGTCGGTGGTCTGCAGGAGCCGGGGGGCGCCTCCCTCCTGGCCGGGCTGCTCGGTCGCGAACCCGAGCTTCGGTCCCAGGAACTGGACGGCCAGGGGACCGGGGGCGGTCAGCTGGCGACGCCAGTGTGCCCCGCCGTCCGAGGTGGCGAAGAGCACGGACTCGGGGACGCCGGGGTCGGTGAGGACGATCCAGCCCTCCCGGGCCGAGATCCAGTCGGCCCCGGTCAAGAGCCCCGGCCGGCGCGTCGGCGACGGGGCGCCGCCCCGGTGCAGGTCGACGGCCGCCGCGGCGCCCAGGATGAGGAGCGAGAGCGCGATCAGGCCCACGGCCCGCCGCCGGCGGGGCCCGAGCCCCTCCCAGCGCCTCGCCAGGTCGGGTGGCCATGGCCGGCGCCGCTCGCCTCCCATCGGCACCGAGGATACGGTCGCGGGCGCCGGGCGACGCGGGTTTCCCGGCGGCCGTTCCCCGGTCGGCGCCGGCCGAGGAGGCCCCGGTTCCGTCCTGGGCAACAGAGCCGATGCCTCCGGGCCGGCGGGGCCGTGGCGCCGGTTCCCCCCGCCGGTTCCCATGGAGCTCCGATCGTCGGAATCCAGCCGCGGTGCCATGATGACGGGGGTGGATCAATGAGTCGCCCTTGCGCCCTGCCCCGGTCGCGGCCGGCGCGGTGATCGGTGGTCCGGGCCTCCGCCGCCGGCGGCCACGCCCCCGGCTGGTCTACGGTGGAGGATCATGGGGAAGCGGCGCTGGCCCGGGCTCACCCCATCCCGCCTGCTCGCCGGCCTCCTGGCGCTGGTGCTCCTCGCCGGCGCGGTGGCCTGGGCGGCCTGGCCCCGAACACCCGGCTACACCACCCGGCCCCTCACCATCACGGTGCGCACAGGTCCCGAGGGGACCACGCCGGTGGCCCTCGACGCCACCTACTACCGGCCCCGGTCGGCCTCCGCCGCCCACCCGACCGCCGCCGTGCTGCTGGCCCACGGCTTCGGCGGGACCAAGGACAGCGTGGCCGAGGACGCCCGCGACCTGGCCGGCCGCGGCTACGCTGTGCTCACCTGGACGGCGGAGGGCTTCGGCCACAGCGGGGGCCAGATCCACCTGGACAGCCCGGACTGGGAGGTGAAGGACGCCGAGGGGCTGGTCTCCTGGCTGGCCGCCCGGCCGGAGGTGCTGAAGGATGGGCCGGGCGACCCCCGGGTGGGCGTGGTCGGGGCGTCGTACGGCGGGGCGCTGGCGCTGCTGCTCGCCGGCTACGACCGGCGCGTCGACGCCATCGTCCCCGAGATCACCTGGAACGACCTGGCCGGCGCCTTCCTGCCCGAGTCCACCGGCGCCGGGCCCGGGCAGGGAGTGTTCAAGAAGGCCTGGGCCGGGCTCCTCTTCGGGGAGGGCGGGACCTCGCTCGCACGCCCCTTGACCGGCCCCGTGCCCCCGGGCGTCACCCCGGCCTGCGGGCGGTTCGCCCCTGACCTCTGCCGGATCTACCTGTCCGTGGCCGCGACCGGGACCGCGACCGCCGATCAGATCGCGCTGCTGCGCCGGCACAGCCCGGCTTCGGTCCTGTCCCGGATCACCGCGCCCACGCTGCTCATCCAGGGCGAGGCCGATTCGCTCTTCCCCCTCTCGGAGGCGGACGCCAACGCGCGCGGGATCGCGGCCCACGGCACACCGGTCGAGGTGGCCTGGTTCACGGGCGGCCACGACGGTGGCCAGGGGCCGCCGTCGGACCGGGACCGGCTGCGCTTCCTGACCGCGCGGTGGCTCGACCACTACCTCCTGCACCGGGGGAGTGCGCCGGGCACCGCCTTCACCTACTCCCGGGTGGCCGGTATCGACGCCGCGAGTGACGGCGTGGTGGCTCCGGGCTTCTCCGTCGCCCGCTACCCGGGGCTGGGGGGGCGGCGAACCACCACGGTCCCGATCGCCGGCCCTCCGCAGCCGGCGGTCAATCCGCCGGGCGGCACGCCCGCGGCCGTCTCCGTCCTCCCCGGGGGAGGTGGCAGCGGCGCCGCCCTTGCCGTCCACGAGGTCCCCGGCCAGCACGCTGACTTCCTCTCCGCCCCTCTGCGGTCCACGGTGGAGGTGGTGGGCGCCCCCCGGGTCCGGCTCCGCGTGGCCAGCCCGACCGGGGAGGCGGTGCTCTTCGTCAAGCTCTACGACCTCGACCCGGCCGCCGGCGCGACGCTGCCCCAGGGCCTGGTCGCCCCGGTTCGTCTCACCGGCCTGCCCGCCTCCATCGCCGGGGCGCGCCCGGTGACCGTGACCCTGCCCGCCATCGTGCACGAGTTCCAGGCCGGGCACCGACTGCGCGTCACGGTGGCCACCTCGGACCAGGCCTACGCAACGCCGGACCAGCCCGCCGTCTACACGGTCGCGGCCGGCCCCACGGTGACCTTGCCGGTGGTGCAGGGCGAGCCGATCGCGGCCCCCGACCTGGCCTGGCGGTGGGCGCTGGCCGGCCTGCTCGCGGCGCTGACGATCGCGCTCGTCGCGGCCATCCGGCTCGGCCGGCGCCGGCACCGCCGCCTGGCGCTCCGGTCCTCCCCGGCCGGGCGGGAGGGCGGGGGACCTGCGCGGGGGGAGGAGGCCGCGCCCCTCGTCGTCGAGGGCCTGCGCAAGGAGTACGCGGACGGGCTGGTGGCCGTGTCACGGGTGGACTTCGTGGTCGGTCGGGGGCAGGTGGTGGGGTTGCTCGGCCCCAACGGCGCCGGCAAGACCACCACCCTGCGGATGCTGCTGGGCCTGATCCGGCCCACCGCGGGCTCCGTCCACGTCTTCGGCCACCGGGTCGTGCCCGGCGCGCCGGTACTGTCCCGGCTGGGCGCCCTGGTCGAGGGCCCCGGATTCCTGCCCCACCTCTCCGGGCTGGACAACCTGCGCCTGTTCTGGCGGGCCACCGGGCGGCCGGAGGCCGACGCCCGGCTCGACGAGGTCCTGGAGATCGCGGCTCTGGGGGCGGCCGTCCACCGGCGGGTGGGGACGTACAGCCACGGGATGAAGCAACGGCTGGCCGTCGCCCAGGCCATGCTCGGTATGCCCGACCTGCTCGTGCTCGACGAGCCCACCGATGGGCTGGACCCGCCCCAGATCGCCGAGATGCGGCGCGTTCTGCGCCGGTACGTCACCGGCGGCCGGGCGGTCCTGGTCTCCAGCCACCTGCTGGCCGAGGTGGAGCAGACCTGCACGCACGTGGTGGTCGTGCACCGGGGCGAGGTGGTGGCGGCCGGCCCGGTGGACGAGGTCGTCGGTGACTCGCCGTCGGTGCAGTTCGACGTCTCCGACCCGGCGGCGGCGGAGGAGGTCCTGCGCCGGGCCGGGGTGCGCAGCGTGGCCGGGGCCGGCGACGGGTCCCTGGTGGCCGAGCTGGACGGCACCCCGCCGGCCGTGGTCGTGGCCGCACTGGTCCGGGCCGGCGTCGGGGTCAACCGCGTGGTGCCACGCCGGCGGCTGGAGGACGCGTTCCTGGCCCTGGTCGGCGGGGAGGCCCGGTCCGGGCGGGAGGTGTCGTAGGGTGTCCCTCCCCTCGGGGGCGGCCGGCGGCTACCGGCCCGGCGCCACCCTGTCGTTCACGACCGAGCTGCGCCGTCAGGCCAGCCGCCGGCGCACCCGGCTGACCCTGGGCTTCATGGTGGCGTTGCCGCTCATCGTCCTGGCCGCGTTCGAGTTCGGCGGGAGGAGCGGGGGCGGCGGTGGAGGCGACCGGGGCCAGTTCGCCGCCCTGGCCGATATCGCCACCTCGGGCGGGCTCAACTTCGCCCTCTTCACCCTGCTGGTGTCTTCGTCCTTCCTGCTGGTCGTGGTGGTGGCCCTGTTCTGCGGGGACACCGTGGCCAGCGAGGCGAGCTGGGGCTCGCTGCGCTACCTGCTCGCCATCCCCGTGCCCAGGGGAAGGCTGCTCGGCAGCAAGCTCCTCGTCTCCCTGCTCTCGAGCCTGGTCGCGCTCCTCCTGCTGACCGGCACCGCGCTGCTGGTCGGCACCCTCCGCTACGGCTGGCATCCGCTGGTCACCACGGTCGCCGGCGAGATCGCGAGCGGTCCCGCCCTGCTGCGGCTGGCGGGCATCACGGGCTACGTGGCCGTCACCCTGCTGGTCACCGCCGGCCTCGCCTTCCTGCTCTCGGTGTCCACGGACGCCCCGCTGGGCGCGGTGGGCGGCGCCGTGCTGCTGCAGATCCTCTCCAGCATCCTGGATCAGATCACCGCCCTCGGCCAGCTCCGGGTGGCGCTCCCCACCCACTACGCGGAGGCCTGGCTCGGCCTGCTCTCCAACCCGGTCCAGACCGACGACATGGTGAAGGGGGCGATCTCCGCCCTCTCCTACTCCGCCCTCTTCTTCGGCTGGGCCTGGTACCGGTTCCTGAGCAAGGACGTGGTCAGTTGATGACCCTCTGCCGGGGGACGGGCCGGTGTGCGCGGCCGGGCCGAGCCCCAGCCCGACGGCCACGTCGCTGGCCAGGCCGCCGAGGGCCGGTGACGCCGGCTCCCGCCGGCGCTTTCGGGAAGTACTGCATAAACATGCGTCAGATCTGTATATTTATGCGACAAATGAACGTCGGACCCGGTGCTGCGACCTCAGATGTCGAAGGGCGTTGGGCACCCGAGCGCTGAGCTCAGGGTCAGGGCAGCGGTGGCCGGCGCCAACGGGTATGCGGGCATGACGCTCGTGCACCTCCTCGCCCGGCATCCGGGCGTGGAGCTTGCGCAGCTCACCTCGCGCTCGTTCGCCGGCCACCCCTACCAGGCGGTGTTCCCCCTCCTGGAGCTGGAGGGCCGTTTCGCCGAGGAGGTCGACCCCTCGGTGGTGGACGTGGTGTTCAGCTGCCTTCCCCACAACCTGGGGGCGGCCCGGGCCGCCCGGTGGCTGGAGGCGGAGGCGCGGGTGATCGACATGAGCGCCGACTTCCGCCTCCGCGACCCCTCCCTCTACCCGGTCTGGTACCGGCAGGAGCACCCGGCGCCGCGGCTGCTGGAGGAGGCCGTCCTCGGTCTCCCCGAGCTGCACGCGGACGAGATCGCCCGGGCCCGCCTGGTGGCCGTGCCCGGCTGCTACTCGACCGCCTCCATCCTGGCCCTGGCCCCGGCCGTGGTCGCCGGCCTGGCCGGCCCGGACGTGGTCGTGGACGCCAAGTCAGGGGTGTCGGGGGCGGGCCGGAGCCCGGGCCTGGGGACACACTTCGCCGAGGTGGACGAGTCGCTGCACGCCTACGCCATCGACGGCCATCGCCACCTCCCCGAGCTGGAGCAGGAGCTGGGGCGCCTGGCCGACGGGCGTCCTTTCCGGCTCACCTTCGTCCCCCACCTGGTGCCCATGACCCGAGGCATCCTGGTCACCTGCTACTTCGACCTCGTGGGCTCGCTCGACGCCCTGGTCGGGGCCTACCGCGAGTTCTACGCCGGCCAGCCGTTCGTCCGGGTGCTGGACCGAACGCCGGCCACCAAGCTCGCCAGCCACACCAACTACTGCCTCATCCACGTCGCCGCCCAGGGGTCGAAGGCGGTGGTGACGGCGGCCATCGACAACCTGGTCAAAGGGGCCTCGGGGCAGGGCGTCGAGTGCTTCAACCTCGTCTTCGGCTTCGATCGCGGCGAGGGCCTGGGGAGCCCGCTGCAATGGCCGTGATCTTGCCCTATCGCATCCTGCCCGGAGGGGTGACCGCCCCCCGCGGCTGGCGCGCCGGGGCCGCCGTCTGCGGCATCAAGGCGGCCACGGCGGGGGAGTCGGCCTACCTGCCCGCGGCCGGCGATCGGGAGGACCTGACCGTGATCGTCGCCGACGACGTTTGCGACGCCGGTGGGGTGTTCACCACCAACCGGGTCAAGAGCGCCTCGGTGGTGATCGACCAGCTCCACCTGCAGCACAACCGGGTCCGGGCCCTGGTCGTCTGCTCGGGAAACGCCAACGCCTGCACCGGCGCCCAGGGTTTCCGCGATGCCCTCCAGATGGCCAAACTCACCGCCGACCGGCTCGACCTCGATCCCAACCAGGTACTGGTGGGGACCACGGGCGTGATCGGGCGCTAACTGCCCATGGAGGCGATCAAGCGCGGTATCGCCCTGGCCTGCGCCGGGCTCAGCCCCGAAGGCGGGGAGGCGGCGGCCCGCGCCATCATGACCACCGATACCGTGCCCAAGACCCACGCCGTCGAGCTGGAGCTGGACGGCGTGCCGGTGCGGGTGGGCGGCATGGCCAAAGGTTCGGGCATGATCCATCCCAACATGGCGACCATGCTGGCCTTCGTCACCACCGACGCCGCCGTGGCCCCGGGCTGGGTGGGATCGGTGGTGAAGCGGGTGGCCGACCGGAGCTTCAACCAGGTCACGGTGGACGGCGACACCTCCACCAACGACACCTTCCTCGTCCTGGCCGGGGGGGCGGCGGGCAACCCGCCCGTCCAGCCCGGCAGCGCCCAGGCGGAGCGACTGGAGCGGGCGATCACCGACGTCGCCCGCGAGCTGGCCCGGATGATCGCCCGCGACGGGGAGGGCGCCACCCGTCTGATCACGGTCCGGGTGGAGGGGGCACCCGACGACGAGCAGGCACGGCTGGCGGCCCGGGCCGTGGCCTCGAGCAACCTGGTCAAGACCGCCGTCCACGGGGGCGACCCCAACTGGGGGCGCATCGTCTGCGCCCTCGGCTACAGCGGCTGCGAGCTGGCCATCGACCGTCTGACGGTGACCGTCGCCGGTCTGACCGTGTTCACGGCCGGGGCCGGGGTGGAGGTCGACCTGGGCGCGGTCGGGCGCGCCTTCCAGCAGGCCGAGATCGAGATCGTGGCCGACCTGGGCCTGGGCGAGGGCCGGGCCGAGGCCTGGGGCTGCGACCTCTCCCAGGACTACGTGCGGATCAACGCGGAGTACACGACGTGAGCCCGGGGTCGGGCGGGACGGTGGCCGCATGACCATCGACGTCAACGAGCGGGCCCGGGTGCTGGTCGAGGCGCTTCCCTACATCCAGCGTTTCCACGGCCAGGTCGTGGTGGTGAAGCTGGGCGGCAACGCCATCGAGCAGCGCAAGGAGGAGACGCTGCTCGACGTGGTGCTGCTGCGCTACGTGGGCATGCTGCCGGTCCTGGTGCACGGCGGCGGCCCGGAGATCACCGCTCTCAGCCGACGGCTGGGCCTCGAGGCCGAGTTCCGGAACGGCCTGCGGGTCACCGACCCGGCCACCATGGAGGTGGTCAAGATGGTGCTCACCGGCAAGGTGAGCCCGGACCTGGTGGCCACCCTGAACCGGCTCGGAGGTCAGGCCGTGGGCATGTCCGGCGAGGACGGCCCCACCATCATCGCCGAGCCCCTGGACCCCGACCTGGGCCTGGTGGGGAGGGTGGTGCAGGTGAACCGGGAGCCGATCACGGCCCTGCTCCAGCGCGGCTACGTGCCCGTCATCGCCTCCATCGGCCTCGGCTACGACGGCCTGTCCTACAACATCAACGCCGACACGGTGGCGGCGGAGATCGCGGTGGCGCTGGGCGCGGCCAAGCTCATCCTGCTCACCGACGTGCCCGGGGTGCTGGACGGCGAAGGGCGGGTCATCTCCCAGCTGGACCGGGCCGAGGCCCGGCGCCTGATCGACGCCAACCACGTCAGCGGGGGCATGATCCCGAAGCTCGAGGCCTGCCTACGCTCGCTGGAGGGCGTTCCCCAGGCCCACGTCATCGACGGCCGGCAGCCGCACGCCCTGCTGCTCGAGCTCTTCACCGAGTCCGGCATCGGCACCATGGTCACGCGCGAGGGGAGGGAGGAATGACCAGCCGGGAACTGATCGAGGCCGAGCGGACCTACCTGATGAGCACGTTCAACCGCCTGCCGGTGACGCTGGTCGAGGGGCGGGGGGCGCTGGTCCGCGACGACGCCGGGCGGGAATACGTGGACCTGGTGGCGGGCATCGCCGTCAACCTGCTCGGCCACGCCCATCCGGCGGTGGCGCGGGCCGTCGCCGAGCAGGCGGGCCGCCTGATCCACACCTCCAACCTCTACTACACGGAGCCCCAGGTCCGGCTCGCCCGGCGCCTGGTCGAGCTGTCCTTCCCCAGCCGCGTGTTCTTCACCAACAGCGGAGCCGAGTCCAACGAGGCCGCGATCAAGATCGCGCGCAAGTGGGGCAAACGGCACCGCGGCGGTGCCTACGAGATCATCACCGCCGAGGGCTCCTTCCACGGGCGCACGCTGGCCACCGTCACCGCCACCGGCCAGCCCAGGTACGCCGAGCCCTTCGCACCGCTGCCCCAGGGCTTCGTGCACGTGCCCTACGGCGACCTGGACGCCATCCGCCGGGCGACCGGCGAGCGCACCGCGGCCGTGATGCTGGAGCCGGTGATGGGCGAGATCGGGGTCGTGCCTCCGCCCGACGGCTACCTGGAGGGGGTGCGTGCCTGGTGCGACGAGCAGAACCTGCTCTTCATCCTAGACGAGATCCAGACCGGCCTCGGCCGCACCGGGCGGTGGTTCGCCCACCAGCATCACGGGATCACGCCCGACGTGATGACCCTGGCCAAGGGCCTGGGCGGCGGGGTGCCCATCGGCGCCTGCCTGGCGGCGCCCCGGGCCGACGTGCTGGAGCCGGGCGACCACGGGTCGACCTTCGGCGGGAACCCGCTGGCCTGCACCGCCGCCCTGGCGGTCCTGGAGGTGGTGGAGTCGGAGGGGCTGGTGGGCCACGCCGCCGAGATGGGAGGGGTGCTGGGGGCCGTCCTCCGCGACCTCGACGGGGTGGGAACGGTGCGCGGGCGGGGCCTGATGCAGGCGGTGGTGTTCGAGGAGCCGGTGGCGAAACGCTTCCAAGCCCGATGCCTGGAGGAGGGGGTCATCGTCAACGCGGTCGACGAGCGGACCGTGCGCACGGTGCCGCCGCTCGTGATCACGCCGGCCGAGCTGGAACGGGCGGCGGCCGGGATGCGGCGCGCCCGGGCCGGAGCGTGAAGGAACGCCGGCAGCGAGCGATCCTGGAGCTGGTCCGCGGGGCGCCCGTCCAGACCCAGCAGGAGCTGGCGCGGGCGCTGGCCGAGCGCGGGTTTCGGGCCACCCAGGCCACCGTCTCTCGCGACGTTCAGGAGCTGGGCCTGATCCGCACCGGCGCCGGCTACCGGGAGGCGGCCTGGATCGCGAGCCAGCTGGTGCTGTCCGTCCGCCAGGTGGAGTTCCTGGTCGTGGTCCGCACCACGCCGGGGAGCGCCAACCTGGTGGCCCGAGCCGTGGACGAGTCGGAGCTGGAGGGCGTGGTCGGCACGGTGGCCGGTGACGACACCATCCTCGTGGTGCTGGCCGATCACGCCGCCGGCGGGACGTTGAGGAGGTTCCTGGGTGCCGGAGCGTAGGAAGCTGGTGCTCGCCTACTCGGGCGGGCTGGACACCTCGGTCGCCATCCGCTGGCTGGCCGAGCGGGGCTACGACGTGGTGGCCCTGACCGTCGACCTCGGGGAGAAGAAGGACCTGGAGTCGATCCAGCGGCGGGCGCTGCGCACGGGCGCGGTGGCCGCCTACGTGGTCGACGGCCGAATCCCGTTCCTGCGCGACTTCGTGTGGCCCTCCCTCCAGGCGGGAGCCGTGTACGAGGGCGCGTACCCCCTGGCCACGGCCCTGGGGCGGCCGCTGATCGCGGCCATGCTGGTCCAGATCGCCCGTCGGGAGGGAGCGGTCGCGATCGCCCACGGCTGCACCGGCAAGGGCAACGACCAGGTGCGCTTCGACGTCACCACCGCCGCCCTGGCCCCGGAGCTGGAGGTCGTGGCCCCGGTGCGCGACTGGGGGATGAACCGCGAGGACGAGATCGAGTACGCGCGCCGACACGGCATCGAGGTGCCGGCCACCCAGGACTCCCCCTACTCGGTGGACGAGAACCTCTGGGGCCGGTCGATCGAAGCCGGCGCGCTCGAGGACCCCTGGCAGGAGCCGCCCCCGGACGTCTGGGCCTGGACGGTCGATCCGGAGCGGGCCCCGGACGAGCCCGCCTACCTGGAGATCGGCTTCCGGGAGGGCGTGCCGCTGACGCTCGACGGCTGCCAGGTGCCGGCGGTGGAGCTGGTCGAGGTCCTGAACCGGCTGGGAGGGGCGCACGGGGTGGGGCGCATCGACCACCTGGAGAACCGCCTGGTCGGGATCAAGTCGCGCGAGGTGTACGAGGCCCCGGCGGCGGTGCTGCTCCTCCAGGCGCACCGTGCCCTGGAGGACATCACGCTGACCAGGGATGTCGCCCGTTTCAAGGAGCAGGTGGCCGCCCAGTGGGCCCAGCTGGCCTACGACGGCCTCTGGTTCAGCCCGCTGCGGGAGGCTCTCCAGGCCTTCGTTGCCGTCACCCAGCGCCACGTCACCGGGCAGGTGCGGCTCAAGCTCTACCGCGGCCACGCCATGGTGGTGGGCCGCAAGGCGCCGCAGCAGCTCTACCGCTCCGAGCTGGCCACCTACGGACGTGGCGACCGCTTCGACCAGGCGGCGGCGGCCGGCTTCATCAAGCTCTTCGGCCTCGGCACCCGGACCGCGGCCGAGGTGCAGGGGCAGCTCTCCGGCCTGGACCTGGAGCACCTCCTGCCGGCCGAGGTCAGACGGCTGACCCCGTGATGGTGGAGGAGATCGGTGTCAGCCGGTGGGAACCAGCTCCACGTCCTCGCTCCCGTCGAGGGCGACGATGCTCCGATCGAAGGTGGCGAAGCGCCCGTCGTGCCGGCGGGCGAGGGCGAGCAGGTGGGCGTCCATGACCTGGCGATGGGTCGCCCCCAGGCCGGAGCCGAGGTGAGGGCCGACCACGAGTTCCAGGTCGTCCTCGAGGAAGCGGTGCTCCGGCACCTGGCGGATGCGGTCCAGCCTGGCCAGCGCCTCGCGTGGCGTCACCGCGGTGGGGATGGCCGAGGCGTTGGGGGAGACGCGCACGAAGCCAACCTCGGTCAGCGGCGTCGTCGCCCGGGGGACGCCACGCCGGCGACGGAACCGGCCGAGCGCCGGACGGTGGTGGACGTGGTTGGGCCAGGCCAGGCTCACCAGGAGGTTGACGTCGAGGAGGTACGTCAGCCTTCCTCCAGGCCGGCCCGGACCGTCTCCTCGGTGATCGGCGGGCTGGCCGCGGGGATCCGGAAGACCGGAAACCCGTCCTCCCCGTCGGTGCCCACCGTGGGCTGGACGAGGCCGCGGCGCGGCAGGCCGGAGATGACCGCCCCCAGGCTGCGTCCCTCCGCGCGGGCGATGGCCCGGGCTGCCTCCAGGACGTCATCGTCCGGGTCGACCGTGGTCCGCATGGCATCACGATGCCATCGCATCGTGATGCACTGCTCCACGGTCGCTCCTCCGGCCCCCGCCGGCACGCGGTGGAGCCGTCCGGGGGCGGCCTGATGCCGTTCCGGTCCGCCCGGGGGAAGCTCTACAGCGGCCGTTTCGCCGAGGGGCTGCTGCCCGAGCTGGAGCGATTCGCCTCCTCGCTCTCGGTCGACCTGCGCCTGGCCCCCTTCGACGTCGCCGGCTCCATCGCCCACGCCCGCGGGCTGCGGGCCGCCGGCCTGATCACCGAGGAGCAGTTGCGGGGCATCGAGCGCGGTCTGGGTCGGGTGGCGGCGGAGATCGCCGCCGGCGAGTTCCGCTTCCAGGAGACGGACGAGGACGTACACACCGCGATCGAGCGCCGTCTCACCGAGCTCGACCCGGACGGCGGGGCCCGGCTCCACACCGGGCGATCCCGGAACGACCAGATCGCCCTCGACCTCCGGCTCTACTGCCGGGAGGCCTGCGCCCGCCTGACCCGGGCCCTGGCCGGCGCGGCCGCGGCCCTGGCCGACCGGGCGGTGGCCGCCGGTCGCCTGGTCATGCCCGGCTACACCCACCTCCAGCGCGCCCAGCCGGTGCCGGTCGGCCTACACCTGCTCGCCCACGCCCAGCCCCTGCTGCGCGACGCCGCCCGCGTCCGCCACGCGTACCAGGCGGCGGACGAGATGCCGCTGGGGGCCGGCGCCCTGGCCGGCAGCACCCTGCCCCTCCGCCGGGAGGTGGTCGCGGCCGAGCTGGGCTTCGGCCGCCTCTCCGCCAACCCCATGGACGCGGTCGCCGACCGCGACTTCCTGCTCGATCTCCTCCACGCCGGGGTCTCGATCGCCATCCACCTGAGCCGCCTGGCCGAGGACGTCGTGCTCTGGGCCAGCTCGGAGTTCGGCTTCGTGCGCCTGCCCGACCGGGTGGCGACCGGGTCCAGCCTCATGCCCCAGAAGAAGAACCCGGACGTGGCCGAGCTCATCCGGGGACGCAGCGGTCGGGCCCTGGGCGGCTACACGGCTCTGGTCACCGTCCTGAAGGGGCTGCCCATGGCCTACGACCGCGACCTCCAGGAGGACAAGGTCGCCCTCTTCGCCGTGGTCGACAACGCGGAGGCCTGCCTGGAGGCGACGAGGCTCCTGGTCGAGGAGCTGGACTTCGACGCCGAGCGGCTGGCGGCCGCGCTCGAGGACCAGGGGCTGTACGCGACCGACGCCGCCGAGCGCCTGGTGGCCGAGGGCGTTCCCTTCCGTCGGGCCCACCATCGTGTGGCCGGCCAGGTGCGTGCCGGTGAGTTCCGGGCGCCATGGGGGCCGGAGCGATCGGTCCAGCTGCGCCGACTCGACGTGGCCGCTCAGGCCCGTGCGGTTCGCCGTGAGGCGGCGCGCCTTCGCCGCTGGGCCGAAGCCAACCCCCCGCCCCTGCCCCTCCCGGACACGGTTCGGAGCAGGTGAACGGACAACCTCACAGCGCCGATGGATGATAAAATCCGCCACTTCGTATGGAGGAACGACCGGTTCTACTCACCAGAGAAGGGCTTCGCCAGCTGGAGGAGGAGCTGGAGCAGCTGGTCCGGGTGCGCCGCGAGGAGGTGGCCGAACGGATTCGGCAGGCCCGGGAGTTCGGCGACATCGCCGAGAACGCAGAGTACACGGAGGCGAAGAACGAGCAGAGCCTGGTCGAGGGTCGCATCGCCACCCTGGAGGCCATGATCCGCAACGCCGTGGTGATCGAGAACGAGCCCCGTGAGGAAGGGGTGGCGGCGGTCGGGGCGCGGGTCGTGGTCGAGTTCGACGACGGTGACCAGACGACCTACTCGATCGTCGGTCCCGCGGAGGCGGATCCGCTCCACGGGCGCATCTCCAACGAGAGCCCGCTGGGACGGGCCCTGCTCGGCCATCGGGCCGGCGACGAGGTGGAGTGGAGCTCCCCCAACGGAACCAGCCGGGTGAAGATCCTGGCCGTGGAGTAGGGGCCGCGGGCGGCCGGGCGACGGCACCGGACGTTCGCTTCCGCGTACGCTTGTCGCCTGCGTGACCGATTCCGAGCCGATCGACGACCTCCCGGCCGCCCTGCGCGACCGCCGGCAGAAGCTCGAGCGCCTGATCGCGGAGGGCGTGGAACCGTACGTGGGGCGCTTCCGCCGCACCCACACCACCGCCGGGGCCCTGGCCCTGCTCGAGGCCAGCCCGGACGGCGTCGCCGGTCCGGTGACCGTCGCCGGCCGGCTGATGACGCGGCGAGGGCAGGGGGGGATGGCCTTCGCCGACCTCCAGGACGGCGAGGGCCGCATCCAGCTCGTCGCCCGCCGCGACGTCCTGGGCGAGGGGGCGCACCGCCGCTTCCTGCAGCTCGACCCCGGTGACCTGATCGGGGCCTCCGGCCCCGTCCGACGCACCCGTCGGGGCGAGCCCAGCGTGTGGGTCGAGTGCTTCACCCTGCTCAGCAAGTCCCTGCGCCCGCTGCCCGAGAAGTGGCACGGCCTCAGGGACGTCGAGACCCGCTACCGCCAGCGCTACCTGGACCTGATCGCCAACCCCGACGTGCGCTCGGTCTTCGTCGTCCGCTCTCGCGTCATCTCGGCCATCCGCGCCCTGCTCGACGGCAAGGGGTTCCTGGAGGTGGAGACGCCGGTCCTCCAGGAGGTGCCCGGAGGTGGCCACGCCAGGCCCTTCAGGACCTACCACCAGGCCCTGCACCGTGAGCTCTTCCTCCGCATCGCGCTCGAGCTGTACCTGAAGCGGCTCGTGGTCGGGGGGATGGAGCGCGTCTACGAGATCGGCCGCGTATTCAGGAACGAAGGGCTGTCGCCCAAGTACAACCCGGAGTTCACGATGCTCGAGTGCTACCAGGCCTACGCCGACTACGAGGACATGATGCGGCTGACCGAGGAGATCGTGGTCGCCGCCGCCGGGGCGGCGGGACGTCCCCTGGTGACCAGCTACCAGGGCCGGTCCATCGATCTCCGGCCCCCGTTCCGACGTGCGCGCATGGTGGACCTGGTCCGCGAGGCGACGGGTCGGGAGCTGGCCGGCGTGGAGCTGGCGGAGGCCTACGAGGAGCTGGTCGAGCCCAACCTGTGGGACCCGACCTTCGTGGTCGACTACCCGGTCGAGATCTCACCCCTGGCCCGTCGGCGCGACGACGATCCCCGCTTCGTGGAGCGTTTCGAGCTGGTGGCCGTCGGCCGCGAGCACGCCAACGCCTTCACCGAGTTGACCGATCCCATCGACCAGCGGCGCCGCTTCGAGGCCCAGGCGGCCGAACGCGCCGCCGGGGACGAGGAGGCGCATCCCTTCGACGAGGACTTCCTGCGCGCCCTCGAGTACGGGCTGCCCCCGACCGGTGGGCTCGGGGTGGGCATCGACCGTCTGGTCATGCTGGTCACCGACCAGGCCGCGATCCGGGACGTGATCCTCTTCCCGCAGCTGAAGGAGGAGTAACCGTGCTCCCGCTGGACTTCATCCGCCGTCACCCGGACGAGGTGCGCCGGGCCGCCCGGCTGAAGGGGGAGACGGCGCCGGTGGACGAGATCCTGGATCTGGACCGCCGCTGGCGGGAGGCGACCACCCGGGCGGAGCGCTCGCGGGCGGAGCAGAACGCGCTCTCGAAGGAGTTCGCGCGGACCCGGGAGCAGGCGCTGATCCCCCGCATGCGGGAGCTGGCGGAGTCGGTCAAACGCTCCTCCGCCGAGGCCGACGAGCTGCGACGACGGCTGGACGAGCTCCTGCTCGTGGTCCCCAACGTCTTCCACGAGAGCGTCCCGGTGGGCGAGACCGCGGACGACAACGTGGTGGTCCGGGAGTGGGGGACGCGGCCCAGCTTCGACTTCACCCCCCGCACCCACTACGAGATCGGCGAGGCGCTGGACATCATGGACTTCGAGCGGGCGTCGCGCGTGGCCGGCTCCCGCTTCGCCTTCCTCAAGGGCCAGGGTGCCCGCCTGGAGCGGGCGCTGGCGCAGTTCATGCTCGACCTCCATACCCGGGAGCACGGGTACGTCGAGGTGCTGGCGCCCTTCCTGGTCAACACCGCCTCCATGCTGGGGACGGCCAACCTGCCCAAGTTCGGGGAGGACGCCTTCCGGGTCGAGGGCCACGACCTCTGGCTGATCCCCACCGCCGAGGTCCCGGTCACCAACCTCCATCGCGAGGAGATCCTGGACGGGGCACGGCTGCCCCTGAACTACGTCGCCTACTCCCCCTGCTTTCGCTCCGAGGCGGGGGCGGCGGGCAAGGACACCCGGGGGTACGTCCGCCTGCACCAGTTCTCCAAGGTGGAGCTGGTGAAGGTGGTGGAGCCGGAGCGATCGCTCGCGGCCCTGGAGGAGCTGACCGGGCACGCCGAGGAGGTGCTGCGCCGGCTCGGGCTCCACTACCGGGTCCTGGTCATGTGCAGCGGCGACCTGGGCTTCGCCCAGTACAAGAAGTACGACCTCGAGGCCTGGTGCCCGGGCCTGGGCCGCTACCTGGAGGTCTCCTCCTGCTCGGTCTTCAACGACTTCCAGGCCCGGCGCGCCAACCTGCGCTACCGGCCGGCGCCCGGGGAGCCACCCCGCTACGTGCACACCCTGAACGGCAGCGGGCTGGCCCTGGCCCGGACCATCGACGCCGTGCTCGAGACCTACCAGCGGGCGGACGGCACCGTGGTCGTGCCCGAGGTCCTGCGCCCCTACATGGGCGGCTGCGAGCTGATCGGGGCCGCCTGACGGGGCCCCGCCCCTCAGCGCCACCAGGGCAGACGGGCGGCCTCCCCGGCCGCCGCCGCCGGAGGCTCGAGGTCGGCGGCCAGCAGGTCCAGCTGCTCCAGCCATTCGGCGGCCAGGGCGAGGGCAATCGCCGAACGGCCGGCCGCCGATCCCTCGGTGCCGTCCCAGGCCCGCAGGCAGGAGGTCGCCGCCGACCGCAGCTCGGAGGCGGAGAGCCGGTCAGGCCTCCCCGCCGACCCCCCCTCGAGCCGGTCGGCCAACCCGAGGAAGGCGAAGGCCTGGCGCCGTGCCAGACGCCGCAGCCACCGCGCCTCCGCGACGCAGGACCGGACCCGGTACCCGGCGTCCGACATCAGCTCGGCCAGGTCGCCGACGAGGAGGACGTGGTCGACGGCGGCCACCAGGAGGGCCCAGCTCTCGACCGGAAGGCGCCTGGACCCCCGCTCGTCCAGGAATTGCCCGAAGGCCTCCCCGGCCCGGTCGCGAGCCTCCCTCGCTGCCTGCCGCGCGGCCCACATGGCGGTGGCCCGGTCCTCTGCCCCTCCGGCGTCGAGCACCAGGCCCGAGGCCGTCTCCAGGAGGTCGGCCAGGCGGCGGTAGGCCGCGGCCAGCGCCCGGCACAGCTGCCGGCGAGCGCCACGGGGCCAGAGCAGCACCCCTGCCACCAGGCTCACGCCGGTGCCGACGGCGACGTCCTCGATCCTCACCAGCCCCACCCGCCAGCCAACCGGAGCGATGAGGTTGAAGAGCACGACCAGCTGCACCGAGAAGGCGGCCTGGCCGACGACGGGATGGAGCCGTGAGGTCGAGGTGGCGAAGAAGATGGCCACCGGGAGCGCCGCCCAGAGGAGCGGCTGACGGGGGACCGCGACGGCGGCGAAGGCGGCCCCGGCCGCCACCCCGAGCACCGTGCCACCGATCACCTGCAGGGCCGCCCGTCCCGTGCCCAGGGCGTTGGAGCGGAGCACGGAGAGGGTGCCCAGCACCGCCCAGAAGGCGTGGTCCAGCTTCAGGAGCCGCGCCACGAGCACGCTCACCGACAGCCCGACGGCCGTCCTGAGGCTGGCCTGGAGCACCGTGGAGGCGGGTGACAGGTGGGTGCGGACCGTGTGGCCGACCCGGTGCGCCACCCCCCTCGCGCCCCGGTGGCGGGGCGTCCCGGCGGTCAGGGGCAACTCGCCCTCCTCGAAGGGCCGTCCGGCCGCGATGGTGGCGTTGGCGCCGATGGCCAGGCACAGGTAGGAGACCAGGCGCAGCCAGTGGTCGGCCTCCAGGCCGGCGAGCACCGCCTCGGCCCCGGCCCCGGCCCGCAGCCGTGCGGCCGCCCAGCGGTCGAGCGCCAGCCGGTGCTCCACCCGTGCCCGCTGCAGCTCGCCCAGGTCCGGGGATGGGCCCCCGGTCAGCACCTCGGCGCCGGCCTCGAGCGAGCGGACGACCGCGGCCGCCAGCTGGCTCCCCTCCTCAAGGCAGGGATGGCGGTCGGGCCCGCGGACCGCGGCGCCGAAGCCGAAGGTCAGGGCTCGGTCCAGCTCCGTGACCAGCTGCGCCAGCGCCCGCTCGCGGCGGGTAGGGCCGGCCGGCCGGTGTGGGGTGGCGGCGTAGGCGCGCCGGACCGCCAGCACTGCTTCCCGAGCCCGACGCTCCGCCCCGGCGACGCTGCCCTGCTCCTCCCGGATCGACCGGACCAGCTCGGCCAGGGCCCGGCAGGCGACCGCCGCCCGCTCCTGCAGCGTCCGGTGCTCGTGCCGTGGCCAGAGGAGCACCGCGGCGGCGATGGCGGCGGCCGTGGCCGGCAGCCAGCCGGCGAGCCGGGCAGGGATGGCGCCGGGCGGGGCGGGGACGGTGGCGGCGAGGACGTAGGCGAGGAGCAGGGCCGGCTGGGCGCCGGCCACGTAGCCACCGAAGACGCCGGCGAACTGCACGCCGAAGGCGACCGCCAGCATCGCCAGGGCGGCGCTCCAGGGTTGGGGCGAGACGGCGGTACCGAGCCCGATCAAGGCCGAGCCGACCAGGGCGGTGAGGGCGTAGGCCAGGGTCCGGTCGCGGGTGGGGCCGCCGAAGTCGATGAGGGCCAGGAAGGTGAAGGCCCCGAAGGCGACGAAGGTGACCACCTGTGGCTGGCCCACGGCCCCTTGGGCGAAGGCGAAGAGGCCGGTGGTGACCAGGGCCGCCCGGGCTGCCCGCCGGAGGTCGGCTCGCGCCGGGTCCCCGGCCCAGGCCCGGAGCGGCCCGGTGGGAAGGCGCATCCCGGGCCCTTCAGCGCCGGCTGGCGGCTCGGGCCTGCAGCGCGCCCAGACCGCTCAGCTGGAAGCGGCGGCGGGCCAGCATGTAGGCGCCGATCCCGAGGATGGAGGCGACCCCGGTGGTGAAGGCCCGCTGGAGGAGGGCGGCGGCGGTGGCCAGCCCCGGCGGGAGGCCGAGCAGGATGAGAGCGCCGACGGTGGTGGCCTCGTTCGCCCCCGCCCCGCCCGGGATCAGGCTGACGGCCCCGCCCACGTAGGCGATGGCGAGCACGAAGGCCGCCTCCCACCAGGTGATGGTGTGCGGGCTCAGGCCCTCCACCACCAGCCAGAAGAGCGTGGCCGCGACCAGCACCCGGACCAGGTCGAGGCTCGACCAGCCGGCCGTGTCCGCCCGGTGCAGGAGGCGGACGGTCTCGTGCTGGAGCTCGTCGATCTGGGAGAGGAAGCGGCGGAGCAAGGGAGTGCGCGCCACCAGGGCGTGGACGGCGCGAAAGAGCGGGGGCACGGTGAGGACGGCGAGGATGAAGGCGATGCCGAGGAGGGTGACGGCGATCACCAGGGGGGAGGCGTGCAGCTGCACCAGGGCGGGGAGGGCGGCGAGCACGAGCAGAAGGGTGAAGCTCAGCTCCTGCACGGTGACCGTGGCCGCCGTGTCCCCGAATTCCGCGTCGGTCACCTCGCTGGCGAAGATGGCACGGGTCAGGTCGCCCAGAGGCAGGATGGCGGTGATCGCCTGCCCGGCGACGCTGAGCAGGACCGTGTCCCGCATCCGCAGGTCGATGTCCAGCTCGCGCAGGAGGAAGTGCCAGCGCATGCCCTGCAGGACCGGGATGGCCACGGCCGCGGCGAGGATCGGCGGCAGCAGCCGGAGATCGAAGTGGTCGATGGCCGAGGCGAAGGTGCTGGGGTCGAGGCCCAGCACCAGGGCGACCAGGGCCGCCGCCCCCAGCACGATCGGCAGCAGGGTGCGCAGGTGCTGGCGCAGCCAGTGCTTCGCTCTCGCCGCACCGCGGCCGATGCGGCGATGGATGGACGGCCTCATCCTTCTCCTCGGCGACGCTCCGCGCGGCCGTCGGCCACAGGGTCCCTATCGGAACCGGTTCCGATGGGGTGCCACAGCCAGAGCCTACCGAGGCCGATCGGGTGGCGTCCCGGGCGAACCCGTCCCGGGCCGGCTCAGGACGAGGAAGTCCCCCGGGCGGTGCAGCCCGGGAGGAGGCCCATGTCCGCCTTGGCCGCCAGCACCCGGTGGACCGACTCCTCCACCCGGTCGTGGAAGGCGGGGTCCGAATCCATGCGGGCCCGAAGCGCCTGTTCCATGGGGAGGACGTCGGCCGGCCGCATGGTCAGGATCAGGTCCCCACCGGCGGCGAGGAAGCGGAGCGCTCGCTCCGCCACGGGCACGTCCCGGACGGCGGCCGCGGCCCCCAGGTCGTCGGACATCACCACCCCCCGGAAGCCCAGGTCGCCGCGCAGCAGCTGCTGGATCACGGCCGGCGAGAAGACCGCCGGGTTGGCGGGGTCGATGCGGGTGTAGGTCGCCAGCGAGACCATGACGAAGCCGGCGCCGGCGGCGATCCCGGCCCGGAAGGGCTCCAGGTAGGGGTCGTGGCGGGCGGTGACCGTGTCCACCACCCGGGGGGTGAAGTCGGTGTTGCCGCTCACCCGACCCAGGCCGGGGAAGTGCTTGACCGTGGTCGCCACCCCGGCCGAGCCCATGCCCCGGACGAACGCGCTGCCGTGCGCGGCGACGGTGGTCGGGTCGTGGCCGTATTCGCGATCGAGGCCACCGATGGGGGCGTTGGTCGCCGCCAGCTCGGCCGGCACCGTGTCCATCACCGGGGCCAGGTCCAGGTTCACGCCGGCCGCGTGCAGCTCGGCCCCCCAGGTGGCCGCATCCTGCTGCAGCCGGGCCGGGTCCATGGTGCCCTGGCTGAGCGCGCTGGGGATGGCGGAGAAACCGGGACCGTAGAAGGCCTGCAACGATCCCGGCCGTCCCCCCTCCTGGTTGCCGGAGACGAAGAACCGCACTCCCCCGGTGGCCTCCGGGCTGGCCAGGGCCTGGAGCTGCTGCACGCTGCGCTGGACGCCGGCGGCGCTGCTCCAACCCGTGCCTCCGAGCACCACCCCGCCCACGTGGCCGGCCTGGACGGCGGCGACGATGCCCGCCGCGGCCGGGTCGGGGAGGGTCTGGCCGACCAGGAAGAGCTGACCCAGACGCTGGGCCTCGCTCAGCCGGGCGAAGGCCCGGTCGGCACAGGGGGGCGAGGGGGTGGGCTCCGGCCGGCGGGCGGCCGGCGACGTCGGGCCGGGTGCGGGCGGGCGGCCGGTGACACATGCCTGGGCGATGAGGACGAGGACCGCCACGAGGAACGCCACTCGTGCGGCCCGACGCCCGTGATCGAGGGAGCACCTCATGGGCGGGGCTCCAGGGTAGCAGGCCGAGGGCAAGGCACGCCTCCGCCCGGGGACGGGGGCACCGGGACCGCTGGTGGCGCCGGCCGTGATCATGCCCACGCCTCCGCCCGGGGACGGGGGCACCGCGCCTGGTCCGGTATCCTCGGAGCCCGGACACGGAGGGATGGCCGAGTCCGGTTGATGGCAGCTGTCTTGAAAACAGCCAGGGCGCAAGCCCTCGGGGGTTCGAATCCCTCTCCCTCCGCCAGTTGTCGAATTCGAAATCTCGATCCAGCAAGGCTGCCCGAACCCCGCCTCCAGCCGGCTGACGCCATTTTTGACGCCAACCGGCACCCCGGCCTCGAGCCGGCTCCAGCCTCAGCGCCCGCACCCCACCGCCAGCGCGATGCGGCGGCGGATGTTGTCCAGCTGGTCGTGAGTGATGCGGGATGGGGTCTGGGTGACCCGCTTCACCGAGACGCTGCTCACGTGGTGTGCCAACGCCCAGCAGGTCTGGGAGGCGCCGTTCTCCGGGGTCGGGTCGATCCGCTCGGAGAACGAGGGATAAACCAGACCCTGGTCACGGGTCAGGGGCACCACCAGCGTGTTCGGATAGGCGTCCGGAAACAGACCGTCATCCTCCACCACCACCGCGGGGCGGAGCTTGCTCGGCTCGGCCGGCAACGCGCCGCCTCGCCAGTCCACGAGCACGATGCTGCCGGCCGCAGGTCGGCTCATTCGGGCTCGTTGATCGGGGTCCCGATCTCCTCGAGCTCGGCCTGGGCCTCAGGGTGCTGGGCGAGATAGGCCAGGACTTGCTCCCCCTCAGCCCTGATTGCCTCCCGCCGCAGCCTGCGGGCCTCGGATTCGGCCAGCTCACGGACGAACGTGCTCAGCCCCTGCCCGCGCTGCCGGGCGGTCGCCTCCAGGATCGCCCGGGCGTCCTCGTCGAGGCGAATCGTGAGCGTCTCGGCCACGTGCACAGTGTACACGACCACGTAATACGCGACCGTCTTCATCGAGCGTGGCGGAGCGGGTCGTG
>JAJPKS010000372.1 GCA_021323605.1 Bacillota bacterium | reverse complement strand
GGCACCTCCCGTCCGGGGTCCGCGCGCCAGGGCAGTCGCGGGCCGGTCTGGCTCGGAGAGAAGCCCTCGACGGCGTCGGTGACGCCGGTCATGTAGGCGGCGCGCCGGAACTCACCGTCGGTGTAGACGTCGAGGCCGATGGAGCGCTGGCGCTCGAGCGCGGTGACGATCGCCCGGTCCTCGATCTCGGTCAGGGCGTCGCGGTCGAGCCGCCCGGCGAGGAACCGCTCCCATGCTCGCCGCAGCTCCGGCGGCCGCAGCAGGCTGCCCACCTGGTCGGCGCGAGGCTCCCGCGCCCCGCCGTCTCCTTCGCCCGGACGTGACCTGGTCACCCTCCCATCGTGCTCCCGTGACCGCCCGGAAGGTCCCGGCCGGCGCGCTCGGGCATGTCCGGTGACATCCGTGAGAGAGTGATGACGTGACCGACCGGAACGGAGACGGCCTCTGGCCCCCGGCCTTCGACTTCGACGAGATCTCGATCGTGCCCCGGGTGGCCTCGACGCTGCTCCATCGCGCCGAGGCCGACCCGGCGGTGCGGTTCGGTCCCGTCACCCTCTCCGTGCCCCTGATCGCCTCGCCCATGCCGGACGTCTGCGGCTCGACCATGGCCCGGGCGCTGGCGACCCAGGGCGCGCTGGGGCTGCTGCATCGCTTCTGTCCGGTGGAGGCCGAGGTAGCCGAGTTCGAGTGCGCGGTCCGGGGCCTGGCCGCGGTGCCGGGACCGGTGGGGGCGGCGGTGGGGGTCACGGGCGACTTCCTGGAACGCTTCGACCGCCTCTACGAGGCCGGATGCCGGATCTTCTGTCTGGACACGGCCAACGGTGCTCACGTCCAGGTGGCCCGTGCCATCGAGCGGATCCGGGCGGCGCGGGACGACGTCTTCCTGGTCGCCGGCAACGTGGCCTCCGCGGAGACGTTCCGCTGGCTGGAGGAGGCCGGCGCCGACGCCATCCGGGTCGGCATCGCCGGCGGCTCGGTGTGCGAGACCCGCACCGAGACCGGCGTCTTCGTGCCCACCCCGTATGCGGTCGCCGACGCGGCCCGGGTCCGGCGGCGGGCGCTGATCGTGGGCGACGGCGGGGTGCGCAAGCCGGCCGACATGTGCAAGTTGCTGGCGCTGGGGGCGGACGTGGTCATGGTGGGATCCGCCCTGGCCGGCACCGACGAGGCGCCGGGGCGCGTGATCGTGGTGGAGGGAAAGAAGTTCAAGATCATGCGGGGCGCGGCCTCGTTCTCCGTGCAGCAGGAGCTGGGTCGGTCGGACCCGGAGTACATCGAGGGCGCCGAGACCCTGGTCCCCTACCGCGGCCCGGCCGCGGTCGTGCTCCAGCGCTACCTCGCCGGCCTCCGCAGCAGCATGTCCTACCTGGACGCGCGCACCCTCGACGAGTACCGCCGGCGAGCCACCTTCGTGCTGCACCGGTAGCGCCCGGGCCCGCCGCGGTATGTTCGTAGTGAGCCGTGGGCCTGGACGTGGTACCCGTGAGGAGGTGGCTGGGGCGGCTGCCGGGTGACGCCCGGACCAGGGCCGGCGCGCTGGCGACCGCGGTCGCCGTGGTGCTGGCGGGGAGTGGGCTCGTCGCCTGGAGCAACGCCGCCGCCGGCCAGGCAGCCTCCACCTACCATCACGAGCGTCAGGCGCTGAACGCCAGGCTCGCATCCGACGCCCGGCTCGGGTACACGAACCGGGACCTGGCCCCGATCACCGGCCGGCTCCGGGCCATGGACGCGACCTCCCCGCCCTGGTGGATCCCGGGGCGTCCGGGATACTTCGACGGTCTGGCGAGCCAGACCGCGGCCCTCCAGACCCGGCTCCGCGCCCTGGAGCGGCAGATCCTGGATCGCGCCCGCTCCGACGCCGCCCGGGAGATCGACGCCGCTCGAACCGAGATCGGCCGGGACCAGCAGGTGGGAGCCGACGACCCCGACCTCCAGTCGCTCCAGCAGCGGCTGGACGCGGCGGCGAAGGCCGACGCCGGCGCCCGCACGCTGCGCGACTATCGCAACGCGCTGCAGCAGGCCCAGGGCGTGGTCCGGGACGCGACCGCGCTCTACGACCAGACCCAGCAGGAGAACCAGCAGGTCCAGCAGGCGGCGCAGCAACTCCTGGCCCAAGCGGGGGGGAACCTGGCCGCCATCCAGCAGGCGGGGCAGCAGGCCATCGTCGCCGGGCGCAACGACGCCTCGGTGGTGGCCTACATGAACGTCGCCAACCCCTTCCCCAACGACATCGTCGTGGCCCGAGCGGCCAGCCGCCTCGAGCACTTCGCCCCCCTGGTCGGGTCGGGGGACGTGAGCCAGGCGGCCCTGGGGACGGCCGGGGTCGAGCGCTACGCCGCCCAGGTGCACCAGGCCTTCATCGCCGGGCTGCCGCCGAAGGCGGTCGTGGTCTCCTTCCAGGCCCAGCACCTCTGGGCCTATCAGGGTGGTCAGGTGGTCCTGGACACCCCGGTCACGACCGGGATCAGGGGGGTGGGGGACATCGGGACCGACTTCGGCCCCATGAAGGTCCTCTTCAAGTCCCATCCCTGGACCATGCACTCGCCCTGGCCCAGGGGCTCCCCGTACTGGTATCCCGACACCGTGGTCCAGTGGGCGACGTTCTTCACCAACACCGGCGAGTCGATCCACGACGCCTACTGGGAGCCCGACTCGGAGCTGGGACCCGGCTCACAGTACGATCCCTCCACCCGCAGCCACGGCTGCATCCACGTGCCCTACGCCGACGCCCAGTGGATGTTCAACTGGGCCGAGGTGGGGATGCCGGTGATCGTCTATCCGGGCGACGGCTCTCCTGTCGCCAACCAGCTCGCGCAGATCACCACCGACAGCCAGGGCCGTCCCAAGGGCATCCCCTGATCGCACGATCGGGTTCAGGGGCGGGGGGGCGCCGGCCGCTCCGGTCCCACCACGTCCAGCTCGACCGTGAACTCGGAGACCCGCTCCTCGTCCACCGTGATCCCGATCCCCGCCCCGGTGGGGACGGGCAGGCGGCCGTCCCGCATGACCGGGGGGTCGGTCAGGTCCTGGGCGAGATGTCGGTCGGCGGCGGAGAGATCGCCCGGCAGGACGCAGTTGGGCAGCGCGGCGAGGGCCAGGTTCGCCGCTCGACCCAGCCCGGTCTCGAGCATGCCGCCCACCCAGACCGGCACCCCGTGCGCCTGGCAGACGTCGTGGACACGGCGGGCCTCGAAGTAGCCGCCCACGCGCCCGGGTTTGAGGTTGACGATCGAGCAGGCCCCGAGGACGATCGCGGTCGCCGCCGCCCGGGCAGAGGTGATCGACTCGTCGAGGCAGATCGGGGTGCGCAGCCGTCGGGCCAGCTCGACGTGAGCGCGGAGGTCGTCCTCGGCAAAGGGCTGCTCGATCATCAGCAGGTCGAGGTGGTCCAGTCGGGCCAGGCGGCCGAGGTCCCCGAGCTCGTAGGCGCCATTGGCGTCCACCTGGAGGGGGATGGGACCGAACCGCTCGCGCACGGCCTGCACCGGCTCCAGGTCCCATCCGGGCTCGATCTTGAGCTTGACGCGACGGTAGCCGGCCGCCAGCGCGCCCTCGACGGCCTCCAGCAGATGACCGATCGAGTCCTTGAGGCCGATCGCGGCCCCGCAGTCCACCGCCGAACGGACGGCACCCAGATGCCGAGCCAGCGGCTCCCCCCGCGCTCGCAGCTCCGCGTCCAGCAGGGCCATCTCCAGACAGGCCCGGGCCATGGGATGTCCCCGGACCGGACGCAGCGCCTCGGCCACCTCCTCGGCACCCTGCAGCTCCCGGCCGAGGAGGCGGGGGAGCAGGTGCCTCCGGATCACGTGACGCGCCCCCTCCGTGTATTCGGAGGTGTAGGTCGGCTCGCCGAGCGCCGCGCACTCCCCCCAGCCCTCGCCGAGGTCGGTGGTCACCTTCACCACCAGGACGTCGCGATCGCGCTGGAGACCGGCGGCGGTTCGGAACGGCGCCACGAGGGGGAGCCGCAGGCGCCGCAGCTCGACCCGCTCCAGCCTCACCGCTCCTGCCGGGCCGGAACGCCGAGCTGTCGGAAGAGGGCTTCCGGGGTCACCGGGATCTCGTGCAGCTCCACCCGCCGTCCCGCCCGGTGCAGCGCGTCCTCGATCGCGGAGCAGATGGCGGCCGGGGCGGGGATGGTCGCGCTCTCGCCGATGCCGCGGAACCCCTCCGGGTTGGCCGGGCTGGGTGTCTCCTGGTGCTCGAGCTGGATCGAGAGCGCCATCTCGGGCGCGGACACGATCGCGTAGTCGAGGAAGCTGGGGGCCCGCTGGTTGCCGTCGGGCTCGTAGGCCGCGTCCTCGAAGAGGGCGTAGCCGATGCCGTGGGCCAGCCCGCCGTGGAGCTGCCCCTCGGCCAGCACCGGGTTGATGAGGCGTCCGGAGTCGTGCACCAGCAGCGAACGAACCACGTCGACACGGCAGGTCTCCAGGTCGACCTCGACCACGACCGCCAGGCAGCCGCAGGCCCAGGTCGTCCCCTGCCGGGGGCTGAAGTCGTACGCGACCTCGAGGCCGGCGTCGGGCACCAGGTCGGGGGCGCCGACCCGGCGTGAGGGGGCCCCGCGAACCGCCACCACCCCGTCGCTCAGGGTCAGGTCGGCGGGATCGGCCTCGAGCCGCTCGGCGGCCAGCTCCAGCAGCCGGCGACGCGCCTCCAGGGCGACGCCCGCGGCGGCGTTGCCCACGTGCACGGCCGAGCGGCTGCCGGCGGTGAGCAGCCCGTAGGGGACGGCCGCGCTGTCGCCGGCCACCACCCGCACCCGCCCGATCGGCCATCCCAGGCGTTCGGCGACGATCTGCGCGGCCATGGTCTGGTGCCCCTGCCCCTGGGGTGTGGAACCGAGGCAGACGGTCACGGTCCCATCCCTGGCCAGGTGGAGCCGGGCTGGCTCGCGCTGCCCGAAACCGGTCGATTCGGCGTAGCAGGCGATCCCCATTCCGCGCGCCCGGCCGGCCTCCACGCCCACCGGCACGCTCGCGGTCATGGCCCGGAGGCGGGAGAGCATGGCCGGCACGTCGCCGAGGTCGTAGCGCACCGGCGCCGGCCCCATCCGGAGCCCGGTGTCGTAGGGCATGTCCTCGGGGCGGAGCAGGTTGCGCTCACGCACCAGGTCGCGGGGAAGACCCAGCCGGTCGGCGAGGCGATCCATGAGCCGCTCGATGGCGAAGTTCCCCACCTCGCGCCCGCCGCCCCGGATGAAGCCGGTCGGCGCCGAGTTGGTGTAGAGGTTCCAGATCTCGACCCGCATCGCCGGCAGGCGGTACACGGACAGGGTGTGCAGGACGATGTTGGCGGCCTGGCCGGCGCCCTCGCCGGCGTAGGCCCCCATGTCGTGCAGCACGCGGCCGCGCAGCCCGCGCAACCGCCCGTCCGCCTCGGCCGCCAGCTCCAGCCCCAGGACGTTGCCGTGGGACTGGTTGGTGGTGGCGCCGTCCTCGCTCCGGCTGGCCACCCAGCGCACCGGCCGGCCCAGCCGCTGCGCCGCCAGCGCGACCAGGACCTCTTCCGGATAGGGGCTGCCCTTGGCCCCGAAGCCGCCGCCCACGTCCTCGGCCACGACCCGCACCCGGTCCGGCTCGAGGCCCAGGGTCGCGGTCACCGCGTCGCGGACGCCGAAGACCGACTGGGTCGAGGTCCGCAGGAGCAGGGTGCCGTCGGGTTGGGGCACGGCGGTGACCGAGCGCGGTTCCATGGCCGCGCCGCAGATGCGGGCCAGGGAGAGGGTGGCGGAGACCGTCACCGCGGCGCCGGCGAAGGCGGCCTCGATGTCGCCGAACTCGATCGTGGATCGCCCGGCCACGTTCCCGGCCGCGCCGGCGTGCGCCGGGGGCGCGCCCTCGGCCGTGGCCTCGACCGCGCCGCCCACCCCGGGCAGGGGCTCCAGCTCGGTCTCGATGGCGGCCAGGGCGTCGGTCGCCGCCTCGACCGAGGTCGCCACCACGGCCGCGAGGGCCTCGCCCTGGTGGCACAGCTCCTCTGAGGCCAGGATGGGCTGGAGGCGGACGTCGGTCAGCGGGGGCGGGGGTGGGAACTCGGCCACGGGCATGGTGCGCGGCCCGGGGAGGTCGGCCGCGGTCCAGGCGGCCAGGACGCCCGGGCGGGCGCGTGCCGCGCTCACGTCGACGCGGAGCACCCGGGCGTGGGGATGTGGCGAGCGCAGCAGGACCAGATGGCAGAGGCCGGGAGGTCGGTCGTCGGCCGCGAACCGGCCGCGGCCGGTCACCAGGCGTTCGTCCTCGACTCGGGGGCGGCGGGCGCCGATCAGGCTCATGGCGGCTGAAGCATGGCACGTTCCGGCGTCGCCCGTCGAGGCGGCCGGTGGAGGCCGTCCCGGGCCTCGCCGGGGCGCGAACGAGGGAGCGCTCTGGTAGGGTGGGGCTGGTTACCGGCCGCATCGGCTCCGATGGAGGTGGACGCCATGATTCAGGTAACCGAGAGCGCCGCGGATCTGCTCGCGACGCTCGATCGGCCCGCTGGCCGGGTGGTCCGGCTGGAGCAGATCGACGAGCAGCGGCTCGGCCTGGTCCTCGGCGAGGCGCGCGAGGGAGATCAGGTGGTGGAGCGCGAGGGCCAAGATCTCCTCCACATCCCGGCGGAGATCAGCGCTGCCCTGGATGGGGTGGTCATCGACAAGACCGACACTCCCTCCGGCCCCAGGCTGCGCTTCCGCGCTCAGACCGACGAGGAGGAGCCAGGGCCGGACGGGGCGGTTCCGTGAGGGCCGGAGGCGAGGAGTCTCGCCCCGGGGCCCATGCCGCCCGGAGGGCGGCGTGCTGGCCCGGCCGCCCGCGACCGGGGGCCGCGGGCGCCGGCGGCGGAGGGGTGCGTTCCGCCTCCGGGCGGGACGTGCCGCCCGCCGTCGGGCGCTTCCACCCTGGCCGGCCCGGGACGACCGGCACCGGTCGGCATCCGCTGTAGGCACGGATGCCGGCGCGGCGACGCCGGCGGTGGGGTGGTTGCACGACCCGGCCCGAGCGCCTCGGCGACACGGCCAGGCGGATACCGTGCCCCCCTCGAGGCCGTCCCGGGGTGCCGGTGCCGCCGCCCGGCCCGCTCCGGGGCGCGAACGGCCGGAATCGTGTCGGCGGGGCGGCGCTCGAGCCGGGTCAGCTCGACCCGATCTTCGGGTTCTCGGCGTACGGGGAGAGGGGCCGCAGTCCCTGCAGATCAGCGCCCACGCTTCGCTGAACGGCCGCTCAGGCCGGGCAGACGGGTGCCGGGCGAACGAACCGGGTCGTGCTCACACCCTCGACCAGGGCACGCTCGCCCCCGCATTCCGGGCAGGGGTGAGATGGGGGGCCGATGCCTGGGTCACGTGTCCCGCCTGGAAACGTTGCCGGTAACCGGGCCTTGCCGACGTCGAGGGGGCAACGGCGCTGCCTCCGCCTCCGGGAACAGGGTGGTGCAGGGGGCGACCGGTGCCATCCTCCCGGGGCCGGAGACCGGCGGCGCTGGCTCCGGGCCTCTACACTGAACCGACGTCCGGCGGTGATGCCGGGGCAACACACCACAGGAGGGAACGGGTGAGGTTCGAAGGGAAGGTCGCCCTGGTCACCGGGGGCGGTCGTGGCATCGGGGCCGCGACCTGCGAGGTGTTCGCGCGCGACGGCGCCAGGGTCGCCGTCTGCGACCTGGACGAGGCGCCGGCCCGGGAGGTGGCGGAACGGCTCGACGGGCGGGGGCTGGCGGTGGCCTGTGACGTCAGCCGGCGTGACCAGGTGGAGGCGACGGTGCAGCGCGTGGTCGACGCCTTCGGCCGGCTTGACATCCTGGTCTGTTGTGCCGGGATCATCCGGGACAACCTGATCCACAAGATGACCGACGAGGACTGGGACGCGGTCATCAACACGCACCTGCGGGGCAGCTTCCTCTGCGCCCAGGCCGCACAGCGGGTGATGGTGCCCCAGCGCTACGGCAAGATCGTCTTCCTCTCCTCGACCTCGGCCCTGGGCAACCGCGGGCAGACCAACTACTCCACCGCCAAGGCCGGGCTGCAGGGCATGGCCCGGACCCTGGCCATCGAGCTGGGACCGTTCAACATCAACGTCAACGCGGTCGCACCCGGCTTCGTGGAGACGCGCATGACCGAGGCCACCGCTCGGCGCGTGGGGGTGGAATGGGAGGAGTTCAAGCGCATGGCGGCGGAGCGAACGCCGCTGCGCCGGGTCGGTCAACCGGTGGACATCGCCAACGTCATCGCCTTTTTGTGCAGCGACGAGGCCGGCTTCGTGAGCGGACAGACGCTCTACGTGAAGGGTGGACCCTAGCCGCGGGAGCGTGCACATGGAGGCCATGATCGTCTGCCCTCAGCCGGAGGCGGCCGAGGCCGGCCTGGAGGTGCTGCGCGGAGGCGGCAACGCCGTCGACGCCGCCGTCACCGCCGCCCTGGTCCAGGGCGTGATCGATCCCATGATGTGTGGCATCGGCGGCTCCGGGGCCATGCTCGTGCACACGGCCGACGGCCGGGATGAGGTCATCGAGTTCTACGCCCGGGCCGGATCGGGGGTGCGCGAGGACCAATGGGAGCGCCTCTTCCTGCGCGAGGCGGCAGACCGTTACGGCTACGTGCTGGAAGGGTGGGTCAACGACTGCGGCCACCTGAGCGTGGGGGTCCCGGGCACGGTCGCCGGCCTGGCCGAGGCCCTGCGCCGGCACGGCACCATCGGCTGGGCCGAGGCACTGGGCCCCGGTCTGGAGGCGGCCCGGCGCGGTCTCCGTGTGACCGGCACCGTCTACGAGTACTGGGTGGGCGACCACGGGCCGGACATGGTCGACGGGCGGCGGCGCATCCAGTGGACGCCGGAGGCGCGGCGCATCTACACCCGGGACGGCGAGCTCTACCGGCCCGGGGAGGTGATCCCCAATCCCGACCTGGCCCGCACCTACGAGCGGTTGGCCGAGGCGGGGCCGGAGGACTTCTACCGGGGGGAGATCGCGGCCGCGATCGCCGCCGACTTCCGGGCCGCGAACGGGTCGATCACCGCCGCCGACCTGGCCGGGTACCGACCCCGGCTCACCGCTCCGGTGGCCGGCACCTACCGCGGCCGGCGGCTGCTGGCGGCGGGGCCACCGGCGGGCGGGGTGACCCTGCTCCAGATGCTGAACTACCTGGAGGGCCACGACCTGAGCCGGTGGGGCTGGCCCTCCCCGGAGGCGGCGCAGCTGCTGATCGAGGCCATGGACTGGGCCATGGGGGAACGGGAGCGGCACCTGGCCGATCCGGCTTTCGTCCCCGTTCCGGTGGAGACCCTGATCGCCAAGGAGCGGGCGGCCGCAGCTCGATCCGCCCGCGAGGCGCCCACCACCACCCACGTCTGCGTGCTCGATGCGAGCGGCAACGCGGTCTCGCTGACCCACACCCTGGGGGCCTGCAGTGGCGTGGTCACGCCAGGTCTCGGCTTCCTGTACAACAACTACCTCAACGGCTTCGACCCGCGGCCCGGCCGCCCCAACTCGCTCGCCCCGGGTAAGACCAGGATCACCATGATGACCCCCGGCATGGTCTTCGAGCGCGATCGGCTCTCGATCGTGATCGGGGCGCCGGGCGGGACCAGGATCGTGACCGGCGTCCTCCAGGTCCTGGTCAACCTCATCGACCACGGCATGAGCCCGGTGGAGGCGGTGAGCGCCCCCCGTCTCGACTTCCAGGGGGAGACGGTGCAGGCCGAGCTGCGCCTGCCCGCCTGGATCGTGCGGGGTCTGGAGGACCGCGGCTACCGCGTGCACCGGCGGCCGTGGTCCTACGACGCCTACTTCGCCCGGGTCCAGGTGATCCAGGTCGCAGAGGACGGGTCGCTGCGCGGCGCCTCCGATCCACGCGGCGACGGCGGCATCGCCCTCGCCCTCTGAGAGAGCCCGAGGGTCGCGGTCGGCCGGGCGGCGGATGCCGGTGCGATAATGGGCTGCGCGGCGCGTCCGGGCGCCGTGCGGGGCTGATGGGAGAAGATCCTCACCTCGGGGGAGGTAGGGTGAGTCGGGTCGTCGGCGGGATATCGCCGCCTCCCGACCGGTATGGCTTGCGCAGAGGAGGTGGACATGGTGGTCACGAGACGGTTGGCCGCGGCACTCCTGGGTGGGAGCATGCTCTTCCTCGCCGCCTGCGGCTCCGGGGGCGGGACCTCGGGCCCGGTCTCGATCGTGTTCGCGACCCAGGGGCTGGGGGCCGAGGGTGACGCCTCCAAGAAGGCGGTGGCGGACTTCAACAAGGCGAACCCCGGCATCCACGTCAGCATCCTCACCCTGTCGCCCACCGCCAACAACGCCTACCAGCAGCTGACCCAGCGCTTCATTGCCGGCAGCGACACGCCCGACGTGATCACGTCCGACGTGATCTGGCCGGCCACCTTCGCCAAGTCGGGCTGGATCCTGCCCCTGGATCGTTTCCATCTCAATACCGGCGACTTCTTCGCCGGCCAGCTCAAGTCGGGCACCTACCAGGGCAAGCTGTACGCGGTGCCGTGGTTCATCAACGCCGAGGGCGTCTACTACCGCACCGACCTGGTGTCGTCGCCACCCACCTCGCCCCAGCAGCTGGTGCAGGAGGCGAAGGCGGTGATGAGCTCCAACCCCTCGATCAAGACCGGCTTCGCCTTCGAAGGGGCCAAGTACGAGGGGGTGGTGACCGCCTTCCTCAACGTCCTGGGAGGGTTCGGGGGCAGCCTCGATCCGAGCAAGATCGACTCCCCCGAGAACGTGCAGGCGCTCACCTATCTGAAGAACCTGATCTACCAGGACCATGTCTCGCCACCGGCGGTGACCTCCTGGCAGGAGTCCAACGTCCAGGACCAGTGGCTGAGCGGACAGGCGGCCTTCGCCATGAACTGGCCGTACATCTTCCAGCTCTCGGAGAAGGCGGGATCGGCGGTCCAGGGCAAGACGGGCTGGATCCCCTTTCCCTCCTCGACCGGTACTCCGATGTCGGCCCTGGGTGGTGACGACCTGGTGATCAACGCCAGGTCCAAGCATCCGGACGCGGCCTGGAAGTTCATCCAGTACCTGACCTCGCCCAGCGTGCAGATCCAGCGGGCGATCGGCGCCGGCGACCCGCCGGCGGTGAAGTCGGCCTACACCCAGCAGCTCTACAGCCAGGCGCCCTACTACCGGCAGGAGCAGGCGGTCTTCAACGTGGTCGAGCCGCGCCCGGTCAGCCCCGTCTACCCGCAGATCTCGGAGGTCCTGCAGACCCAGCTCAACGCCGCCCTGACCAACCAGACCAGTCCGGAGCAGGCGCTGGCGGCCGCTCAGCAGCAGATCAACGGCATCGTGCATGGGAGCGGCGGCTAGCCCCGAGGCCGAGCTCGGTCCGGTCCGGCCGGCGGCGGGCCGGGCGTTCCGCCGGTGGACGATGGCCGGCGCCTTCCTGGCGCCGACCATCGTCCTGCTCGTGGCCATCGCCGGCTTCCCCCTGGCCTACAACCTGTACAACTCCTTCCTCCACCTGGTCCTGACCGAGCCGGGGACAGAGCGCTTCGTCGGCCTGGCCAATTACCGGCAGCTGGTGGCCAGCGGCGACTTCCTCCAGCCCTTCATCAGGACCTCCTTCTTCACCCTGGTCTCGGTCGCGCTGGAGTTCGTGGCCGGCCTGGGCCTGGCCCTGATCATGCACCGTCGGTTCTGGGGCCGGGGCCTGGTGCGGGCCGCCGTCCTCGTCCCCTGGGCGGTGCCCACGGTGGTCTCGGGCATGCTCTGGAAGAACATGTTCGACCCCGGCTCTGGTTTCGTCGACTGGGGGCTGGGGGCGCTCCACCTGCCCGGCGCCACGACCGCCTGGCTGAACGGGGTCTGGACCTCCTGGACGGTGATCCTGGTCGCCGACGCCTGGAAGAACACGCCCTTCCTGGCCCTGATCTTGCTCGCCGGTCTCCAGGTCATCCCCGACGATCTCTACGAGCAGGCCCGGATCGACGGCGCCGGCGTCCTGCGCCGCTTCCGGCACGTGACCCTGCCCATGCTGAAGCCGGCCGTCCTGGTGGCCCTGATCTTCCGCACCCTCTCCGCATTCTTGATCTTCGACGTGATCTACGTGATCACCGGGGGCGGCCCCGGCAGCGCCACCGAGACCCTGTCCTACGTCAACTGGCGGGCCTTCCTGGTCGAGACCAACTTCGGCTACGGGGGTGCGATCTCGGTGGCGCTGACCCTGATCGCGCTCCTCATCGCCCTGGTCTACATGCGGGTGTTGAGGTTGGAGACATGAGGATCTCCGCCTGGAGGCGGTTGCTCGGCGAGGGCTCCTTCTCGCTGGTCGTGATGGTGGTCGTCTCGATCGCGGTCTTCCCCTTCTACTGGATCCTCACCACCTCGCTGAAGACCGATCACGAGCTGAGCCTGGGCACCCACGGGCTCTGGCCGGCGGCCTGGACGCTGCAGAGCTACGTCACCCTGCTCGCCCAGTACAACTTCCTGATCCCGCTCGCCAACAGCGCGCTGGTGGCGGCGGGCACCACCCTCGTCTCCCTGGTGGCGGGCCTGCTGACCGCCTACGGGCTGGTCCGGGTGGTGCCCCGGGCCCGGGTGGCCGTGCTCGGGTTCATCCTGGCCACCGCCTTCTTCCCGGTCATCGCCATGGTGGGGCCGCTGTTCTTCGTCTACCGGGACCTGCAGCTGCTCAACAACTACCTGGCCCTGATCGTCACCTACCTGATCTACGCCCTACCGATCACGGTCTGGATGCTGGTCAGCATCCTGGGCCAGATCCCAAAGGACATGGAGGAGGCGGGCATGGTCGACGGCGCCACCACCTTTCAGGTGCTGTGGCGGATCCTGCTCCCCCTGGCCCTGCCCGGCGTCTTCACCGCCGCCATCCTCTCCTTCATCCTCTCCTGGAACGACTTCATCTTCGCCCTCTCCTTCATGACCGACCCGGCGCGCTACACGGCGCCGCTGGCGATCGTGAACCTGGGCCAGAGCCAGTATCAGGTCTTCTACAACATCATCGATGCCGGGGTCGTGATCACCACCATCCCCATCGTGGTCCTGGTCCTGATCGCCCAGCGCCGGATCATCGCCGGGCTGTCGGCCGGCAGCCTCAAGGGCTGAGGCGGAAGCGCGGCCCTCCCCGCCCGACGCAGGGCGGGAGGTCGGTCAGGGCCGGTCGCCTGCCGGCTGGCCGGTCCGCTCCCGGAGCCACGTGATCAGCGTCTGCCGGTGGGTGTCGAGAGCACCCGCGATCTCGAGGCAGGTGCTCCGGTTGTAGGGAGGAACCCAGCTCGGATCGGCGCCCCGGGCGTCCTCGATCCTCGCCGCGGCCAGGCCGGGGTGCCGAGCGAGCAGGCCGCGGGGCGAAGCGAGATCACCGGCGCGAATCGCCTCGACCAGGGCGAGCGCGAGCGGCTCGTGGTTGCCGAGTCTCATCGTCGTTCTCCTTCCCGGAGGTCGATCGCCTCCCAGGACCCGGAACCGTGGCCTCGGAGGCCGGCGACGACGGGCAGGACGCCGACCAAGGTCGCCGCCCGGGGGGCGGGCCTGGTACCCGGTCGCGACGGCGTAGCACGAGACGCCGCTCGACGGCGGTTGGCGGGCGCCCCGGCCCGCCCTGGCTGCGGGCGAGGGCCGGGACCGGGTAGCTTTCTCTGAAAGCTATGGATTTCTCTGATAGCGAAAACCCGGCCCGCGTCCTCCACGCCCTGGGCGCGATCCTGCGCCGGCGCCGGGAGCTGGGAGGGCGGTCGCTGGCCGAGGTGGCGGCACGGGCCAGCATCTCCACCGGCTACCTGTCGGAGGTGGAGCGCGGTTGCAAGGACGTCTCCACCCGGCGACTGCTGGGCATCGCGCGGGCGCTGGAGGTGGGCGTCGCCGACGTGTACCTGGACCTGGCCCGGGCGCTGGGCGCGCCGGAGGCGGTGGAGGTCATCCCCGACCTCGACCCCAGGGTCCAGCTGCGCCGTTTGAGCGAGGCCCTGGACGAGGACGCGCTCCGGACCGTGGCCCGCTTCACCGCCTTCCTGGCCACGACCGGGAGCACCGCTCGCCGGCGGCCGATCGGATTCCTGAGGTGAGAGACATGCTGATACCCACCGTCATCGAGACCACCGGCCGCGGCGAGCGGGCCTACGACATCTACCCGCGGCTGCTCAAGGACCGCATCGTCTTCATCGGGGGCGAGATCACCGACCAGCTGGCCAACCTGGTCGTGGCCCAGCTGCTCTTCCTTCAGAGCGAGGACCCGGAGAAGGAGATCGCGGTCTACATCAACAGCCCCGGCGGATCGCTCACCGCCGCCCTCTCCATCTACGACACCATGCAGTACGTGCGGCCCGACGTCCTCACCCTCTGCACCGGCTTCGCCGCCAGCGGCGGCTCGCTGCTGCTGGCCGGGGGTACGGCCGGCAAGCGCTTCTCGCTGCCGCACTCCACCATCGTCGTCCACCAGCCCTGGGCCACGGGTCTGCAGGGCCAGGCCACCGACCTCGAGATCCAGGCCCGGGAGATCCTGCGTCAACGGGCGGAGCTGGTGGACATCTACTCCCGACACTGCGGCCGGCCCAGGGAGCAGGTGGAGCGGGACATCGAGCGCGACTTTTTCATGACCCCTGAAGAGGCGAGGTCCTGGGGCCTGATCGACGGCGTGATCGAGCACGCCGCCGGTCGATCCGGCGCCTGATCGCGTTCCCCGGCCCCCGGCCGAGGGAGACGACCTCGCTCCGCCGGGGCCGATCCCTCCGGCGAGGGCCTGGCGGCCGGCGCCGCCTGGGCTCCGCCTGCCCCCGCGTCCGTGTGGTCCTGATTCGCCGAGGCCCGGACGGCTTCAGGATCGTGGGGGACCGCCGGCCAGCCCATTGCGGTAGGCGTAGGCCACGGCTTGGGCCCGGTCCCGGGCCCCGATCTTGCTGAACAGGTTGTTGATGTGGGTCTTGACCGTGGCCTCGCTCACGAACAGCCGGCTCGCGATCTCCTGGTTGGAGAGGCCCTGGGCGATCAGCCCCAGCACCTCGGCCTCGCGGCGGGTCAGGCCGTCGGGCAGGGCGGGGGTTTCGCTGGGGGCGGGCGCCGCCGTCCCGCCGCCGGCCAGCGCCTCCACCAGCCTGGCCTGCACGGACGGTTCGAGCAGCGCCTCCCCGGCCACGACCGCTTCGATGGCCTTCAGGATCTCCTGGCTGGTGGAGTCCTTGGTCAGATAGCCGCGGGCCCCGGCCTGGAGGGCGGAGAGGATGGAGCGGTCGTCGGCGTAGGTGGTGAGAGCGATGACCTGGGTCCGGGGGTGCTCGGCGCGGATGCGACGGGTGGCCTCGACGCCGTCGCAGCGGGGCATGCGGAGGTCCATCAGGACCACGTCGGGCCGCCGCTCGGCGACCATGGCCACCGCCTCCTCCCCGTCCGCCGCGGCCCCCACCACCTCGATGCCGGGGATGAGGCCGAGCAGGGTGACCAGGCCCTCGCGGACCAGTGCCTGGTCGTCGGCCACCAGGACCCGGGTCACGCCGGCACCGAGAGCCTGACCAGGAAGCCGCCGTCCACGGGGCCCGCCTCCAGCGTCCCCCCCAGGAGCGCCACCCGCTCCCGGATCCCGGTCAGCCCGTAGCCGCCCGAGACCAGAGGCAGCCTGGGTCGGCCCCGGTCCTCGACCGTGAGCTCGGCGCCGGACCGGTGGTAGGTGAGCCGGACCCGAACCTCGCTCGCCTCGGCGTGCTTGCGGACGTTGGTCAACGCCTCCTGGGCGGCGCGATAGAGGGTCAGGCGCGCGTCCGGGCCCAGCCGGTGCGGCCGGCCCTCCACCTGGAAGCGGGCGGGGACGCCGCTGTCTCGCTCGAACTCCTCCACCAGGCGAGGCAACTGCTCCGGGCCGGGGAGGTCGTCCCCGCGCAGGGCGCTCACCGCCCGGCGTGCCTCGGCCAGGCCCTCGCGGGCCAGGTGATGGCAGCGGTCGACCGTGGCCACCACCGCCGGGTCGCCGGGGCGGCGCTCGGCCAGGGTCCGGGCGGCCTCGAGCTGCACGGTGAGAGCGGAGAGGGTGTGGGCCAGCACGTCGTGGATCTCGCGGGCGAGCCGCTCCCGCTCCAGCTTCGCCGCCTGCTGGGCGCGCTTCCGGCGCAGGATGCGGGCGTAGGCGGAGCCCAGGTAGGCGAGCGCCGGACCGGCCAGGCTGATGACCAGCGAAGTGACGTCGGGCCGGTGTGACGCGAGCGCGGCGGTGGTGGTCTGGACGGCGTAGACCAGCCAGACGGTCGCACCGATGGCGGCCGCGGGCGGTCCCAGGGCCGAGGCGTTGAAGGCGGTGAGGTACAGGCCCAGCATCCCCGGTCCCTGGTCGTGGAGGAGGAGCAAGGCGACGGTGGCGGCGCCCTGCACGCCCAGGGCCAGCAGCCGCTCGCCCGCGCCCCGCCGTCCCGAGCGCACCCAGCCATCGGTCAGGGCGGCGAGCAGGGCCACGGTGGCGAGTCCGGTCGCCAGGGCGTGGGGCAGACGGTAGGGGGTGGGCTCGATCGTGTAGGCCCACCACAGGACCAGGCCGGCGACCACCGGGGCGAGCGGCGCCGCGTACCGGGGCGGGATCACGATCAGCTCGTCCGTGCCCACCAGCGCTGATCTTAGCCGTCCCCGGACAACCTGTCGCCGGCCGGGGTCGGGATGGCCCCGGCACCCGCTCTGCGACCGGGCGCGGGTGTCGTTCCCGATCTCAGCGCCGCCATTCCGCGAACGAGCGTTCCCCTGCCCTCACACCGGGCAGGGCCTGTGCCCGTGCCCAGATCACCGCGTTCTGCGTTGCGAAGGAAACCCCGACCAGGAAGATCAACTCCCCGACGCCGGCCGAGCCGCCGCCCCCCTGCAGGAGCGCCGCGCCCAGGCGGACGGCGATGGCGACCGCCCAGAGGCCCAGGGTGAGAAGAGTGCCCCGCGACATGGGGACGCCCTCGGGGCTGGTCCAGACCCGGATGCTCGCTCCCCGGGCCAGGCCCAACCCGCCCAGCACGGC
>JAJPKS010000086.1 GCA_021323605.1 Bacillota bacterium | reverse complement strand
GTCGGTCCAGCCGCGCTCGTAGTACCACTCGACGAGGTCGGTCCCGGCGGGCACCCGGGCGGCGTTGGGCCCCGGATCGGCGACCGGCTCCCCGACCTGCACGGCCCAGATTCTAGACGCGAGCTCGAGGCGGCCACGGCTCCGTCATACGGACGTCCGGACCGGGCGCCCGGGAGGGCCGGCGTCGAGGTCGGGCCGGAGCCGGAAACCGTCCCCGCCGGTCCATTCCCGAGGGCGAAGCTATGATGCTGCCCGTGGCTCCGGGCTCGAGCCGGTTCTACTACGGCTGGTTGCTGGTCTGGGCGCTCGGGATCACCACCATCGTCTCCTACGGAACGACCCAGTACCTCTTCGGCGTGCTCGTCGTCCCCGTCCAGCACGAGACCGGCTGGAGCCGGGGCGGCCTCTCCGGGGCCTACTCCCTGAGCTTCGTCGCGGTCGGCGTGCTCGGGGTGCCGATCGGCCGCCTCGTCGACCGCTACGGCGCCCGAGCGCTGATGACCGGCGGATCGGCCCTGGGCGGGCTCTGCCTGATCGGCCTCTCCCAGGTTCATCAGCTCTGGCAGTTCTACGCCCTCTGGGCGGGGGGCCTCGGGCTGGCCATGGCGCTGACCTTCTACAGCGTCAGCTTCGTGGTGGTCGCCAACTGGTTCCAGCGCCGCCGGGGGGCGGCGCTGGCGCTGCTCACCCTCATCGGCGGTCTCGCCTCACCGATCTACGTGCCGCTGGCCGGGCTGCTCGTCCAGGCCCTGGGCTGGCGGGGGACGGTGGTCGCCATGGGCTCGAGCCAGTTGTTGATCGCGCTGCCGCTACACGCGCTCGCCGTCCGCCGCCATCCCGAGGACCTGGGCCTGCTTCCCGACGGCGTCACCGGGCCGTCCCACGCCGGCCCGGCCCGGCCCACGGGCGCCCTCCTGGGCGAGGCGCTCCGCCGGCCCGCCTTCTGGACGCTCACGCTGTCCGGGACGCTCAGCCTCGCCGCCGCCTCGGCCATCAACGCCCACCAGGTCCCCTACATGATCGGGCGCGGGCAAGACCCGGTGCTCGCCGCCACCATGGCCGGCCTGGTCGGGGTCGCGAGCCTCCCCGGCCGCTTCGCCCTCAACACGCTCAGCGACCGGCTCGGCCCCCAGCGTCTGCTCGCACCCTGCCTGGCCGTGCAGGCGGCCGGCGTGATCATCCTGGTCATGGCCGGCTCGGTTCCCCTCCTGGCCACGTACGTGGCGGTGTACGGGTTCGCCTTCGGCGCCCTGAACCCGCTCCGCGCCTCGGTCATGGCCGATCACTTCGGGCGCCGGGCCTTCGGCTCGATCACCGCCATGCAGGGGATGGCGACCTGGCTCGGGGCCGGGCTGGGGCCGCTCGGGGCGGGCTGGCTCTACGACCGCTCGGGCAACTACGTCCTGGCGCTCTGGCTGGCCACGGCGGCCCTGGCCGTCTCCGCCCTCGCGGTCGCGCTCACCCCCCGTGCCGGACCCGCCTCCCTGTCCCTGCGGCCGGCCGGCACCTCCGGCGGCGGGACGGGAACCGAGGGGCCGGGGCCGTAGCGGCCACGATCGCGGCCGAGCGCCGCCGGCCGCCTCAGCCGGCGGCGCGGAAGGCCGGGATCACCTCGGCGGCGAAGAGTTCCATGCTGCGACGGGAGAACTCGGGGGGCATGCCCGGCCAGTGCATGCGCAGATGGCAGCTCCCGATCCCCAGCCGAGCGTAGCGCTCCAGCTCGCGCGCGCAGTCCTCGGGCGAGCCCACGATGAAGCGGTCCCGGGCCAGCTCCTCGAACCGGGCCCGAAAGCTGGTCTCGCCGGGCAGGACGCGGTCCTGGCCCCAGCTCGCGTAGGCCTGGTACTTGCCGTGAAGGTAGATGGCGGCCTCCTCCAGGGCCCGTTCCCGGGTCGGCGCACAGTAGAGTTCGCGGCCCATGGGCAGCATCACCCCGGCGTCGTGCCCTGCCCTCCGGGCTGCCTCCCGGTAGAGCCCCAGCTGCCGTTCGATGGTCGCGTAGTCGGCGTGGGGGTTGACGTTCCAGGGCAGGCCGAGGCGGGCGGCCCGCACCACGGCGGCGTCGGCGTTGGCCGAGACCCAGAGCTCGGGATGGGGTCGCTGGACGGGGAGCAGCCCGATCCGCGCCCGTTCGAGGCGGAAGTGGCGGCCCTCGTAGCTGAACTCGCGACCGCTCCAGAGCCCGCGCAGGCACTCGATGCATTCGACCATCCGGCCGGTCGCCTGCTCCGGCCACACCCCGAAGGCACGGTACTCGACGTCGCGGTAGCCGCGGCCGGCCGAGATGATGAGCCGCCCGCCGGTGATGACGTCCACGGTGGCAGCCAGCTCGGCCAGCTCCACCGGGTGGTGGAGCGACAGCAGCAGGGTGGTGAGGAAGCGCATCTCCCCCGCCTCGGGCGCCAGCCGGGCGAGCAGCGGGAGCGGTTGCAGCATCTGGAACGGAGAGGCGAGGAAGTGCTGGCCGGTCGAGATGTAGTCGTAACCGAGGTCACGGGCGGCGGCCACCCAGGCCAGGACGTCCAGCAGGCATTCCTGCATGTCGCGCCCACGCGGCTGCTGGACCATGCCCGAGATGGAGAGGCCAAACCTCACCGCCTCACCCGGCCGGAGGCCAGGGGACCAGCACCCAGCCCTCCATCAGCCGGCGCGCCGTCCGGCCCAGCGTGACCCGCCGCGCCCGCCACGATCCCCCCTGCGGCTCCACCTCCGCCTCCATCGCCGTCGCCCCGGCGGGATGACCGAGGCGGACCGGACCCTCGCCCGGCCTTCGCAGCCGCGCCGCCAGCGAGCCGGGCAGGGCGCAGGCCACCGCCACCGCCATCGCGCCGGTGACCGGGACGGCGTGGTGCACGCGGCCCATGGAGAGCATGCGCACGATCAGGTCGATGTCGGTGGCGGCGACCTCGGTGCCGGCGGTGGTGGCGTAGCCGGCGGGCGAGGCCAGGACCCCGATCTTGGGGACGGCCGGTCGCTCCCGGGTCGCCTGCTCCGGCGTCCGGGCCAGTCCCATCGCCACCGCCCCCGCCGCCCGCACCGCCTCCAGCCTCGCCAGGGTGGCCAGATCCGCGTTGATCTCGTCGGGGAGCTCGGGCCCCCGCAGGCCGACGTCGGCGGCGGCCACCAGCACACAGGGGTTGCCCGCGTCCACGAGCGTGGCCTCGATCTCGCCCAGGCCCTCGACCCGGAGCCGCTCCCGGGTGCTGCCCCGGGGCAGCAGGCGCCCGGTCACGCCGCCCCCGGGATCGACGAAGTCGAGCCGGATCTCCGCGCCCGGGTGGGGCACCCCGTCGATCCGGAAGTTGCCCTCGACCAGCGGCAGGCCGTCGCCGGTGGGAACGCGGGCGACGATCTCCCTGGCGGTGTTGACCTGCCAGATCCGGACCACGGTCTCGCCCTCGGCCGCCGGCACCAGCCCCTCCTCGATGGCGAAGGGCCCCACCGCCGCGGCGAGGTTGCCACAGCTGCCACGCCAGTCGACGTGGGGTCGATCGATCCCCACCTGAGCGAAGAGGTAGTCGACGTCGAAGCCGGGCCGGCGCGAGCGGCTGACGACGACCGCCTTGCTCGTGCTCGAGGTGGCGCCGCCGAGGCCGTCCACCTGCTTGCCGTAGGGATCGGCGCCGCCCAGGGCGCGGAGGAGAAAACGGTCTCGCTGCTGCGGGTCCTCGGGCAGCGTGCCGCCGAGGAAGAAGAGGCCCTTCGAGGTACCGCCGCGCATGAGGGCGGCCGGGACCCGGCACTGCTGCCCGCTCCTGGCCGGCCCTTCGGTGAGCATCCCGACGCTGAAAGAATAAGGGAGATCGATCGCGCCGCCGATGGGACCGGTTGCTGAGGCAGGGGTCGGGGTGCATGGACGCCTATCGCGAGCTTCGGGAGAGGCTGGTGCGGGCGCTGGGGCCCGAACGGGCCGCTGAGCCGGAGGTGGAGGCGGCGTTGCGCACCGCCGCCGCCCACCTGGAGCGGGTGGCGGAGGCGAGCCTGGAGCCGGCCGAGGGATTCGATGCCCGCCCCTAGCGCCGCCCTCCACCGGCTGACGGCGGCCGAGGTCTCGGCCCTGATCGCGGCCCGGGCGCTCTCCCCGGTGGAGCTGGTCCGGTCGCTGCTGGCGCGCGTCGAGGCCACGGAGCCCGGGCTCCGAGCCTGGGAGACGATCGACGCCGAGCGGGCCCTGGCCGGCGCCCGGGCCGCGGAGCGGACGGTCGGAGCGCCCTCCGCCCCCCTGGCCGGCGTCCCCCTCGGTGTCAAGGACGTGATCGACGTCGCCGGGCTGCCCACCGGGTGCGGCTTCGAGCCCTTCCGCGCCCGGCCGGCCGCGACCGACGCCGGCGTGGTGGCCCGGCTACGCCGCGCAGGAGCGACCGTGCTCGGCAAGACCACCACCACCCAGTTCGCCTTCCGGGACCCGCCTTCGACCCGCAACCCCTGGCGAGAGGACTGCTCCCCGGGTGGCTCCAGCACCGGCTCGGCGGTGGCGGTGGCGGCCGGGCACGTCCCCCTGGCGCTGGGCACGCAGACCAGCGGTTCGGTCCTGCGGCCGGCCGCTTTCAACGGCGTGACCGGCTTCAAACCGACCTTCGGCCGCGTCGGCCGGCGAGGTGTGTTCCCGAGCGCCTGGAGCCTCGATCACGTGGGCGTGCTGGCGCGCTCGGTCGAGGACTGCCGGCTCTTCCTCGCCGCCGCCGAGGGACCGGATCCCGGCGACCCCGCCTCCACCGCCCCGCCCACGATCCCACCCGGACCTGACGCCGCCCTGCCGCCGCGCCTCGGGCTTCTTGTCGCCGCCCTGGACGGGGCGAGCGCCGAGGTCCGCGAACACGTGCTGGAGGCCGCCCGCCGGCTCGAGGCGGAGGGGGCGCGCGTCGAGGAGGTCGGCTCCGCGCCCTCGCTGGAACTCATGCAGGCCGTCCAGCAGGTGACGATGCAGTGCGAGATGGTCGACGTCCACCGCCGGCTGCGGGCCCTCCACCCCGACGCCTACCGGCCCGCGCTCCGGGCCTACCTCGAGGTCGGCGCCGAGCTGCCGGGCTGGGCCTACGTCCGCGCCCAGCGCCTGCGCCGGCGTCTCGCGTTGGAGATGGACCGTGCCCTCGACGGCCACGACGCCCTGCTGTTGCCCACCTGCGTCGGCGTCGCGCCGCCGTCGGCGGCGGGCACCGGCGACCCCTCCCTGCAAGCGCCCTTCTCGCTGCTGGGGCTGCCGGCCCTGAGCCTTCCCGGCCGGCCGGGCCGCGAGCGCCTGCCGCTCGCCATTCAGCTGGTGGGGAGGCGCTGGGACGATCTCGGCCTGCTCGCCGTCGCCGCCTGGTGCGAGGAGCGGCTTCCCCGGCCGGGGTCTCCGCCCGGCTTAGACTGAGGCCAGCATGGACTTCGAGCTGAGCCCCGAGCAGGCGGCGCTGCGGAGCACGCTCCAGGATTTCGTGCGCCGGGAGATCGCCCCGGTGGCCCGGGACTGGGAGCATTCCGGGCGTTACCCGGAGGAGATCGTGGAGGCCATGAAAGGGCTCGGCCTCTTCGGGATGCTGGTGCCGGCCGAGTACGGCGGCATCGGCCTGGATGCGGTCTCCTACGCCATCGTCTTCGAGGAATTGAGCCGGGGCTGGATGGGTGTGGCCGGGGTCCTCGGCAGCCACTCCATGGCGACGCTGCTCCTGGCCCGCTACGGCACCGAGGAGCAGAGACGGCGCTGGCTCCCCGACCTCGCCGCCGGCCGGCGGCGGTCGGGCCTGGCCCTGACCGAGCCCGGCGCCGGCAGCGACCTCCAGGGCATCGCCACCGTCGCCCGCCGGGAGGGGGACGAGTACGTCGTCACCGGCACCAAGACCTGGATCACCAACGCCCGCCACGCCGATCCCCTGCCGGTCCTGGTCAAGACCGACCCCTCGGCGGAGCCACGCCATCGCGGCATGAGCATCCTCATGGTCGAGCGGGGGACACCCGGCTACTCGGTGAGCCGCGACCTGGGCAAGCTCGGCTACAAGGGCCCGGAATCGTGCGAGGTGGTCTTCGAGGAGGCCCGGGTGCCGGCCCCCAACCTCCTGGGCGGGATCGAGGGCAGGGGCCTGCAGCAGGCGCTCTCCGTGCTCGAGTTCGGACGCATCAACATCGCCGCCCGCAGCGTCGGCATCGCCCAGGCCGCCTACGACCAGGCGCTGGCCTACGCCCGCGAGCGGCACGCCTTCGGGCGACCCATCGCCGAGTTCCAGGCCGTCCAGCTCAAGCTGGCCGACCTCGCCACCGAGGTCCAGGCCGCCCGGCTGCTGACCTGGTGGGCCGCTTCCCGGGCGGACGCAGGGCGTGCCGACGTGGAGACCGGCATGGCCAAGTACTTCGCCTCCGAGGTGGCGCTGCGCTCCTCGCTCACCTCGATGCGGATCCACGGCGGCTACGGGTACTCCACCGAGTTCGAGGTGGAACGTCTCTACCGGGACGCCCCCCTGATGGCGATCGGGGAGGGCACCAACGACGTCCTGCGCACCGTGATCGCCCGCGGCCTGCTCAAAGCCGGGGATTGAGGAGGAACGAAGGAGGCGAGATGGCGACCGGGCAGGGCTGGGCGGGCCGCTTCTTCGAGGACTTCGAGGTCGGCGATGTCTACCGTCATCCCCTGGGACGGACGGTGACCACCGCCGACAACATCTGGTTCACGCTCCTCACCCAGAACACCAACCCGCTCCATTTCGACCATCACTACGCCGCCCAGCACGAGTTCGGGAGGCCGCTCGTCAACTCGGCGCTCACCCTCGCCCTGGTCACCGGCCAGAGCGTCTCCGACATCTCCCAGAACGCCATGGCCAACCTGGCCTGGGACGAGATCAGGCTCCCCCACCCGGTCTTCGAGGGCGACACGGTGTATTCGCAGAGCCGGGTGCTGGAGAAGCGCGAGTCGAGGTCGCGCCCGGAGGTCGGCATCGTCCGTTTCGAGACCACCGGCTTCAACCAAGAGGGCAAGGTGGTGATCACCTTCAAGCGCACGGTGATGGTCTACAAGCGGGGCCACGCGCCCCGGATCGCCCGCCTGGCGCCGGCCTAGCCGGCGCCCCGGCCGGGCTCAGGCTCGGGCCGGGGCACCGAAGGCCCCGGCCCGAGCCAGCTCCTCCACCCGCCGCTCGCTGTAGCCGAGCAGCCCCATCAGAAGGTCCCGGGCGTCCCCGTGACGGGCCGGAGCCCGGCGCCGGGGAGACGGCTGAGAACCCACCCTGAGGGGACTGGCCGGCGCCTTGAGACGACCCCATCGGGGGTGCTCGACCTCGATCACCATCTGGCGCGCCTCGGTCTGGGGGTCGGCGAGCGCCTGCTCCAGCGTGTTGACAGGGGCGCAGGGCACCCCCGCCGCGCGCAGCCGGTCCAGCCAGACCGCCGCCGGCGCCGACCTGAAGACCTCGCCCAGGAGCCCACACAGCTCCTCGGCGTGCTCGCGGCGGGCGGCGAAGTCGCGAAAGCGTGCGTCCTCGGCCAGCTCCGGACGCCCGATCGCCGCCGCCAGGCGCCGCCAGAACTTCTCCTTGGCACAGGCGACCACGATCCAGTCGTCCGCGGTCTGGAAATTCTGGAACGGCACCAGCGAGGGATGAGCGGAGTCGGGCGTCCGGCTCGGCCGGAAGCCCTCGTTCAGATACCAGGTGGCGAGGTAGCCCGTCATCCCGATGGCGACGTCGAAGAGGCTGAGATCGCAATCCATCCCGATCCCATCGCGGCGGGCGGCGTGGACCCCGGCCAGCAGCGCCATCGCCGCCACCAGCCCACCGGAGTAGTCGACCAGGGAGAGCCCCGACCTGGTCGGCGGCCCGCCCGGTTCGCCGGTCAGGCTCATCCAGCCCCCGATGCCCTGGAGGAGATAGTCGTAGGCGGGGTCGGCACGGCGCGGCCCGGTCATGCCGAAGCCGCTGAGGCTCACGCAGACGATCCGGGGGTTGACCTCCTTCAGGTCCTGGTAGCGAATGCGCAGGCGTTCCGGGATGTCGCCGCGCAGGTTCGAGTAGACGGCGTCGGAACGGCGGACCAGATCCTCGAAGACGGCGCGCCCGGCGGGGGCGCCCATGTCCAGGCTGAGGCTCCGCTTGTTGCGGTTGAAGGTCTGGAAGAAGAGGCTGTCCTCACCCTCCTGGAAGGGCGGCACGTACCGGCCGACGTCGCCTCCCGTGCTCGGATCCTCGATCTTGATCACCTCGGCGCCGAGGTCGGCCAGGAGGAGCGTCCCGAACGGTCCGGCGCCGTACTGCTCCACGGCCACGACGCGCAGGTCTTCCAGCGGCAGCATGGAGGGCAACCATGCTAGCAGGCCGCCGGCGCCCGACCCCGGGGCCCGGCCGCCTGGCGGGAGGACGTTGCAACATAGAGGTTCGATGGATCCCGTGCTCGACGTCGACTGGGCGGCCCACTGGCGGGCGCTGGTCGAGGCGCGCTGGCGGGGGGCGGGCCACCAGGAGTCCTTCTGGGACCGGCGCGCCCGGCGCTACGCCCTCTCCATGAGAGGGCAGGTGGACCCCTTCCTGGAGTTCCTGGAGCCCTGGCTGGCGCCGACCAGGACCCTGATCGACGTGGGCGCGGGCAGCGGACGGCACGTCGCCCGCCTGACCCCGCGCCTGGACTGGGTGACGGCGGTGGAGCCCTCCCCGGGCATGCGCGAGCTGATCCCGCCCTCTCACAACCTGACCGTGATCGGTTGCACCTGGGAGGAGGCGGAGCCCGCCCCGGCCGACCTGGTGATCTGCGTCCACGTCCTGTACGCGGTCGCGGACGTGGTCTCCTTCGTGGAGAAGATGGAGAGGGCGGCCCGGGAACGGGTCTTCGTCGTGCTGAGGGACGAGCCCCACCGCCATCCGGCGGCGCTGCTGGCGGCCATGGCCGGGGTGGAAACGCGGGAGCCGCGGTTGCGCGACGCCTTCCTGGTCCTGCGCCAGATGGGGATCGCGCCCGACCTGGCCATGTTCACCTACCCGGTCTTCCATCGCTTCGAGTCCCTGGAGGCGGCGGTGGACGACTGCCGCGAGCGCCTGGGGGAGCGGTGGGACGAGTCCCGAGGACGGGCCTGGCTGGAGGCCAACCTGCGCCGCGACGAGGACGGGACCTGGGTCCACGACGGCGGCTCCATGACCTCGGGGGTGTTGCACTGGCAGCCGAGGAGGTGACGCTGCGTCCGGTCCGGCCGGCGGACCGCGACCGGGTGCTGGAGATCACGCGCGACGTCTGGGAAGGACGGGACTACCTCCCCGAGGTCTTCGACGCCTGGGTCGCGGACCCGGGCAGCGCCTTCCAGGCGGCCGAGGTGGAGGGCGAGGTGGTGGGCGTGCAGCGCCTGCGGCCCATTGCGCCCGGGATCGCCCTGTACGAAGGGCTGCGGGTCGCCGCCACCCACCGCCGACGGGGCATCGCCCGGTCGATGCTGCGCCAGGCCGTGGAGCAGGCGCGGAGCCTGGGCCTCCGCCAGGTCCGGCTCTACACGGGCAACGAGGTGGCCGGCCGCCTCTTCGCTTCCGAGGGCTTCCGGCCGGTGACGGTGTGCGCGGTGTGGAGCGCCGGCCGGATGGAGGGCGACGACCTCCCGCGCCTGGCCGGACCGGGCGAGGCCGCCGCGCTGGCGAGCAGGCTGCGGCAGGAACCGAGCATGGCGGGATCGTTCGAGGCCTACCGGGGCGTCAACCCGGACTGGAACGCGGTCCTGGACGTGGACGCGACCCTGCTCGAGCGGCTGGCCGGCGAGGGACGCGTGCGCCTGGGCCCCGGCGGCCGCGCCCTGGCCCTGCTGCGGGCCGAGCCCCGCTCGCGACTGGCGGCCACGTTCGTGGCCGGGTCGGGAGCGGGGCTCCAGGAGCTGATGGCTGGCCTCCGCTTCGAAGCCGACGGCCGGGGGCTGCGCGGGGTGGCGGCCCTGGTGCCGGAGCGCCACCCCGGGATCGAGGACCTCCGCCAGGTCGGATACGATCTCGCCGATGATGAGGGACGCGCGTACGTCTACGCACTGGATCTCTGAGCCGTGGGGCCGGGCATGACCCGTCGTTACGTCATCCTCGGCAACGGGATCGCGGGCCAGACCTGCGCCGAGGAGCTGCGGAAGATGGACCCCGAGTGCTCCATCGTGATGATCGCGGCCGAGCCCTATCCCCTCTACAACCGGGTGGCGCTGCCCCGCTTCCTGCGCGGTCAGGTCCGCGAGGAGAAGGTGATGATGCGGACGCTCGAGGACTACGAGCGCCGGGACATCGAGCTCCACCTCTCGACCTGGGCCACCGAGGTCGACGTGCGCGCAAAGACGGTGCGCACCAACCGGGGACAGGAATTCCCCTACGACGCCCTGCTCATCGCCACCGGGGGTCGCCCCAAGCCGCCGCCCTGGCCGGGCAGCGAGGAGATCGGGCACGTCTACTCCTTCCAGACCCTCGACGACACCAAGGCCATCATCGAGCAGGCCGATCGCTCTCGGAACGTCCTCGTCATGGGCGGCAGTTTCATCGCCTACGAGCTGGCCGAGGGGATCGCCTACCGGGGCCGGGCCAGGGTGACCTGGTTGATGCGTGGGCCCTGGTTCCTGCGCTACGTGCTCGACGCCGAAGGGGGCCAGCTCTGTCACCGCCTCGGGGAGGAGGCCGGGGTCGAGTTCATCTGCCAGGACGAGATCGCACGGCTATCCCGGAGCAACGGTCGCTACCGGGGCGAGACGGTCTGCGGACGCCGGGTGGAGTTCGACATGCTCGCCTACGGGGTCGGGCTCGACTACTACGTGGAGCCGGCTCGGGGGACCGGGATCGAGGTCCGGCGCGGCCTGGTCACCGATTCCCGGCTGCGCACCGCCGCCCCCGACGTGTACGCGGCCGGGGACGTGGCCGTCTTCTTCGACCAGATGGTCGGCAAGCACAACCAGATGGGCACCTGGGACAACGCCGAGGCCCACGGGCGGACGGCGGCCCACAACATGGCCGGAGAGGACGAGGAGTTCTTCGACGTCCCCACCTACACCACCACCATGTTCGGCTCCACCCTGGCCGTGATGGGGGTCACCCCCGACGTCCAGCCGGGGTTGGAGTCGGTGCGCACCTACTCCTTCGAGGAGAAGTACTTCCGCAAGCTCTTCTTCAAGGAGGACCGCCTGGTGGGCGCGATCATGATCGGCCCCCCCAAGGGGCGCAAGAAGCTGATCGAGATCATGCGTTCCCGCCGGCCCCTGGAGCTGAG
>JAJPKS010000146.1 GCA_021323605.1 Bacillota bacterium | reverse complement strand
GTGCCCCACGGGACCGGTCCCGTGGGGGCCCCTCGGTCGGCCGACCCTCCGCGCCGGTACCGGCAGCCGACGGTCTGGAACCGGCCACGGGCGCTGGGAGACGACACCCCCGGCTGCTCGGCCCACCGCTTCAGGTTCATGAGCTGTCATCGTAAATCACCAGATTTCGCTCACGATCGCTCAATGGCAGCAGTCGTCAGCCCCCGTCGCCGGTGGCGGCCGCCGCCGGCCCCAGGGCCGGCTCCCAGACCCCGCTGAGCCGCTCCCGGAGCGACCCCAGGTCGGCGTAGACGCCACGGGCACCGGGGGGGAGCTGCTCGGCGATGGCCAGCATGATCGCGTCGGCCGCCTCCTGGTTCTCCACCCGGCGGCCGTCGGGCCGTCGCTCGCGGATCCTGAGCGGGGGCCCGTACCGGATCTCGACCCGCACCCGGCGGGGGAGCAGGCTCCCCCCCGGGAAGCACTCGCGGGTGCCGACCAGGGCCACCGGGAGCACCGGGGCGCCGGTGGTCCGGGCGATGAACCCGGCTCCCGGCTCCGCTTCCCGGAGCCCCCCGGCCCTCACCCGCGTGCCCTCCGGGTAGAGGACGAGCACGCCGCCCGCGCGCAGGATCTCGGCGGCGCGGCGCAGCGCCCGTCGATCCGGGGTGTGCCGGACCACGGGGAAGGCATGGTAGTGACGCAGCACCCAGGCCCCGAAACCGGGTCTGACCAGCAGCTCGGCCTTGGCCATGCTCCAGCTGTCGGAGCGGGGGAGGAAGGCCGGCACCAGCGGGGGATCGACGGTCGAGGCGTGGTTGGCGCAGACCACCAGCGGGCCGCTCCGCGGCACCCGCTCGAGACCGGACACGTGCAGGAGCCCGCCCGCCAGGTAGACGCGGGCGAGCAGGCGCACCAGGAACCGCATCAGACCGTAGAGCTCGATCCTCGGACCCGGGTCGGGCCCCGGGGCACGCCGGGCCTCCGGGGGGACCTCGGACAGCGCCGGTTCGTCCCGGGACTCGATCCGATCGCGGCGGGCACCCTCCGTACCCACCCGCTGCAGCACCTGTCCGACCACCGCCTCCAGGTCGAGGCCGTCGGTGTTCAGGACCACCGCGTCCTCCGCGGCCCGCATCGGCGCCGCGGCCCGCCGGCTGTCCCGGCGGTCGCGCTCTTCGATCTCGACCTCGAGCGCCCCGGCGTCCGGGCGCTCCCCTCGGGCGGCGAGCTGCGCCGCCCGGCGTCGCGCTCGCTCCTCCACGCTCGCCGTGAGGTAGAACTTGTGGTCGGCGTCGGGGAACACCACCGTCCCGATGTCCCGCCCGGCCATGACCACGTTGCCCCCTCCCATCGCCCGCAGCTGGTCCACGACCGCGCGCCGGACGCCCGGGATCCGCGCCACCCGGGAGGCGGCCTCGCTCAGCTCGGGCCGGTAGATCCGGGCCGTGTAGTCGCGCCCGTCGACCCGCACCGTCCCTCCCTCCACCTCGACCCGGATGGCCCCGGCCAGCCCGGTCAGCGCGTCGGCGTCGTCGAGGTCGATGCCCGCCTCGAGGGCCCGGGCGCCGACCGCTCGGTAGAGCAGGCCGCTGTCTACGAAGGGCAGCCCGAGCGCCTCCGCCACCCGCCGCCCGACGGCCGACTTGCCGGAGCCGGCCGGTCCGTCGATGGCCACGATCATCGTCCGCCCCCTACGGCTCCCTCGCCGCCCTCCACCGGACCCCGCCCTCATCGATCAGCCCGGTGGCCGCCCGGAGGGTGGTCAGCTCGGAGGGACGCAGTCGACGCCAGCTCCCGGGCCGGAGGTGGCGGAGGCGCACGGGACCGACGGCCGTCCGCGTCAGCCCCTCCACCGGATGCCCGACCGCGGCCAGCATCCGCCGGACCTGACGGTTGCGCCCCTCCACGATCACCAGGCGCACGCGCGCCCGCCCCGTGCCACCGTCCAGCAGCTCCGCCTCGGCGGGGAGGGTGGGCCCGTCCTCGAGCTCCACGCCACGGCGCAGGACCTCCAGGTCACGGCGATCGGGAATCCCCCTCACCACCGCCACGTACTCCTTCGGCACCTTGTAGCGCGGGTGGGAGAGGCGGTAGGCCAGCTCACCGTCGTCGGTGAGCAGGAGCAGGCCCGCGGTGGCCGCGTCCAGGCGTCCGACCGCGAACAGACGGCCCGCCCCCGCCTCGCCCAGCAGGTCGAACACGGTCGGCCGCCCCCGGGGGTCGGCGGCGGTCACCAGGGTCCCGGTCGGCTTGTTCATGGCCAGATAGCGCGAGGGGGGCCGGGGGACGACACGGCGGCCGTGCACCGTGACCAGGTCGCGCTCGGGATCGATCAACGACCCCGAGGGCGGAGGCCGGTGCCCGTTGACCAGCACCGCCCCGGAGGCGATCAGGAGGTCGGCCGACCGTCGCGAGGCCACCCCGGATCGGGCCAGGTAGCGGTTCAGACGCTCGCCGATGGCTCCTCACCTCCGGCCCCCGCCGCCCCTTCGGCCACGGCGCCGTTCTCGGTCACCGCCTTCCCGCCGTCCCGGACGCCCGGCGGGGGCAGCTCGTCCAGGGAGCGCAGGCCCAGGAGCTGCAGGAAGCGCATGGTGGTCCCGTAGAGCTTGGGCTGGCCCGGCCCGGGGGCCCGTCCGACCTCGGTCACCAGGTCCCGGAGCTCGAGGTTGGCCAGGACCCGATCGCAGTTGACGCCCCGGATCTCCTCGATCCTCGACCTGGTCACCGGCTGCTGGTAGGCCACGATGGCCAGGGTCTCGTACGCGGCCGGCGAGAGCCTGCCCATCACCTCCGGCTTCAGGGCGCGTTTCACGTAGGCGGAGAACTCGGGCCGGGTGACCAGCTGGACCTCGTCGCGATGACGCTGCAGCATGAGGCCGCGATCGTCCAGCGACGCCTCCAGCTGACGCAGGGCGGCCTCCAGCGCCGACCGGTCGCCGCCGATCACCTGCTGGAGCTCCCGGAGCTTGAGCGGCCGGTTCGAGGTGAAGAGGATGGCCTCGACGGCCGCGGCCAGCTCGTTCATGCCGCCTCCACCATGATCCGACCGAAGTTGTGGGGCTGGTGCACCCGGATGCGCCCGCGACGCAGGAGCTCGAGCACGGCCACGAAGGTCACCACCGCCTCGAGCCGATCGGCGCACCCCAGGAGCATGTCGACGAGATCGAAGGCGCCCGCCTCGAGGCGGCGCTCCACCGCCTCCAGCTTGTCCTCCAGCGTCCAGCCGGTGCCGACGAAGACCAGCGGCCGGGGTGGCAGCCGGGAGAGCACGGCCTGGAACGCCGTCACCAGCGCCTCCAGCCGCAGCGGCTCCTCCTGGCCCTGGATCGGGACCGGGCGCGGCGGCGGGGAGAAGCTGAAGGGCTCGGCGGCGACCCGCTGCATCAGGCGCTCGGCCATCTCGCGGTAGACCCGGTACTCGCGGAGCCGCGCCCGCACGTCCTCCTCCCAGCCCAGCAGCTCGGTCTCCTCGTCGTCCGGCTGCTCGCCGGGCAGGAGCCGGACCGACTTCAGGAGCAGGAGACGGGCGGCGAGCCAGAGGAACTCCGCCATCTCCCGAGGGTCCCCGTGCTCCAGTCGGGCGACCTCGGTCAGGTAGGCCTCGGTCAGGGCGGCCAGCGAGACCTGGAAGATGTCGATCTCCTCCCGCTCCGCGAGCGCCAGCAGCAGCTCCAGGGGCCCCTCGAAGACCGGGGTCGTCACCTCCAGGCGCGGCCGGATCGCGCCGGGCTGCTCCATCGGCGGCAATCATAGCCGGCCCCGGGCGCGCCTCTGACCCCGGCGCGATGGCGGCGCTCGCAGAGCGAGGCGGGGTCGGGGAACGGCGCCCGGACCTCACCGGCACCGGCGGCCGAGCCCGGCCCGCTCCCGCCGGGCCACGCGGGCCGCCAGCTCGGCGGTGGCCGGGGTGGAAAGGCCGTGCTCGGCGCCTCGACGCAGGATGGGGCCCGCGATCGCGTCGAGCTCCGTCGGTCGGCCGGCGGCGAGGTCCTTCTGCATCGAGCTGCGCATCTCGCCGGGCATCTCGAGCAGCAGCCCCAGGGATCGCTCCGGGTCGAGCCCCACCCCCTCCGCGGCCGCGACCGCGCACACCTCGCGGGCGCAGCCCAGCATCAGGGCCCGGAGCTCCGGGTCCGCCCGCACCCCCTCCAGCGGCCGCTGCGCGGCGCTGGTGGCGAGGGCCAGGGGGGCGAGCATGGCCAGCTTTCCCCACAACACCTGCCCCTCGTCCTCCCCGAGCTCGCAGTCGAGACCGGCGGCCCGGACCTCGTCCGCGAGGTCGAGCGCCCGATCACGAAGCCCGGCCGGCGGGGCGAGCGTCAGGGTGACGAAGGGGCTGGACTGGACGATGCGGGCGGTGGCCACCCGCTCCGACTCGACCCTGACCGCGGCGGGGATGACCACCTCGCCGTAGACCCGACGGAGCCGGGCGACGTGGTCGATGCCGTTGAGCAAGGGCACCACCACGGCCCCGGCCGCCGACGCCGGCGGGGCGGCCTTCAGGGCCGTCTCCAGCTGGGTCGCCTTCACCGCCACCCAGAGCACGTCCACGGGTCGATCCAGGCGGGACACCGCCGCCACCTCCACCTCGAACTCGCCCAGGACCGCGCTCTCGACCCGGAGCCGGCCCGGGTACCGGGCCAGGGTGGGAGGGCGCAGGATGATCACCACCTCGGCCCCGGCCCGGGCCAGCGCCCCGGCCACCAGGCCGCCCACGCCCCCGGCCCCGAGCACCGCGTGTCGTCCTGGCCGCCGGGCCGGGAACGGCGCCCTCATCCGGCCCGGGAGGCGCGCCCGGCCTCCTCCAGCAGCTCGTGGGCACGGGCCAGCGCCTTCTCGGTCACCCCGCCGCTCATCATCCGGGCCAGCTCCCGGGCGCGGTCCCGAACCTCGTCCAGCTCCTGCACCCGGACCACGTTGCGGCCTCCGGGGCCGGGTACCTTCTCCACCACCAGGTGGTGGTCGGCGAAGCAGGCGATCTGGGCCAGGTGGGTGACCACCAGCACCTGGCGGCGCCCGCCCAGCGCCTTGAGGCGCAGGCCCACCTGGACCGCGGTCTCACCCCCGATCCCGGTGTCGACCTCGTCGAAGACCAGGGTGGGGAGCCGGTCGGCCTCCGCCCCCGTCGTCCGCACCGCCAGCATGACGCGCGACAGCTCACCCCCCGAGGCCACCCGGGCCAGCGGTCCCGGCGCCTCGCCGGGGTTGGCCGCAAACCACATCTCGGCCGCCTCGGCCCCGTCGGCGGCGACCTCGGAGCGAGGGTGCAGGCGCACCTCGAAGAGGGCTCCCTCCAGCCGGAGGCCGGCCAGCTCCATCGACACCGCCCGGCCCAGCCGGGCGGCCCCGTCCACCCGGAGCGCGGTGAGGGCGGCCGCCGCCTCGTCCAGGGCGGCGCGGGCGGCGGCCGCCTCCCGGGCCGCCCGTTCGATGGCGCCGCCCAGGTCCTCCATCGTCGCCAGCTGCGCCTGCAGCCGGTCCCGCTCCGCGATCGCCGACTCCAGGCTGCCGCCGTGACGGCGCTTCAACTGGTCCAGCAGGGCCAGTCGCGACTCGATCGCCTCCAGCCGTCCCGGATCGGCGTCGATCCCCTCCAGGTAGCGCCGCAGCTGCGCACCCAGGTCGGCGACCTCGGCCGCCACCGCCTCCAGCCGCTCCGCCGCCTCCCGCAGGCGGGGGTCCAGCTCCGCCCCCTGGCGCACGGCCACCGTGGCCGAGGGCAGGCTCTCGTCGCCCCGCAACGCCTCGATCGCCCCTCCGACCAGCTCCACCAGGCGGGCCGCGTGGCGGACGACCGCGCGCTCCGCGATCAGCTCCTCGTCCTCCCCCGGCCGCAGGTTGGCCGAGCGCAGCTCATGCAGCTGCCAGCGCAGGTACTCCTCCTCGCGCCGGCCCCGGGCCTGGAGACGCTCCAGCTCCTGGAGCCGGGCCACCGCCGCCGCCCAGTCGGCGTGAGCCGCCGCCACCGCCTCGCGGGCGGCGAGCGCCCCGGCGAAGGCGTCCAGGAGCGAGGTCTGCGCGTCCTGGTCCAGGAGCAGGCGCTGCTCGTGCTGGCCGTGGATGCCGACCAGCAGCTTGCCCAGCTCCCGGAGCTGAGCGGGGGTCCCCGGCCGCCCGTTGATCCGGGCGACGCTCCGCCGACCGATCTCCCGGGAGAGGACCAGCTCGGCGTTCGGCTCCTGGCCCAGGTCGGCCAGCGCCCGGCGGGCGGCGGGAGCGTCCTCCAGGTCGAAGAGGGCCTCGACCCGGGCCCGCTCCGCCCCGGCCCGGACCTGCTCGAGCGTCGCCCTCGCGCCCAGGACCAGCCCCAGGGCGTCGACGATCAGGGACTTACCGCTGCCGGTCTCGCCGGTCAGGAGGTTGAGGCCGGGGCCGAAGGCGACCCGCGCCCGCTCGACCAGGGCCAGGTCCTGGACCTGGAGCTCCTTAAGCATCGGCCCTCCGCTCCAGGGCCCGGGTTCGGCGGCCGGGGGCCTCGGATCTCGGCCGGGTCGGGGTTGGGACCAGGGGCAGCCCCCAGTTCAGCTTCTGCCGCAGCCGGGCGTAGAAGCGCTCGGGCGGGGAGAACCGCACCATCCGCAGGCGCCGGCCGAAGCCGGCGATCCGCACCCGATCGCCCGGGCGCAGGCGCCAGGTGAGGAGACCGTCGACCGAGGCCATGGCCGGGCTACGGGGCAGCTCGACGGTCAGCTCCTGGTGAGGGGGGAAGACCACCGGCCGCACGGTGAGCGCGAACGGGTTCATCGGCACCAGCAGGAGGTCCTCGATGGTGGGCTCCAGGATCGGCCCTCCGGCGGCCAGCGCGTAGGCGGTCGAGCCGGTCGCGGTGGCGACGATGGCCCCGTCGGCGTCGATGACGCCGACCTCCTGGCCGTCCACCGCCAGCCGCAACCGCACCATCCCCTCCTCCGCGACCCGTTGTACGACCAGCTCGTTGAGGCCCAACGCCCGTCCCAGACGCCGCTCGCCGCGCTGCACCGTGACCTCGATCAGCATCCGCTCGTCGAGCCGGTACTCACCGGCGAGAAAGCGCCTCAGCCCGTCCGCCAGCTCGTCCACCTCGAGCTCGGTCAAAAAGCCGAGCCGGCCCAGGTTCACGCCCAGCACCGGAATCCCCCGGGGCGCGGCCAGCCGGGCGGCGTGGAGCAGGGTCCCGTCGCCGCCGAGCGTCACCAGGAGCCGGGTCGCCCGGGGCACGGCGCGCCGGCGGTCGCGGGTGAGCACGGAGCACTCCAGGCCCGCCTCGAGCAGGAGGCGCCGGGCCGCGCCCACCGCGGGCAGGACGGGGTCGACGTACGGGTGGAGGAGGAAGGTGATCACGACGCCGCGTCCGGGGCACGCAGCCAGATCAGGATCTCGCGGTTGCCCTCCGGGCCGGGGAGGGGCGACGGCAACTCACCGAGCACGCGAACCCCGTGCTCCGCGCACCAGACGTGGAAGCGGTCCAGGGCCGCCGTCACCGCCGCCCGGTCCCGTACCACCCCTCTCTTCCCCACCTGATCCCTCCCCACCTGGAACTGGGGTTTGAAGAGGACCACGAGGTCCGCCCCGGGACCGGCCTGCACCAGCGCCGGGAGCACCTTCTCCAGCCCGATGAAGGAGACGTCGACCGTGATCAGCGAGACCGGCTCGGGGAAGCCGGCCAGGTGCCGGGCGTTGACGCGCTCCATGACCACCACCCTGGGATCCTGGCGCAGCCGCCAGTGGAGGAGCCCGCGTCCCACGTCCACGGCGTAGACGCGCGCCGCCCCGCGCTGGAGGAGGACGTCGGTGAAGCCGCCGGTGGAGGCGCCCACGTCGGCGCACACCCGTCCCTCCACCCGGAGGCCGAAGTGGTCGAGCGCCGGCGCCAGCTTCTCGCCGCCCCGGCTCACGTACCGGGGCCGGGCCACCACCTCGAGGTGCGCGCCAGGGGCCACCTGGCGGCTCGGCTCGTGCACGGTCTCGCCCTCGAGTCGAACCCTGCCCGCCATGACCAGCGCCTGGGCCTGGGCGCGCGACTCGGCCAGGCCGGCCTCGGCCAGGGCCACGTCGAGGCGGGTCCGCCGGCCGCCGCGACGCGATCCGGGATCGCGCCGGGGACCGCCTGCCGGCTCAGCTTGCGAAGGCCGGCCCGAACTCATCGCTCGATCTCCATCGCATCCGCTCCGGGATCTGACCCGACGCCTCCACCGACAGCCATGATGCCCAACGCACCGCCTCCGCCGCCGGCCTCACGACCGCCGTCAGAGCACGAACCCCACCGCGATCCCCAGGGCGGCGCCCACCAGCACCTCGACCGGCGTGTGTCCGAGCAGTTCCCGCAGGCGCGCCTCCTGGATGCCGCGCATGGTCACCATGTCCTCCACCAGCCGGTTCAGAACCGCCGCCTGGCGGCCCACCGCCCGTCGCACCCCCTGAGCGTCGTACATGACCACGAAGGAGAAGACGAGGGCGATGGCGAAGGCGGCCGAGTCGACCCCCTGTCCCCGGCCCACCGCCGTCGTCAGCCCCATCACCAGGGCCGAGTGCGAGCTGGGCATGCCGCCCATCTCGGCCAGCACCCGCAGATCCAGGCGGTGCCGCCGCACCGAGCTGATGATCACCTTCAGGACCTGGGCGATCGCCCAGGCCACGAGGGCGGGCAGGAGGTAACGCAAACCGTCACTCTGGATCACCGGCGGCGACGGGCGGATCCGGCCGGGTGGCGAGGGCGAGCGAGCGCTCCGCCGCCCCGATCGCCGCCCGGGCCTCGGTCACCAGCCGCCGGGCCTCCTCGAAGTCGACCACCAGACGCTCCAGGGGCGCGGCGGGATCGGCGAGACGCCCCACCAGCCCCTCCAGGCGGTCGAGCAGCCCGTCCACCCCGGTCGCGTCCGGCGCCCCTCCGCTCACCGCGCGGCGAACTCCACCACCCGTCCCAGGACGCCGTTCACGAAGCGCCCGGATTCCTCCCCGGAGAAGGTCTTGGCCAGCTCGATCGACTCGTTGATGGCCGCCTT
>JAJPKS010000482.1 GCA_021323605.1 Bacillota bacterium | reverse complement strand
GTGGTTCCCCCAGGCCCTGCTCTTCGGCTACTGGCAGTCGCACCTGGGCAAGAAGCGGACCCAGGCCAAGCTGGCCCGCTCCTGGGTCTCGGAGATCGCCGGCTACGCGCCCGCCCGGGAGGGGGAGTGGACGCGGGTGCTGGGGCTCAAGGGCGACCCGCTCAACCTCTCCGTGGACGAGCCGGTCAGCTACCACGAGGACGACCTGCTCCGGGGCTGGCAGATGGAGCAGGGCCAGAGGACCGGCGGCCGCCGGCAGCGCGAGACGCTGGCTGAGATCGGGCACGGCCAGGTGCCGGTCAGCTCCCAGGAGGCCGCCCTCGCCCCCGTCTCCTTCCGCTCCATCGAGCAGCGCGCGACCGTGTCCTTCGCCGGCCTGCGCCGGGTCCACTGCCGCGACGGCGAGGCCAGCGCCGCCGGCCGGGCGCTGCTGGTGGCCCTGGGCCTGGTCGCCCACCTGGCCGCCTTCGGCCGTGCCTTCAGCCTGCGCAGCGGCTGCGACCTGCGCCCCGTCCGCGCCAACTGGCGCTGGCTGGGCGCGGAGGGGGAGGAGGAGCTGGAGCCGCCGAGCCTGGAGGAGGCGGTCGCCCTCTTCCGGGCGTGCCGGCGGCGGGCCGAGGCGGCGGGCCTGACCGAGGGCGGCGGCTGGGATGACGAGCCGCTGGTGGTGACGCCGAACCCCTCGCTGGTTCGGGCCATCACCGCCACCTGGCAGGTGGCGTGATGCTGACCGTCAACGTCACCCTGCTCCACGGCACCATCCGGGCCACCTCGCCCGACGACTTGGCCCTGACCGGGGACCTCGACCCGGGCGACTGGCCGCCGAGCCCGGCCCGGCTGGTGGCGGCCCTGGTCGCCGGCGACGGGACCCGGGATCGGTGCCGGGTCACGACCGGGGCCGAGCTGGCCCTGTTCGAGCGTGCCCGCCCCCCGCGCATTCACGCCAGCCCCCGGTCGCAGGTGCTGAGCTCCCAGCTCCGGGAGCGGTTCGTGGTCGCCAACGAGCAGAGTCAGGGGACGGTCCAGGAGTATCCCGCCCGCACCGCGGTCCTGGTCCGGCCCGGCACCCGGGTCTGCCCGGCCGATCCCCGCCTGGCCTACGTGTGGGAGGACCTCGACCCCGGCGAGGAGGAGCTGCGGGCGCTGTCGGTCCGGGCGGCCCGGGTCGGCTACCTGGGCTGCGCCGACTCCCCGGTGCGGGTCACGGTCTCGAGGTGGTTCGATCCGGCACGGGCCCCGGAGACGGTCTGGGAGCCCGACCCCGAGGGCGACCACGACCTCCCCGTGCCCTTCCCCGGCTTCGTCGAGGTCCTCGACCGGGCCTTCGACGAGTGGACCCTGTACCGCGCCCGCCGGGCCTGGTTCCGGACCGAGCGGGCCCGCTACCGCGCCCCCGGCGCCCGCCCGACCCGGCTGGAGCGCGCCTGGGCGGCCACCGTCTGGCTTCGCTTCGAGGCGTCGCTGCCCGGGCGGGCGGCGCTGCGGGTGGCCGAGACCCTGAAGGCGGCGGTGCTCGACCTCTACCAGCGACACGTGGCGGGGCCGGGCGAGGTCCCGGCCGTGCTCCACGGCCATGGCCTGGAGGGCCGGGGCTACCGGCTGGCCCAGTGGCTGACGCTGCCCGAGGTCGGCCACGCCCACGCCCGCGGCCGGCTCCATGGGGCGGCGATCATGCTCCCCGCGGGCGTCGAGCCCGAGGTGGTGGAGGGGGTTCGGCACGCCGTCTGGCGGCTCCGCGAGCTGGCCGTCCCCGGCCTGTACCCGGTCCGGGTTCTCCTCCACGGCGGGGAGGCCCGGCCCTGGGCGGCCAACCCCGATCGCTGGCGGCGGCGGGCCCGGCGCTGGGTGGCGGCGCTGCCGGTGGTGCACGAACGCCGTCGCCGCCATGGTCCGACCCTGGAGGACGTGGCCGCCTGGTGCGAGCACGCCGGCTTCCCGCGGCCGGTGTGGGCGCGGTCCAGCCCGGTCCCGCTGCTGGAGGGGAGCCCCGACCTGCGGCCGGGCGAGGTGTTCCGGGACCGGGAGGGGGTACGCCGGCCCTACTCCTACCTGGAGGTGGTCTTCGCCACCCCGGTCGCCGGCCCCATGGTCCTGGGACGTGCCCGCCAGTACGGCATGGGACTGATGGCCCCGGTGGGGGAGGACGGCCGTGGCTGAGGTTCCCAGCTTCGACGTCTTCTTCCGCGCCGCCAACCGTGGTCGGGAGCCCTTCCCCTGGCAGCGTAGCCTCGCCGTCCGGGTGGCCGAACGGGGGTGGCCGGACGCCATCGGGGTGCCCACCGGCCTGGGCAAGACCGCCTGCCTCGACATCGCCGTCTGGGCGCTGGCTCGGGCCGCCGCAGATCGGGCCCGCACCGCTCCCACCCGGACCTGGTACGTGGTCAACCGCCGGCTCTTGATCGACGTCGCCCACGACCACGCCCGCCACCTGCAGGAGCTGCTGGCCCGTCCCGAGCGGCTGCGCATGTCCTGGGAAGACGCCACCAACCAGGACGTGCAGGCGCTGGAGGCGGTGGCGGAGGCGCTGCGCAGCCTCGCCGTCACCCCCCTGGAGGGGGGTCCGCTGCACGTGGTCCGCCTGCGTGGCGGGGCCGAGCTGGGCGCCCGACCGCCGGACCCCGCCCATCCCTGCCTGATCCTCGCCACCGTGCCCATGTTCGCCAGCCGGCTCCTCTTCCGCGGCTACGGCTCCAGCACCTCGATGCGCCCCGTCGACGCCGCCCTGGCCGGCGCCGACAGCCTGGTCCTGCTCGACGAGGCCCACCTGGCCCGGCCCCTGACCCGGTTGGTCGGGATCGCGGCCGAGTGTGACCTGGGCGACCCTGGAAGGTTGCTCCCCGGCGGCCGCGCCCGCTGCCGGCTGGTGACCCTGACCGCCACCGGGGAGGAGGGGGGAGAACGCTTCGACCTCGGCCCCGAGGACCTGGGGTGTGAGGAGGTCCGCAAACGGCTCCGGGCGACCAAGCCGGTCGAGCTGGTGGCCACGACCCGCAAGGACCTGGCCGGGACGCTCGCGGCCCGGGCACGGCAGCTGCTGGCCGGGCGACCGGGCTCGACCTGTGTCGTCTTCTGCAACACGGTGGGCCGGGCCCGGGAGGTGATGGAGGCCCTGGAGGGCTCGCGCCGCAGGACCGGCTGGGAGGCCGACCTGGAGCTGCTGACCGGGCGGGTGCGGGAGCGCGAGGCCGGGGCCGTCCGGAAGCGGCTGCTGGATCAGGAGGGAGGTGCTCCCTCCGGCCGCGATCCGAAGGCCCGGCGTGCCCGGGACCTGGTCGTGGTCGCCACCCAGACCCTGGAGGTGGGGGCCGACCTCGACTTCGACTTCCTGGTCACCGAGACGGCGGGCGCCCGGGCCCTGGTCCAGCGCTTCGGCCGCCTCAACCGGCTGGGCGATCGCCCCCACGCCCGGGGGGTGGTCTGCCACGCCGAGGACGCGCAGCTCTGGCCCCCGTACGGGACGGAGCCGGAGCGGGTCTGGGGGCGACTGCGGGCGGCCGGCGAGGAACTCGACCTCGCGCCGGAGCACGTGTCCGAGGTGGTGGGGCAGCCCGAGGATGTGCCCCCCGAGGTGGGCGAGCTGCTGCCCGACCACCTCTGGGAGCTGGCCAAGACCTCCTTCCCCGAGCCCGGCGAGCCGCCGGTGGAGCTGTTCTTCGAAGGGCTGGACGCAGACGCGGACCTCTCGGTCTGCTGGCGGGCCCACCTGCCCGCGGCGGACGAGAGGTTGCTGCCCCCGCTGCGGGAGGCGGAGGCGGTCGAGGTGCCCGTCGGGGAGCTGCAGCAGGTGCTCCAGCGGCGTGAGGTGGAAAAGGTGGGGAGGGTCGCGGCCGACCGCTCGACGCTGGAGACGGTGACACCCGCCGAGCTGCAGCCGGGCGACCAGGTGGTGCTGCCGGTGGGGACGGGGCTCTACGACCGGACCGGCTGGAACCCGGAGGCGCGCGAGCCGGTGCTGGACGTGGCCCCACTCGACGCCGGCCTGCTCTGGTTGGACGCGGCGGCGCTGCGCAACCTGGTCCCCGAGGCTCCGGACGAGCGTCGTCAGGAGATGGAGGCGATCGTCCGACGGCTGAGACCGTCCGAGCAGGACCTGGAGCGGGAGCCGGAAGCGTCGGACCCCGAGCGGGAGGGCGAGCTGGTCGGGCGCCTCCTGGAGATCCTGGTCTCGCTTGAGCCCCATCCCTGGCTCGACCAGACGGAGTGGAGCCAGTATCTGGCGCGGCTCCGCGAAGGGCGCCTCGTCCGTGACGACCGCGGCCTGCCGTTCTACCTGGAGGCGCCGCGGAGGGAGCCAACCCAGGAGCGTCTTCGCCTCCGGGCCGACGCCCTGGAGGAGCTGAGCTTCGAGGCCGGCTCTGCCTTCCTCGCCGATCACTTGGGGGCGGTGGGCGAGCAGGCGCGCCGCGTGGCCGAGCGCCTGGGCCTGCCCAGGGTGGTGGTCGAGTCCCTGGAGCGGGCTGGCCGCAGCCACGACCTGGGCAAGCACGACCTGCGCTTCCAGCGCTGGCTCGACCCGGAGGCGACATCCCCGGCGCCTCTGGCCAAGTCGGGCGCACCGCCCGAACGGATCGAGCCGGACCGCCGGGCCTCCGGCTGGCCGAAGGGTGGTCGCCACGAGCTGCTGAGCGTCCGCCTGCTGGCGCGCCATCTGGAGGCGCGTCACCTGGAGGGATGCGACCCGGAGCTGGTCCTGCACCTGGTCGCCGCCCACCACGGCCACGGCCGGCCCTGGATCGGGCTCGCCGCCGACCGGGCTCCGGGGGCGGTCGCGGCCGACCTCGACGGGGTGCGCCTGGTGGTGGGGGGCGACCTCTCCCAGCCTGACTGGGAGCAGCCCCGGCGGTTCCGGCGCCTCTGTGAGCGTTACGGCCTCTGGGGGCTGGCGTTGCTGGAGGCGGTTCTGCGCCAGGCCGACCACGTTGTGTCCCGAGCCGTGGAGGTGATCTGAATGGGGGAGCTGCGCGCGCCCGGGCTGCGGGCCAACTGGCTGAACGCCTGGCTGGCCGCGCTCGGGGTGACGGTGCTGATCGAGGG
>JAJPKS010000007.1 GCA_021323605.1 Bacillota bacterium | reverse complement strand
TGGCCCCGACCGAGGTCACGCTCCAGGAGCTGGCGACGGTGGCCGCGACCCGGTCCACCGCCGAGCAGTGCCTCGAGGAGGCGAAGGGGGAGACCGGGCTGGACCAGGACCAGGTCCGGCACTGGCCGAGCTGGTACCGGCACCTCACCCGGTCGATGCCGGCCCACGCCTGGCTGACGGCGATCCGCAGCCAGGCCGAGGCGCAACCAGGGGGTGTCCTTCCGGCCTGGCCGGCTTGAGCGTGTCCGAGGGGCGCCGGCTGCTGATGGTGGCGCCGCCGCTGCCCGCGCGCTCGCCGGAGCTTCGTCTGGTGTGGTCGTGGTGGGGACGAGCCGAGCGCTGGCGAGCCTGGTGCAGTCATCACCCTCGTCGTGCGCTCCAGAGCGGTCACGACGCTCATGGGTCACGACTACGATAGTAGTGACCAAGCCGTCCACCTCTGCCGCCAGGCCATCGCTCGCGGCCACGACCACCCGCACGCGGTCCGCATCCTCGCCCGCACCTGGGTCTTCGTCATCTGGCATTGTCGACAGAGCCGGATGCCCTACGACCCGGCCCAGCATCGGGCTCTCCAGGCACTCGTTCAGCCACGACACCAGTTGGCTTGACGTAGGGCTACTCATCGATGATCGTGCACCTGGCGACCGTGGGCCGGCTCAGCCCCAGCTCCTCGATGACCACGGTACTGCCGTTGCCCCCGTGCAGGCGAGCGTGATTCGGGATCGCGTCGCCAGGGGTGGGGAGGTCTTCCGATGCCTTGCCCACGCCCGCAAGCTCGTCGACTCCTCCTCCGACAGCGTCACCGGCATCGCCTCTCGACCTCGCACACGGCCAGTTGTCGCCCATCGTGCACACCTCGGCACGAAATCTCCGGCTCAGAACACTGACCAGTCGGGCTGAATATGCCTCTCGCTGATAAGCTCTGCCAGTTTCGTACCAGCCGGAATGAGACCTCGTTCCGGGTGGGATCGACATTGACTACCGTACGTCCAGTTGGCTGGGACGCGAGACGATAACGACGTCCTCAATCCCGGGTAATTCCCGTAAGCTCCTCTCGGTTATATCGTGTTCCTGAACTGACGCGGAATCATCGTAGATGAAAACCAGGATGCGATCGTAGCGATCGCTCCTCTGCAGGTAGGCAATCGAGTCCTCCATGACCTCTTTCTCGAGCACCCTGAAATCGCTCGCCTTGCGGGCGTACTTCACCTCGATCAGGAGACGCAGCGACGGTATGCCAAAGTCGGCGCGATAGGTGCTGTGGCCGACCTTCGGCAAGGTCTCCTCGTCGATCACGTCTTCAAAGACGGAGCGCAGGATGATCCAGAGAATGTCCTGTACCTCGCGCTCGGCGGTGATCTCCCATCGGATGGGGCGCTGCCTCACCACGGTGGGATCGTCCCAGCGCCACCGGCGCATGGCGGCCTCGAAGCGCCGCAGCAGGGTTGCAACATGGCTGCGCGACAACACGAGCTCGTCCACGCTCCGCACGAGGGACGCGTGGACAGCGCTCCAGACGACGGCAGCACGGGCGGCCCCGAGCGTAGACGGATCCGCGACAGCCGCCTCCTGCAGCACGCGTGCCTGGAGCCTCGACAGATCGACCAGCGGGTCGACGAGCAGCAGCGCTCCTCGCCGGCTTCCCCACTCCAGTAACGCCAGCTCCTCCACGTTCCGGTGCTGGCGGACAGCAGCGACGGTCTTGGCGTTGCCGGTTAGGATCCATCGGATGTACCCCTGGAGCAGGGCATGGTACGAGGTCGCGCTGTGACATCGGGGGTCGTCGAGCACGCTCACCAGCCAGGCGCGGGTTTCATCGCCCTCCTTCGCGAGGGCCTTGGCGGCTAGGGCGATGCCGAGGAACGTGATCGGGTCGAAGGCGAAGGAGACGCGGTCCTCGGGGAAGGGATCGCGCAGCCGTAGCTTCACCAATTCGCTGGTGAGCCTCTCAGTGACCCGAGGTGGCGCCTTGGTGCGGAAATGCCGGAGCCCGTAGCCAAGCGTGGCGATGGTTGGCGTATGCCCGAGACGATCGGCATTCGCGGCGAGCCAGGCTTGCGTGAAGGGGTCGACGTCCCAGTCGAGCGGGAAGCTGGGCTCATCGTGCAGCACGTGGTAGGCGAACAGCCCCTCGAGGTTGCCCGACGCGTTCGCGGTCGCCACACGGGCGACAAGGGCGCGCTGTTGCGCTCCGAGGAGAGCGGCGACCTCGGAGGCACCATCGCGGCCGCTGGCTCGGGCGCCTCGGGCTTCCGCGTCGCGCCCCCTGGCCGCACCCAGGCCTCCTCCAGCGCCGGTGTCAGGCATCGCATCTTTCGCGCTCATAGGAACCACCGGCTGGTCCGTAGCGTTGTGGCGAGGACATCAGGGTTCCAATGCTGGACGTGCTGGAGGCGACCCAGCAGCGAGGCGATCAGGTCCGAGTAGAGGATGGTCACCGGCCTGTTCGTCGGGAACAGGCTGCGCCACGAGAGCGACGTGAACCGATACAGCTGGCCTGCCAGGTACTCCAGGTCCTGAAACGTCGACTCGCGGTGCAGCTTCAGCAGGAGGGGACGCGGCGTGCCCTGGAGAGGGGTCATCAGGCCCCTTGGGCCGATCGTGGTCAAGAGGATCTCCGACCGACCGAGCAGGACGGCGTAACCGCGGTCGGGCACGTACTCGCCCTTCCGCCGTCCTCGAAGCTGAGGATCGGCTACCTGCCAATCCTGCACGCCCTCGCTGTGACGGTCGAAGAGCACCCATTCGTGCTGCTCGCTCACGTGCAGGAACGCGAACTCGACGCGGTAGTCCCTCGCCAGGCCCTCTACGAGTCGCTTGACGGCTTGCGCCTCGACATCCTTCAAGGGCTTGAATAGGTGGAACACCAGCCGGATGGTGTCGCCGGGCTGCCAGGCGTTGCGGGCGCAAACCTGGTCCACCGTGGTGCGGAGCATGGTGAGCAACTCGTCCGGATACTCGTCGTAGGGTGTTTCGCGCGAAACGTTATGGAGCAGGTAGTTCCCGTCAGCCGTGAACACGGTGGTGATCCCCACGACGCGCTCGGGCTCGGTGAGGCGCTCTGCACGGAGCGATGCGCTGCCAATCCCGATCACCAGCTCTTGCGCCAGGCTCTGGGTCGCGCTGATGACGAACGGGATGCCGCCGAGCTTGGCGTAGGAGGCCAGGGCGATGCTGCTGAGAGCGTAGGGCACGCTACGCTCGAGGTGGGGCGGTACCCGAATCGTCTCGATCGTGACCTCCTGCACCGGTACCCCCTGCGACATGAAGACTGACTTCGCCACCAGGTAGGGGTTGTCATTCCCGTGCAGCCCCTTGTGCTCCTCCTTGATGATCACGAAGGCGAGGTTAGGCTTCGGGGTTGCGGTGAGCGTATTCAGGCAAGCCTGGCGATAGCTGGCCGCCTCGTGCGGCCCCGGCTCGAACGCCTCGATGTGGAACGTGCAGTCGCTCAGGCGGTACTTGCGGATGAAGCCCTGTGAAAACGTCTCAGCATTGGGTATCCCCTGCTTGAACTTTCGCAGAAAGACCTCCACATCTCCCTGGAAAGCCCTCGGGGTCACCACGGCGATGCGCGGCCGCTTGGGCGTGAAGAACTCCGCATCGAAGGGGCCGAAGTCCTTCATTCCCTTGTCAGGCGATGGGGCGGTCTTGGTGCCAGCCGGGTCGAAGACGAACGTCGGTGAGCGGAGGCGTCGGTACGTTCCTCCCTCCATCCCTTGTTGCAGAGGGGATGGAGGGTTGACAGCGCATGAGAGACCGTTCGCCAGCACGAGCGGACCCTGACGATTCAACCAATCGGCGATCTGGCGCACTCGTCGCTCCTGGCCCCGCGCGCCCACCACGTCGAAGACCTCGTGGTCGAGTTGACGCAGGATGTCCTCATGGCTCACGACGCCACTCAGTCGGACAGCGGTGGCGAAGCTCTCCAAGCGTGCCTCCAGCCATGCCTGGTCGGCTGGCACTTCCGTCAATTGGAGCGCATCCTTGAGGATGAGCCGACCTTGCTTCACCGCATCCACGCGCCCTGCGAGACGACGGCGGGTCGCTGGATCACGTCGGTCATCAACGGGCAGC
>JAJPKS010000161.1 GCA_021323605.1 Bacillota bacterium | reverse complement strand
TCGGCACCCTCGACCGCGGCCTGGAGGGCGACCCCGAGGGGGCCGCCAGCCTGGGCCTCTCCTGCCCCGCCTGGCTCGGCTTCCGCCTCCGCCTCTCCGCCGCCGCCCACGCCCAGGTCCACCTCGCCCGCCGGCCCCGGCCCGCCCGCGGGCTGCCCGACGCGACGTGCTCCGGCACGGTGGGACCCCCGCTCACCCGGGGCGGCGCCGGTCCCAAGGGCGAGCCCTTCCAGGGCCCGGCCGGACTCAGCCGGCGGGGAGGAGTTCGGCCGTGACCGCGGCGGCGTGGTCCAGCAGCCAGCGCGAGGCCGGGAGCTCGGCCGAGGCACGGTGCAGGGTCCCGACCGCGTCCCCGGTCAGCGCCGCCTCCGCCACCCAGGTCAGCGGCACCCGGGCCAGCTCGTAGGGAAGTGCCGCCAGCTCGGCCGGCTGGAGGGGCCGCTCCGTGGCGGCGTCGTAGGCGGCCAGGAGCCGGCGCAGCCGCTCCCAGGGGTAGCGGACGGGCGGGATCCCGGGGGCAAGGCGGCGGAGGAGCGTCCACAGGCTCCGGGCCAGCTCGAAGGCGCGCTCCCGGGGGGCCAGGAAGTCGAAGTCGAGCACGGCCGCGACCCTGCCCTCACGGAAGAGCACGTTGGCCCAGCCGAAATCGCCGTGGATGGGCTGGCGAGGCAGCCAGGCGGCGTGCTGGCGCCACCAGATCGCGAACCGGCCGAGCAGATGGCGGGTCTCCCGGCACGCCGCCCGTTCCCGGACCATCTCTCCGTCCCCGGGAGCCGGGGTCAGGGCATGCTCCAGTCGCTCCAGCCAGGCCAGGACGTAGAAGGGACCGCCGGCGTGGCTGACCGCCGGCAGCGGGAGAGGCGAGGGGGCGGCCCGGCGGAGGACGTCGTGCAGGCGCCCGAGCAGGGCGAAGGCGCTCTCCGCCCGGACCCAGTCGTCGGCCAGCCGGTCGTGGCCGACGAACTCCTCCACCTCCACCACCCGCCCCGCCAGGCGGCGGGGGGCGGCCAGGGGGCGGGCGACGGGGAGGCCCGCTGCGGCCAGGCGCAGGCGAGTCCGCTGCAGGAGCGCCACCCGGTCCAGGGACGCCCAGGGCCGGTGGACCCTCACCACCCGGCGGCCGGAGCGGGTGCGGACCAGCAGGTTGAGGTTGTAGGCCCCGCCCAGGTCCCGCTCGACCATGAGCTGACGGAGCCCGAAGTCGGCCTCGACGGCGCCCAGCAGCCCCGCGCTGGCCACGGCGCGTGGACCGTAGCGCCCACCACACGCTGCCAGCAGCCGCCGGAGCCAGGCCGGCCGATCCTGCTCGTTTCCTCCCCGCCCGACCACGGGAGCCCGTCCCCAGTGTCACACGGCCGTCGGGGCCCGTCAACGCTTCCTCCCCGCCGTCCGGAGCCTCGGTCCGGGATGCGGCGGATGGATCCCAGGGCTGGCCCCGGTTCGGGGAGATGGGGGAGGATCGAGGACATGAGCCAGGACACATCGGCCATCTACCGGCGCTCGGGCTTCACCGGACGACTGCAGCCGGGTCGACGCCCGGCGCTCCTGGTCGTCGATCTCAGCCGGGGCTTCACCGATCCCGAATGCCCCCTGGGCAGCGACCTGAGCGACGAGGTCCTCGCCACCCGCCGGTTGCTGGACCGGGCGCGCGCGGTCGGGGTGCCGGTCGTGTTCACCAGCATCGCCTACCAGTCCCACCTCCGCGACGCCGGCGTCTGGGTGCGGAAGGTGCCCTCACTGGCCGAGCTGACGGTGGGATCGCCCTGGGTGGAACTCGATCCCCGCCTCGGACGCCGGCCGGAGGAGCCCTTGATCTACAAGCACTACGCCTCGGCCTTCTTCGGGACGACGCTGGCCAGCCTGCTGGCGGCGGAGGGCGTGGACACCCTGCTGGTGGCGGGGGCCACCACCTCGGGCTGCGTGCGGGCCACGGTGGTGGACGGGCTTCAGCACGGCCACCCCACCTTCGTGGTCCGGGAGTGCGTCGGGGACCGGGCCCCCGACCCCCACCGGGCCAACCTGTTCGATCTGCAGTCCAAGTACGCCGAGGTGATCGGGATCGAGGAGGCCCTGGACTATCTGGCCGGGCTGGGCCAGGGGCCGGGGGCGGCGAGGGACTGAGCCCGGCCGGCCACGGCGCGCGTGGCCCGGGCGGGGGAGGGGCTCGCCGTCCGGACGAGGCAATGAGGTCGACGATGCGAATCGCGGTGGCGGGTGGCACCGGGACGGTCGGACGCTACGTGGTGGACACCGCCCGAGCGCGGGGACACGGGGTGGCCGTGCTCAGCCGATCGCGAGGCGTGGACGTGCGCACCGGGAGCGGGCTGGAGGCGGCCCTGGAGGGGGTCGAGGCCGTGGTCGACGTGACCAACCCGGGCACGACCGAGCGGGAGGCGGCGACCGCCTTCTTCACCGAAGTCAGCGGCCGCCTGCACACGGTGGGCGCCGCGTGCGGCGTCCGCCACCTGGTCACCCTTTCGATCGTCGGCATCGATCGGGCCGCCGGCTACGGGTACTACGCCGCCAAGCTGGCCCAGGAGCGGGCGGTCCTGGCCGGCCCGGTACCGGCCACCGTCCTCCGGGCCACCCAGTTCCACGAGTTCGCCGGCCAGGTGCTGGCCTGGGGCAGACAACGGTCGACGGCCCACGTGCCCAGCCTGCGCGTGCAGACGGTGGCGGCCCGGACCGTGGGGCGGGTGCTGGTCGAGCTGGTGGAAGCGGGGCCGGCCGGGACGGTGCCGGACCTGGCCGGTCCGGAGCCGGCCGACCTGGTGGCCCTGGCCCGGGCGCTGGCCGAGCGGCGCGGCCTCGGCGTCGCCGTGGTCGCCGACCCGGCCCCGGCCGAGATCCCGGAGGACGCGCTTCTGCCCGGAGCCGGGGCCCGCCTCGAGGGCCCCACCTTCCGGGCCTGGCTCGCCGGCCCGGACGCGCTGCCCACGACCTGAGGCCGGCCGCGGCCGGGCCGGGGACCGGGGGCGACCGGAGGCGAGAGGGCGCCCCTCAGGGCGAGACCACGTCCAGGCGCTGGTCGCGGGTCGGGGTCCCGAACTGGGCGATCACCGAGGAGATGACGATGAAGGCCGCGATCAACAACATGGAGGCGAGCGGGCCGAGGAGGGGGATGAGGGGAGCGACCACGAGCTGGCCGACGCCGCCGCCCAGGTGCCCGACGCCGTCCACCAGGGCGAAGCCGGTGGTGCGGGCACGGGTGGGGAAGTTCTCCGTGGACCAGCTGTAGGTCATCGGCACCCAGAAGTTGAACCCGAAGAAGATCACGATCGAGCCGATGAAGGCCACGGCCAGGTTGTGCGCCGCCAGCCCGAGGATGACGGCCCCGACCACCGTGATCGCGGCCGAGATCGGCAGCCAGCGCTTGCGCTCCAGCCGCTCACCCCACAGGTAGGCGAAGACCGCGCACAAGATGAACCCCAGCGTGCCCACGGCTGCGATCATCCCCGCCTCCGGCGGGGGGTAGGAGAGCGTGACCAGGGCGACCGTCAGCCCGACCGCGTAGGCATAGACGGTCATGTAGCCGATGAACCAGACGGCGAGCAGGAGCGCCATCCGCCGCACGTACCTCGGGTCGCCGAAGATCTCGGCGTACGAGATCCTCGGGGCCGCCACCTCCACCTCCAGGTCGGGCTCGGGCGAGGGCAGGGAACGGCTCCGGCCGGCCCGCTCCTCCATGGCCCGCACCACTCCGTCCGCGTCCTCGACCCGGCCCTGGGTGATGAGCCAACGCGGGGACTCCGGGATCTGCAGTCGGAGCAGGATACCGACCAGGGCCAGCAGGGCCCCGATCAGGTACATGATCCTCCAGCCGATCGAGAAGCCGGGCCCGGCCACGGCGAAGGGCAGCCCCAGCGGGAAGGGAGTGGGGGCGGTGGTGAGCACCAGGCCGACCCAGATCCCGAAGAAGGCCCCCAGCGAGGACATGATGAAGACCAGCGCCGTGTAGCGCGCGCGCCCGGAGCGAGGGGCCACCTCGTTGATGTACGTGTTGACGATGGCCAGGTCGGCCCCCACCCCGATGCCGGTGACGAAGCGGGCCGCGGTGAACGCGGTCAGGTCGCCGGTGAAGGCGGTGAAGAGCGATCCCAGGCCGGTGATCGCCATCGTCACCAGCAGCATGTCGCGCCGGCCGAAGCGGTCCGCCAGCGGGCTCAGGATCAGCGTGCCGACCACGTACCCGATCAGGTTGACCAGCAGGGGGACGCCCAGGAACTGGCTGGCGTTCTCGGGCGTGCAGTGGGAGACGATCTGGGTGCAGGTCTGGATGAACGAGACGTTGATGTCGAAGATGTCGTAGAAGGTGAAGAGAAACCCGACCCCGATCACCCACACGAAGAGATACGGCAGCGACCAGATGGGGATCCGATCCAGTCGGGCGACCACGAGACGCGGGGACAGCTCGGACGCCATGTGCGTTCCTCCTCCTCTCCACTGCCGGTCGACCGGCGTGGCGCAGTATTGCACTGAGGAGAACGAACGTCAAGATAGTGCAAGATACCCGGGGTCGTCGGCCCGGGCGTGCAGGCCGCACCGCTCGGGCGCCCGGTCGCGGTC
>JAJPKS010000480.1 GCA_021323605.1 Bacillota bacterium | reverse complement strand
GTCAAGCGGGCCGTGGAACGGGTGAGCCGGGCCCTCGGGATCTCCCGGGTGACGGCCTACGCGTACCTCGACGAGGCTCGCAACAGCCAGCCCGGTATCGCCAGGAGACCGCGCACGTCGGCGGCCGTCCCGGAGGCCGTCTCCACCGAACCCCGGGGCCCCGCCACCGAGGAGGATCGAGTGGAGTCCTGAGGAGACCGGCAGAAAGAAGCCCCGGTGATCGCGTCCGGCTCGATCGAAGAGCCGGAGAAAGCGGCCACCGGGAATCCGCCACAGGGAGAGGAGAGTGGTTGACATGAAAGACCTCGAAAACCTCACCGCGGAGCTGGCAGGCGGACGTCTGAGTCGCCGGGAGTTCGTCCAGCGCGTCGTCGGTCTCGGGCTGTCCGGTACGGCTGCGTTCGCCCTCATGGAGGCGTGCGGGCAGGGCAGCCAGAGCAGCGGCTCAATCCAGCTCTCGTTCGTGACCTGGTCCTACGGCGTCTCCACCATCCAGGACAACATCAAGAAGTTCCAGTCCAGCCACAAGAACGTCCAGATCCAGTTCCAGGACTTTGCGTGGACCAACTACCACGACACCATGGTTGCCCGGTTCACCGGCAAGACGCCGACCGACATCTGCTACAGCTCCGACCACTGGCTGTCCGAGTGGGCGGCCGCCAGGTGGATCACGCCGCTCTCGAGCGGCTTCTCCGACCTCACCTCGTACAAAAGCGATTATTTCCCATACGTGCTGCAGGGGATGACCTACCAGGGAAAGCTCTACGGCATCCCCTACTACGCCGACACCTGGGCCTTCCTCTACAACCAGGACCACCTCCAGCGAGCCGGCATCTCGACTCCACCCCAGACCTGGGAAGAGCTGACCCAGCAGGCGCTCGAGATCAAGTCCAAAGGCATCGCCAACTATCCCGTCCTTCTGCTCTTCTCCCAGTCCGATCCCGGCTCGATCGAGGTCTGGGAGTCGATGGTTTTCTCCCGTCAGGATGGACATCTCTTCGACGACAACCTCAACCCGGTCTTCAATCGGGCGGGCTCGGCTGCGGCCAAGGTCATCGACTGGATTCGAGATGCGATGAACAACGCCAGGATCATGGACCCGGCCTCGCTGACCTCGGAGGAGATCCCGGTCGTCAAGGCGATGGCCTCGGGCGCCCACACGTTCACGATCCTGGAGACGTACAACCAGGCCGAGCTGAACAAGTCCGGCTCGGGCCCCTTCGCCGGGAAGTTCAAGATGGCGCCCATGCCCGGGGAGACCCACAACACCGTCGGTTACGTGCGCTTCTATGCCGTCACCGACCAGCTCACCAGGCGGCCCCCGGACGTCCAGAAGGCCGCCGACCAATTCCTCCAGTACTTCGGCGGCAAGGTGAACGGGACGTTCAGCCCGGTCGTGGTCCGTTGGGCGGTGGAGAACGGTCTCGGCTTCGGCTGGAAGTCGCTGTGGGACGACCAGCAGGTGCGAACCGCCTTCAGCCAGTGGGGCGACCCCGACATGCTGCGCCGGAACCAGGAACTGGCCCGGATCAAGGAGGGACTGACCAAGTACTTCCCCGACTGGGACGTCTTCACCCGGGCCGAGCTGCAAAAGGCCTACCTCGGCCAGACCTCGACCCAGGCCGCCCTCGACGCCATGGCCGAAAAGTGGAAGTCGCTCAAGCAGGGTAATTCCTGAGGTGGCCAACGTCACCGCCGCCACCGAAGCTGGCCGAACGCCCGCTCTACGGAGACGGCCAGGCCCGGGACGGGAGGCGATCTACGCCTACCTGACGTTGCTCCCCGTGCTTCTGGTGGTCGCCGCCTTCAGCCTCTATCCGATCCTCTACGCCGCCTACCTGAGCCTGCACAAAGAGCTGCTCACCGATCCCGGCGACCACCACTTCGTGGGGTTCGGCAACTACGTCGATGTGTTTCATAGCTTCTACCTGGTCGACTCCGTCACCTCGACCCTCGTCTTCGTCCTGATGTCGGTGCCGGCGGTGATGGTCTTCGGCCTGCTGGTCGCCCTGCTTCTCAACCAGGCCTTCGCCGGAGCGGGCATACTGAGGGTGGCGGTGCTGTTGCCCTGGGCCCTGCCCCCCGTCGTCAGCGGCATCATCTGGCGCTGGATCCTCAACGACGACTACGGCGTCCTCAACTCGATTCTCCGTCAGCTGTCGATCGTCCACTACGCCATCCCCTGGTTGAGCAACCCTCAGCTGGCGCGGGTTGCCCTGGTCTTCGCCCAGGTCTGGCACGAGGGCCCTCTGGCCGCCATCTTCCTGCTCGCCGGTCTGCGGGCGATCCCCGCTGAAACCTACGGTGCAGCCCGGGTCGACGGCGCCGGTTGGTGGGCAATCTTTCGTCACATCACCCTTCCCCTCCTGCGCGCCCCACTCCTGCTGGTGCTCATCTACGAGACGATCGTGGCTGCCGTCACCTTCGACCTCGTCTACATCATGACCGGCGGGGGGCCGGCCAACGCCACCGCCCTGGTCAGCTGGTTCGCCTACACGGAGGTCTTCAAGTTCGTGAACCTCGGCAACGGTTCCGCGCTCGCCTTCCTGATCGCGGCCGCCCTTCTGGTGATCATCCTCGGCTACCTGCGGGCGCTGCGGGTGGAGTCGAATCGATGACCTCTGCTCGACGGAAGCTGCTCCAGAAGGGTGGGCTCTGGGCGGCCACCGTGGTCGTGCTCTTCTTCGTGCTCGCGCCCATGCTGTGGATCCTCGACTCCAGCTTCCAGGGCGAGAACGAGCTGCTCACCCGCCCCAGCCACCTGCTCCCCCAGCAGCCCACCGTCGGGAACTTCGACTACATCTTCACCGGGGCGATACCGCGAAGCTTCGAGGTGACGGGCACGCTCCGGAGCCGGATTTCCCAGGAAGCCCGAGAGGTGCCCCAGGCCCTGGAGAACAGCATCATCGTCGCCGTCGCGGTGACGATCGCGAACGCGGTCCTGGGCGCTCTGGCGGCATATTCCTTCGCCCGACTCCGGTTCGCCGGCAAGACCCTGGCCTTCAACTTCCTGCTCGGCAGCCGCCTGCTCCCCGCCATCGCGGTGGCGATTCCCTACTACGCCATCATCAACGCCGCCAACCTGCTCGACACCTACACGGGTCTCATCCTCGTCGACCTCACCTTCACCCTGCCCTTCACGGTCTGGTTCCTGCGCGACCACTTTCGGGCCCTGCCCGAGGAGATCGAAGAGGCCGCCCTCATCGACGGCTGCGGCCGGCTCCAGGTGTTGTTTCGGATCGTGCTCCCGCTGGCCGCGCCGGGTCTGGTGGCCGCCGGCGCCTTCGCCTTCATGTTCTCCTACAACGAGTTCCTGTTCGCGCTCCTGCTGACGCAGACCATCAAGTCCCAGACCCTGCCCGTGATCCTGGCCTCAGTGGCCACCAACCCCGACGCCAGCCTGGCCCTGACGGCGGCCAGCGTCGTGCTCGCCATGGTCCCACCGCTCCTCTTCGCCCTCGGCTTCCAGCGCTTTCTGGCTCGCGGCCTGGTTGCCGCCCTGGGACGGACGTGAGGCACGACCGGCTCACCGCGGCGAGCTGACGACGGCCCTGGAGCAGGGACGGACCGCTCCTCTCCCCGCCCCCATCTCCCGGCCAGCAGCGGCGTGACCATCGCCGAGCGGCCGGAGGCAGGGGCGGGCGCCGTGGCTCCGGAGCCGTCCCGGGAACGGGGCGAGCCGCTCGCCCCGGGCAGCGGATGAGCGGCGCTTCGCCGGCCCCGGCCCCCGACGCGGCCGGGGCGCCACCCGGCCCGCGGCCCGGCTCTCCACACGCCAGCTCGGACCGGGGTCACGGAGACGCGCTGAAGGCCGCGGCCGGGAGATGTCACAATCCCCCTCGGTGTCCCGTCCCCCAGACATGAGAACCACGACGCGCGGGCTGGAGCAGTTCGCCGACCAGAAGACGGTCATCCTGACCACCTACCGGCGCGACGGGAGGCCGGTCGACACCCCGGTACACATCGCGGTCGACGGGCGCCGGGCCTTCGTCCGGACCTACGAGGGAACGGGCAAGATCAAGCGGCTTCGCCGCCGTCCGGAGGCCGAGCTGTGGCCGGCGAGCAACGGCCGGTCCCCGGCCGCCCTCGCCCTCCTCCGGCGCGGGGCGGCGCGGCGCGTCGGCGCCCCGGTGCGGGTGCGGGTGACCGAGCTCCGCGGCGAGGCGTTCCGGCGGGCGGGGGCGGCGCTGGCCCGGAGGTACCCGTTGCTGCACGGCGTGGTGATCCCCCTCGCGCACCGGCTGCAGCGCACGCCGACCATCAACCTGGAGCTGGTCGAGACCGATTGATCCGGGCGGGCGGCGCGGAGCCGGCGGAGCGGGAGCGGCGGCGGCTCTTCGCCATCGCCTACCGCCTGCTGGGCACGGTTGCCGAGGCCGAGGACGCGGTCCAGGAGACGCTCCTCCGCTGGGCGCAGGCCGAGCCCGGCGCCGTGGAGAATCCACGGGGCTGGCTCACCGCCGTCCTCACCCGTCGCTGCATGGACCTGCTGCGCTCGGCCCGGGCCCGGCGGGAGGCATACGTCGGGACCTGGCTCCCGGAGCCGCTGGTGGAAACCCCCGACCCGGCCGCGGAGGACCCGGCCGAGCGCGTCGCCCTCGACGAGTCGGTGAGCATGGCCATGCTGGTCGTCCTGGAGACGCTGAGCCCGGCCGAGCGGGCCGTGTTCGTGCTCCACGACGTGTTCGGGATGGACTTCGAGGAGGTGGCGGCGGCGGTGGGGAGGACGCCGGCCGCCTGCCGCCAGCTGGCGTCGCGCGCCCGCCGTCGCGTCGAGGCGCGCCGGCCTCGGTTCGACCCCGACCCCGCCGAGCAACGACGCCTGGTGACCGCGTTCCTGGAGGCCTCGGCCAGCGGGGACCTGGAGGTGCTGCTGCCCCTGCTCGACCCCTCGGTGGTGTTCCGCGCCGACGGCGGAGGCAGGGTGCGGGCGGCGCCCCAGCCGGTCGCCGGCGCCGAGCGCGTGGCCCGGGTGCTGCTGGCCAGCCTCAGGTGGTACCCGGAGGCGACGGCGCGGTCGGTGGCGCTGAACGGCGGCCTGGGCGCGCTGGTGATGGCGGGCGGACAGGTCATCGCCGCCATCGGCGTCACCACCGCCGAGGGGCGCATCACGGAGATCGACGTGGTGGCCAACCCGGACAAGCTGTCGCGCCTGTCCGGGAGCGCCGGCCAGGGCGGAGGAGACGCCGGCGGCAAGAGGTGAGGCCGCGACCTGGACGGCCGGCCCGGGCCTGCGGCAGGTGCGGGCATCCCCTGTATCCGGAACGTCCCGGCCGTCACTCCCCTCGGGGATGAAGGCTGGTGCCGAGGCCCAGATTTGAACTGGGGACACCGTGATTTTCAGTCACGTGCTCTACCAGGCTGAGCTACCTCGGCACGCCAGGGCCTGATCGGTCCGTTCCGGCTCGGGTCGAGGCGCCCGGGCTGCCAGAACGTCCGGGCCATTCATGGTAGCAGCCCGCCGGCGATCTCTGGGGGAGGTGGGCCACCGCCAGGAACGCCGGATCGCCCCCCGGCCTCGTCCGATGTCGTCGCCGGACATCGCCGCTCACTCCCCTCGCCACTCCGGCTTGCGCTTGGCCAGGAAGGCCTCCACCCCCTCTTTGAAGTCCCGGGACAGGTATGCCTTCAGCACCAGGTCCGAGTCGGCCCCCTCGGGCACCAGGCGATCGCGGATGCGCAGCAGCGCCTCCTTGGTCACCTCCATGGTCAGGGGCGCGTGCTCGGCCATCTGCTCCGCCAGCTCCTGGGCGCGTGGCACCAGGGACTCCTCGTCCGCCACCACCTCGCTGACCAGGCCACAGGCGAGCATCTCGGCGGCGTCCATGAGGCGGGCCCGCAGAATGATGTCCTTGGTCCGGGCGGGTCCGAGGAGGGCGAAGAGCCGGGCGTAGTTCTGCATGGAGAGACAGTTGCCCAGCGTGCGCGCGATCGGGAACCCGTAGCGGGCCGAGGGCGAGGCGATACGGAGGTCGCAGCAGGCGGCCATGCCCGCACCGCCTCCGGTACAGGCGCCGGCGATGGCGGCGATGGTGGGCACCCGCACCGTCTCCAGGGTGCGCATGACGTGATTGCCCCGGGCCTCGTAGTCGAGGGCGTGCTGGGCGGTGG
>JAJPKS010000184.1 GCA_021323605.1 Bacillota bacterium | reverse complement strand
TTGATCCGGCCCACCCCGACCACGGGCAGGTCGGTGACCTCGCGCAGGGCCGCGGCCACGTAGAGCTGGTAGCCGGGGGGCAGGTGCATCGAGCCCTCGACCATGAAGAGGGTGTGGGTGGCGGTGCCGATCGAGGTGTTGACGTAGTCGATGGCCCCATCCCGGTCGAGCAGGCGCACGGTGGCCACCGTGTCCTCCAGCGTCAACCCGTCCTCCAGGAACTCGTCCCCCGGAACCCTGACCCCGATCACGAACTCCCGGCCGACCTCGGCCCGGACGGCCCCGATCACCTCCCGCAGCAGCCGGGCCCGGCGCTCGACCGTCCCCCCGTAGGCGTCGGTGCGCCGGTTGGCGTGGGGGGAGAGGAACTGGCGCAGCAGCGAGCTGTGCGAGGCCTGCAGCTCGACGCCGTCGAAACCGCCCTGGCGCACGTGCCGGGCCACCCGGGCGTAGGCGGCCACCACCTCGGCGATCTCCGCCGGCTCCATCTCCTTGGGGACCTCCCGGAAGAGCGGGTCGGCGACCGGGCTCGGGGCCCACACCGGCAGGCGGTTGTACACCGAGGAGGCCTGGCCACCGTTGTGGTTGATCTGGGCCAGGATGGGCGTGCCGTGGGCGTGGACGCGCTCCGTCAACTCCCGGTAGCGGGGGACGACGGACTCGTCGAAGGCCTCGATCAGACGCTCGTAGGCGCGGTCGGTGGGATGCACCGATTGCTCCTCGGTGATGACGAGGCCGGCGCCGCCCCGGGCTCGCTCCTCGTAGTAGGCGATCAGGTCGGGGCCCGGCCGGTTGTCCTCGGCCAGGTTGGTGAGGTGGGCGGAGAACACGATCCGGTTGGGGACCGTGATCGAGCCCACCCGGATCGGGGAGAAGAGGTAGGGGAAGCGAGGATGCCGCATCAGGCCTCCCGGCCCACCCGGCCGCCCTCGAGCAGGGCGTGCAGGACCCGGCGCGGGGCGAGACAGTCGCCCGCCCGCCGCACCTCCACCCCCGGCAGGGCGCCGGCCAGCTCGCGGTAGAGGGCGTCGTCGGGCAGCTCGTGATCGGCGAGCACCACGCCGTCGGCCTCCAGCTCCTCCTCCGCCGACCCGAACCGCTGCCGGAGCCGCACCGATTCCGGCCCCACCGCGCAGACCACGGTCAGGGGCCGGAGCTCGATGCCCAGAGCGGCCGCCGCCCGGTACCAGGGCGCCAGCTCCCCGGTCGACCCCAGCTGCGCCGAGACGAAGGGATCCTCGCTCACGACCGTGACCGGCCGACCTCGCTCGGCGGCGCAACGGGCGGCGTCGATGGCCGGGTAGGAACCGGTGCGGTCGATCACCAGCACCCGCCCCCTCCCGGGCAGGCGCCCGGCCAGGACATCGCGCACGCTGACCACGTGCGGCAGCGATCCGCCCGGGAGCCGCTCCGGGGGCCGCGGGCGGGCACCGGTGGCCAGCACCACCAGCTCGGCGCCGGCGGACTCGACCACGGCCCGATCGGCCGGGGTCCCCAGCCGGACCTCCACCTCCAGCTCGGCCAGCCGGTCGGCGAGCCAGCTCGACACCAGCCCCAGCGGCGGCCGCTGGCCCGCGGCGGCGATCGCGCGCGGGGTCCCGCCCAGCACCGTCGCCCGCTCCAGCAAGGTCACCCGATGCCCGCGCAGCGCCGCCACCCGCGCCGTCTCCAGGCCGGCGGGGCCGCCCCCGACCACCAGCACGCGGCGGCCGCGCCGGGCCCGGACCAGGGACGGGAACTCGCCCTCTCGCCCCGCCTCGGGGTTGTGGATGCAGCCGACCGCGACGTTGGCCGCCGAGCGGACGACGCAGTCCTGGTTGCAGCGGATGCAGGGCCGCACCTGCCCCGGCCTCCCCGCTTCGAGCTTGCGGGGGAGGTCGGGGTCGGCGATCAGCGCCCTGGTCATCTCGCAGGCGTCGGCCAGCCCGCGCTCGACCGCGGCCGCGGCCTGCTCGGGGTCGACCAGCGAGCCGCTGGCGAACACCGGCACCCCGTCCAGCCGGGCGCGGACGGCGCCGGCCAGGTCGAGCAGGTAGCCGGGCGGCTCGTGCAGCCCCGCTCTCGCCGCCTCCAGGCTGTAGATGGAGCCGGCGGTCACGGCCACGTAGTCGACCCCCGGAGCCAGCGCCGCCGCCAGCTCGGGGGCCTGCTCGGGCGTGATCCCGGCCCAGGGGGCGCGCTCGTCGCAACAGAGGCGGAGACCGACCACGGCCGCCTCCCCGACCGCCTCCCGGACCGCGGCCAGGACCTCGCGGGCGAAGCGGAGGCGGCGCTCGGGATCGCCGCCGTACCCGTCCTGGCGGAGGTTGGTCAACCCGGAGAGGAACTGACGGAGCAGCGAGTGCTGACCGGCGTTGACCTCCACCCCGTCCAGGCCGCCCTCGACGGCGTGGCGCGCGGCCACGGCGAAGCCCCGGACGACCGCGGCGATGTCCTCCGGCTCCATCACCTTCGGCATCTCCAGGGTGGCCGGGTTGGCGACGGCGGAGGGCGCCCAGAGGGCCTGCTTCAGGATGTGCCCCGTGCCCTGCATGCCGGCGTGGGAGAGCTGGACCAGGACCAGCGTCCCGGCCTCGTGCAGGGGGCCGGCCAGGCGGCGGTAGGCGGCGACGATGGCCGGATCGTAACCCCGCACCGCCCGCCAGTAGGGGTGGCTGGAGGGGTGGACCTGGGCCTCCTCCAGGACGATCAGGCCGGCGCCGCCCCGGGCGCGCCGCTCGTAGTAGGCGAGCGAGGCCGCACCGGGGAGGCCGTCCCGGGCCAGGTTGGTGACGTGGGCCGCGAACACGATGCGGTTGCGGGCCTCCCGCCCACCCAGCCGGAGGGGGGTCAGGAGCGCGCGGAGGCCGGTGCCAGGTCGGTCGCTCAAGCGCTCGGGGCCACCGGGCCGCCCTCCCGCCCCTGGAACGGCGGCGCCACCGGCCGCCCACCGGTCATCACCGACCTCCGGGTGCGAAGCATCCAGCGAGCGGGTTCGCCATCCTCCGTCGTCCACGCCCGGCCCGCCGGCCGACCGCCCCCCGACCGCCGGGCGGGCACCGGACACCGATCACTATAACCGGTGCCGGCCGCCGGACCGCCGACGCCGGCCGCCGCGGCCCTGTCCCGGGCTGGGGGCAGCGTCGGCCGGAGGTGTGGCCGGCGCCGGCGACAAGGGCCGGGGGCGGGAGCGCCGGCAGCGACGGGGCCAGGTGGACCCGAAGCGGCGCGGCCTTGGACGCACCGAGGTCACCGTCGATCGTGGTGGCCAACCGGATGGGCAAGCGGGGATGGCCCGGACGCCGGCGGGTGCGCGGCGCCCGGGCAAGATGCTGGAGGCCGAGCGCGATCACGAGCTGGAGCGCCACCCGACGGCGAGGCGAGGAGCCGGGCGCTCCGGCGATGGCGATCGGGCCACCGCACGACCGGATCGCCGGGCGCGCTTCACCGTCGGCTGACTCACCTCGCCGCCCCCATACGTGAGACAGGGCCGCCGGCACGGACCCGGTTGCGCGCCCCGCGGCCAGGACGGAGAATGACCGGGCCGGCCACGGCTCCGCCCCCGGCGTGTCCGGGCGGCGCGGCCCGGCGCCGGGCCAGCTCGACAGGGGCCATAGGGAGAGAGACGACATGAAGCTGCACCTGCTGGACCTGGGCAACATCGAGTACGACGAGGGGTTCGCGCTGGCCGGTGCCGGGGTCAGCACCCGCTCCGACCCCAACCCCGCCTCGCCCCGGCGCAAGGTCGCCATCATCGCCGCGGCCATCGAGCACCCGAAGGCGGGCGTGGTCCTCTTCGACACCGGCGCCGCCCCCAACTTCGCCGAGCTGTGGCCACCCCCGGTGCAGGAGCTGTTCGCCATCACCCACTACGGCGACGAGAACCGGCTCGACAACGCCCTGGCCGCGGCCGGGCTGGGCCTCGACGACGTCCGGGCGGTCGTGCTCTCCCACCTCCACCTCGACCACGCCGGGGGGCTGGAGTTCCTGCGCGGCCGCGACCTGCCCGTCTACGTCCACGGCGACGAGCTGCGCAACGCCTTCTACGCCGTCGCCACCAGAGAGGACCTCGGGGCCTACATCTCCCACTACCTGGACTTCTCCTTCGACTGGCGGCCCCTGCACGGCGACCGCATCGAGCTCTTCGACGGCTTTCTCCTCCACCGGCTGCCCGGCCACACTCCGGCCCTGCTCGGCCTGCAGCTGGAGCTGGCCAACGCCGGCACCTTCTTCCTCACCAGCGACCAGTTCCACCTCCGGGAGAACTACGAACAGGGGCAACCGTTGGGCTGGCTGCTGCGCGACCACGCCGCCTGGTGGCGCAGCCACCGTTTCGTGCGCCAGGTGGCGGAGCGCACCGGTGCCCGCCTCGTCTTCGGCCACGACGCGGACGTGCTGGCGGAGCTGAAGCGCGAGCCGTACTACGACTGACCGGTTGCGGCCGGCCGCCGCTCGCCTCCGGACGGGGGCGCGGGGCGGTGCCGGGGGCGGGTCAGCGGCCGCCCCTGGCGCCCCCGGCCGGCGCCCGCTCCGGGTTCCAGGAATAGGCGTAGGCGGGGTCGTCCAGCTCCCTGGCCAGCCGGGAGAGCCGGAGGGGATGGAAGGTGTCGCACATCACCGCCAGCTCGTCGGTCTCGGTGGCGCCCAGCGACTGCTCGGCGCGGCCCGGCTGCGGCCCGTGGGCGATCCCCGAGGGGTGGAGGGTGACGGAGCCGACCTCGATCCCCTTGCGGGCGGCGTAGGTCCCGGCCACGTAGTACATGACCTCGTCCGAGTTGAGGTTGGAGTGGGCGTAGGGGACCGGCACCGCCAGCGGGTCCCAGTCCAGCTTGCGCGGGCAGAAGGAGCAGATGACGAAGTTCTCGCCCTCGAAGGTCTGGTGGGCGGGCGGGGGCATGTGGACGCGCTTGGTGATGGGCTCGAAGTCCTCGACGTTGAAGGTCCAGGG
>JAJPKS010000267.1 GCA_021323605.1 Bacillota bacterium | reverse complement strand
CGGCCAGGATGGCCACCTTGAGGAGGTCGACCCGGAACCCGAGGTGACGAGCTCGCGCCTCGTTGTCCCGGATCGCCCGCATCAGGAGCCCGAAGTCGCTGCGCGTCAGCACCACTCCGACGGCCAGCGTCACCCCGAGGAGGGCGAGGCAGACCTCGTACCAGGCGATCCGATCGAGCAGTCTCAGCTGGAACCCGAAGAGGCCGTTGTCGCCGCCGGTCCACCGCTGCTCGAGGTAGAGCGCCTCGCAGACCACGCTCACCGCCAGGGTCACGATGGCGACGTAGAAGCGGGTGGACCCGCGCCAGGAGAAGCAGTAGGCGCCGACCACGGCCGCGGCCAGCGCGGAGGCGAGCATTCCCAGCAGGACCGCGGCTGCGTAGGTGCCGGCGCCGCCGTGCACCGCCACCACCATGCCGTCCCGACCGACGGTCGTGGTCATCACCCCCACGGCCAGGGCGCCGATGCCGAACCAGACCGCGTGGCCGAGGTCGAGGATGCCGGCGTACCCCCAGACCAGGTCGAGGGACACGGCCAGCGCGGCGTAGATGAAGGCCTGGGTCAGCAGGTAGACGGTGTAGCGATCGCCCAGCACCGGCCCCAACACCGCCGCCACCGCCGCCACCGCCAGCAGCACCGTCCGAACCGCCGTGCGGCGGTCGAGCCCCCGGGCGATCACGTCCGCCACCGGGTCAACCCCTGGGGGAACAGCCGGAGCAGCGCCACCGCCACCCCGACCGTCACCGCGGTGGCGTACACGGGATTGAAGTAGCGGGAGAAGACGGTCGTGGCCACGGCCAGCACCACCGAGGCCAGGACCAGGCCCGACAGGGAGCGGCCCGCCAGCAGCACGGCCAGGAAGGCCGGCGCCACCAGCGAGGTCGCGTAGTAGGGATCGATGCCCTGGATGGGTCCCAGGACGGCGCCGGCGAAGCCGGCCAGCGCCGAGCCGGCCACGAAGGTGAGCTGCCGGACGCGCACGACGTCGATGCCCAGGGCACGCGACAGCGGCGCGTTGGCCATCACCATCCGGGCCACCAGCCCCCAGGGCGTGAAGCGCACGATCACCGTCAGCACGGCCACGGCCAGGGCGGCGGCGGCGACCAGGACCAGCCGGTAGGCGGGATAGAGGAGACCGAGCACGGGGACTCCGACCACGAAGGGTTCGTTGAAGGCCTGGGGCCCGTGGCCGAAGACGACGATGATCCCCTCCACGACCACCAGCGAGATGCCCCAGGTGGCGAGCAGGGTGTCCAGCGGCCGTGCGTAGAGTCGACGGATCACCACCAGCTCGGCCAGGGCGCCGAGCAGGGCCGAGGCTGCCGTCCCGATCAGGACCGCCAGCCAGAACTCGACCCCGTGGCGGACGGCCGTGAGGGCGGCGTAGACCCCGACGGCCATGAACCCGCTCTGGGCCAGGTTGATGACGTCCATGAGCCCGAGGACGATCCCCAGGCCGAGCACCACCAGCACGAGCACGCTCGACTCGACCACGAGATCGATCAGGAAGCCGATGACGCTACCTCCTCGCCCCCGACTCGCCGGGGCCCTCCGGCCAGGGGGCGGTTGCCCGCCCCCTGCGATCCATGGTCACGTCCCGATCAGGCCGACGGGCAGGTGACGACCGGGTCCACCGGGGGCGTGACCGCGATCTGATCGATGCTGTAGTCGCTGGCCACCCGGCCGATGTGTGCGGCCAGGGTCGCGTAGCCGTGGCTGCTCGGCTTGATCACGATCGTGCCCCGTGGCCCCTTGATGGAGACGTGGGTGACGGCGTCGATGATCGCCTTGCCGTCGGTGCTGTTGGCCTTCCTCATGGCGGCGGCCAGGAACTCGGTGGCGTCGTAGGTCTCGGCGGCGAAGAAGCTGGGCTGGGCCCGGCTGCCGTACTTCTTCGTCAGCGCCGCCTTCCAGGCCCGGTTGGCGGCGCTGGGGTCGCCGGTGATGTAGTCGTCGGCGACGTAGATGCCCACTGCCTCGGGGCCGATGGCCCGGGCCACGGCCTCGTTCATCTGCAGACTGGCCTGGGGGATGCTGGCCGTGCGTGGGTCGTCCCGGACCTGCTTGTGGTACGGGATCTGGTCGTTTCCGACCAGGGCGTCCATGATCACGTCGGGCTTCGCGGCCGCGATCCTGGCCACATCGGAGCTGAACTGGGTGGTGTTGAGCGGCTCGTAGTTGATGCTGAGGATGCGGCCGCCCTGGGCCGGGATCTCCTTCTGGGCCACGGCCACCGAGCCCTTGGGCGGGGCGTAGTCGCTGCCCAGGATGAAGAAGCTCTTCAGCCCCTGCTTCTGGATCAGGTAGTCGACCAGAGGGTTCACCTGCTGGTTGGGCACCAGGCCGAAGAAGAACATGTTCGGGTAGCAGACGTTGCCGCCGGTGCCGTTGCCGGCGAAGTAGGGGATGTCCTGCGACTCGGCCGCCTGGTTGCAGGCGGCGCGCGAGGGCGTGTTCTCCGAGCCGACGATGGCCACCACCTGGTCCTGGGTGACGAGGCGGGTGCAGACCTGCTGGGCGGTCTGGGGATCGGTGGCGTCGTCCACCTG
>JAJPKS010000084.1 GCA_021323605.1 Bacillota bacterium | reverse complement strand
TTCCTGGGCAAGGTCGACGAGATCAACCCCGAGAAGGGGAAGCTCAAGGTCCTGGTCAACATGTTCGGGCGGGAGACGCCCGTGGAGCTGGACCTCCTGCAGGTGGAAAAGGTCCACTAGACCACCACCGGCGGGTCCAGCCGTCGAGCGTCACCATTCACCGCAGAGGAGATCGATGGGTAAGAAGAAGGTTCGGGCCGTGGTCAAGCTCGAGCTCCAGGCCGGCAAGGCGACGCCGGCACCCCCTGTGGGCACCGCTCTTGGCCCCCATGGGGTCAACATCATGGAGTTCACCCGCGCCTACAACGAGCGCACGGCCCAGCAGGCGGGCGACGTGGTCCCGGTCGAGATCACGATCTTCGAGGATCGCAGCTTCAACTTCGTGCTCAAGACGCCCCCGGCCGTCCACCTCCTGAAGAAGGCGGCGGGGATCGAGAAGGGAGCGGCCCGGTCCCGGCGGGAGAAGGCGGGGACCGTGACTCGTGAGCAGGTGCGGGCCATCGCCGAGGTCAAGGCTCGGGATCTCAACGCCTACGACCTCGAGCGGGCGATGAAGGTCATCGAGGGCACCGCGCGTTCCATGGGGCTCGACGTCGTTGGCTAAGAAGCACGGCAAGAAGTACCAGGAGGCGCTGAAGAAGATCGAGGCCGCCCTCGGCCCCGATCACCCCGGCAGCCTGACCCCGGTGCGGGCCTGCGAGGTGGTGCGGGACACCTCGACGGTCAGGTTCGACGCCACCGTGGAGGCCCACGTGCGGTTGGGGGTCGACCCCCGGCACGCCGACCAGATCGTGCGCGGCACGGTTTCGCTGCCGAACGGGACCGGAAAGACGGTGCGGGTGCTCTGTTTCGTCGGCGGCGACAAGGTCCGCGAGGCCCAGGAGGCGGGGGCGGACTACGTCGGGGGCGAGGACCTGGTCCAGCGGGTCCAGCAGGGCTGGACCGACTTCGACGTGGCCATCGCCACGCCCGACATGATGAGCAGGGTCGGGCCGCTGGGCCGAATCCTGGGTCCGCGCGGGCTCATGCCCAACCCCCGGGCGGGCACGGTGACCTTCGACGTGGGCCGGGCCGTGCGCGAGGTCAAGAGCGGTCGGGTCGAATTCCGCACCGACCGCTATGGCATCGTGCACGTGGCCATCGGGAAGGTGTCCTTCGAGCCCCAGAAGTTGCAGGAGAACCTGGCCGCCCTGGTCGAGGCGCTGGTCCGCAGCAAGCCCGCGGCCGCCAAGGGGCAGTACTTGAGATCGCTCTACCTCGCCACCACCATGGGCCCCTCGGTCCCCGTCGACGTGCGGGAGGCGGCCAAGCTCACCACCGGCTGACCGCGTCCTCCGGACGCGCAGGGGAGGGTGCCGGAGGCGCCGCCTCGTGGCTTCCGCCCGGCCGTCTCCCTAGAGAGGGGGAGACGGCCGGGGGTGATCGTCCCCGCGGCGCAGCAGGTAGAGGGCAGGCCGCTGGCCACCCTGGAACACGCGGACGGAGCGCTCCAGCTCCCAGTCCGGGCTCTCCCGCAGGCACGATTCGAGCAGACGAAGTTCGTGGGTGACCACGATCAGGGCGGCGCCCGGCACCGCCAGCCTGGCCGCCTCGCGGAGGAGGGCGGGATAGAGGAGGAGGTTCTGGCGGTGCGATCCCACCAGGTTGCCGTAGGGCGGGTCGACGCAGATGGCGTCGAAGCGGGAGGCGGGGAGTCCGGTGCGGGTGGCGTTGGCCAGGAGCAGGCGTGCCCGCCCGCCCAGCCCCGCCGCTCCCAGGTTGGCCTGGGCGGCGGCCAGCGCCTGCTCGCTGTCGTCGCAGCCCACCGCCTCGGCGGCGGGGCAGCGCAGGAGCCGCTCCACGATCAGGGTCCCCGATCCGCACATGAGGTTCAAGAAACGGTCCTGGGGACGGGGTTGGGTCAGCTCAACCATGGCCGCGGCGATGGTCGCGTTGAGCGCGCCGGGCAGGTTGCGCACCCGCCAGTGACGGGTGGACAGCGGACGGGGGGACAGCCGCACCAGCGCCTGCCAGCCTCCCTGCCCGCCCGGGCGCACGCGGATCAGCAGCTCGCCGCCCTCGGGCTCGTGGCGCAGTCCGGTCTGCTCCGCCAGGGCCTCGGCCAGTCGACGGAAGGTGGGGGAGTCGCGCCCGGCGGCGCTGAAACGGAACCCGGCGAACGCGTCCGGCGGGTGGAGACCGCGCACCACCTCGATCGCCGCCAGCAACCGCCGGAGGCTCTGGTCGCCGAGGAGCGCGGTGGGGCGCTGACCGGCGAACTCGAGGACCAGGAACGCCGCTTGAGCGGTGCGGAGCGTCAGGAGGTCGGCCAGGGGACCGCGAAACCTGAACCGCAAGCTGGCCCGACCGGAGTCGACGATGCCCTGCACCCGCCCGGCGAGCCGGCGGCGCAGCTCCCGGGCGAGGAACCCCTCGAGCCCGGGCAGGACCTCGCACTCGACCTCCCATTCGTCTCCGCGCGATCCCGTGATCACGCGACGACCCCGCTGTTCGATCACCTCGGATACCCCACTCTTCATCCCGGTGCAGCCCCCCGGTCGCACGGAGGACCCGGCTGGGCCCGGCCGTCGGCGCTGCCCTCCTCGGTATACTGACCCAGCGCCGCAGACAGCAGGTGACGCGACCGCGTCTCAATGTCCTGCCGAGGCATCGAGCGAACCGGGAAGCGCCTCCGCGCCTGTCTGTGCGGCACGGAGGTTTTTTCATGCCAAGACCCGATAAGCTCCAGCAGGTCGAGCTGCTCACCGAGAAGCTCAGGGCCGCGAAGGTGGCGGTGTTGACCGACTACCGCGGTCTCACCGTCGGCCAGATGCAGGAGCTGCGGCGACGTCTGCGCGCCCAGAACGTGGAGTACCGAGTGGTGAAGAACACCCTGGCCCGGCGTGCCGCCGTCCAGGCAGGTCACCCGGAGTTCCAGGACCTCCTCCGGGGCCCGATCGCGATCGCCTTCGGCTACGAGGAAGTGGCGGCCCCGGCGCGGGTCCTGGCTGACTTCGTCCGTCAGACCAGGCTCAAGCTGGAGGTCGTGGGCGGCCTGGTCGAGGGCCGCACCCTGGACGCCGAGCGGACTCGCCAGATCGCCGACCTCCCCCCGCGGGAGGTCCTGCTGGCCCAGCTGCTGGGGACCGTCCAGGGGCCCGTGGCCCAGCTGGTGGGGGCTCTCCAGGCGCCGGTGCAGCAGCTCGTCGGGCTCCTGCAAGCCTACCGGGAGAAGCTGGAAGGGCAGGAGGGGGCCTGATCCGGCCCCCACCGGGTTCGGTGGGGGAAGGGGGTATTTCAAGGAGGCAAGGCTAGGAATGGCGACCAAGATCACCCCGAAGGATTTCGTCGAGGCGCTCAAGGAGTGGAGCGTCCTGGACGTCGTCGAGGCCATCAAGACGATCGAGGAGGAGCTCGGCATCAAGGCGGCGGCGCCGGTGGCGGCCGCGGCTCCGGCTCCGACCGCGGCCGTGGAGGAGCAGCCGCAGGAGGAACAGGTCGAGTTCACGGTCGTCCTGCAGGCCGCCGGGGACAGCAAGATCAACGTGATCAAGGCGGTCCGGGAGATCACGCAGCTGGGGCTCAAGGAGGCCAAGGACCTGGTCGACGCGGCGCCCAGGCCGGTCTTGGAGAACGTCAGCCGGGAGGACGCGGAGAAGGCGGCGGCCAGACTGCGGGAGGCCGGCGCCAGCGTCGAGATCCGGTGAGGGCACCCCACGAGATCTCAGGATCTCGTGGGGTGTCCCGAGCCGGGACGAGCGTCGCCGCCGGTCCTGCCGCCTGCCCGAGGGCTTCTGGGGCGGCAGTGGTGACCGCACGGGGCAGAGCCCCCTGCAAGTGAGCGAACGTGATATGATCATCGTTCGTGCTGCGCCGGCCCGCTGGTCTTCCCCTGTTTCAGCGCGCCCGTTCGCTCTGTAGGAGGCTGCCCCGTTGATGATCTCTGAGATGAAGGCTCCCGTGCGCCGTTCCTACGGCCGCATCCCCAACCTCCTCGAGCTGAAGGACCTGATCGCGATCCAGCTCGACTCCTTCAATTGGTTCAAGACCGAGGGGCTCCGGGAGCTCTTCGATGAGATTAACCCTATCACCGATTACACGGGTAAGAACTTCGAGCTTCGGTTTTTGGACTTCGAGTTCGGGCCGCCCAAGTTCTCGGTGGAGGAGTGCCGGAACCGCGACCAGACCTACGCCGCCCCGCTCCGGATCCGGACCCGCCTGACCATCAAGGAGACCGGGGAGATCAAAGAGTCGGACGTCTACATGGGCGATTTCGCCATGATGACCGACGAGGGCACGTTCATCGTGAACGGCACCGAGCGGGTGGTGGTCTCCCAGCTCGTCCGCTCCCCCGGCGTCTACTTCACGGCGACCGAGGA
>JAJPKS010000313.1 GCA_021323605.1 Bacillota bacterium | reverse complement strand
CGCCATCATCAAGAGCACCCTCTTCGGGGCCGCCGATCCGATGACCGCCCCCATGGCGCCGAGCCTCTTCGGGTACTGCCAGCAGCCCGCCTACCAGTACGACCCGAACAAGGCCAAGCAGATGCTGCAGCAGGCCGGCGCCGCCGGCATGACGCTGAAGCTGATCTCGCCCACGGGCCGCTACACGCAGGACTTCCAGGCCGCCCAGGACATCGCCAACGACCTGCGCAACGTGGGCATCCAGGTGGACGGCCCGCGCACCATGGACTGGCCGACCTACCTGGCCACCATCAACGTACCGCCGGACCAGGCCTCGGTCGACGCCCACCTGCTGGGCTGGGCCCCCGGCTACCTGGACGCCAGCCAGCAGATGACGATCTTCGACGGCACCGAGGTCCCGAAGAAGGGCCTGAACACGTCGTACTACAACAACCCCCAGGTGAACGCGCTGCTCCAGAAGGCGGCCACCGAGACCAACCGCCAGGCCCGGGCTCAGGAGTACTGCCAGGCGGAGAAGATCGTCTGGAACGACGCTCCCTGGATCTTCCTCTGGGTCCAGCGCTTCCCGATCGTGTACTCGGCCAAGGTCAAGGGGGTGAGCTACATCCCCAACGAGTCCTTCAACACCGTCTACGCCCAGCCGGCCTAGGACGGTGTCGTTCACCGAGGCGATCTGAGGAGGAGCCGGCGTGCTGACCTACGTCGTGCGCCGGCTCCTGGTCGCCCTCCCCACGCTCTGGGGAGTGGCGACGGGCGTCTTCATCATGGCCCGCCTGCTCCCCGGCGACCCGGCTCGGGTGATCGCCGGGGTGCTGGCGACGCCGGAGCAGGTCGCCCACATCCGGCACCAGCTGGGCCTGGACCAGCCGCTCTACGTGCAGTACCTGGACTTCATCGGCCGGCTCCTCCACTTCGACCTCGGCGTCTCGGCCCACTTCGGCTCCCCGGTCGCGGCCGAGATCGCGAGCCGGATCCCCTATACCGTCGCCCTGGCCGTGACCGCGGTCGCGATCGCGGTGATCCTGGGCGTGCTGGCGGGCGTGGGCGCGGCCATCCGCCGCAACACCCCGCTGGACCTGATCATCTCCGCCCTCTCGGTGTTCGGCATCTCGATGCCGGTCTACTGGCTGGGCTTGATGCTGATCGTGCTCTTCTCCATCCAGGTCCACTGGCTCCCGGCTGCGGGTGCGGACAGCCCGACCAGCATCATCCTGCCCGCCTTCACCCTGGCCGTGTTCTCGGTGGGCCTGATCGCGCGCATCACCCGGGGCTCGATGCTGGAGGTGCTGAGCCAGGACTACATCCGCACCGCCCGGGCGAAGGGCGCTCCCTTCCGCCGGGTGGTGTTGAAGCACGCCCTTCGCAACGCGCTCCTGCCCATCATCACCGCCATCGGGCTCCAGTTCGGCTCCCTGCTCGGGGGAGCGGTGCTCACCGAGAGCGTCTTCAGCTGGCCCGGCGTGGGACGCCTGCTCCTCGACTCCATCTTCTTCCGCGACTACCCGATGGTGCAGGGCCTGGTCCTGCTGTTCGCCGTGACCTACATCGTGATCAACCTCCTGACGGACCTCCTCTATGCGTACGTCGATCCCCGCATTCGATACGACTGAGCTGGCACCGCCGGTCGAGGAGGAGATCCAGGCGGTCCACGAGGCGGCCTGGCGGCAGCTGCTGCGCCACCGCAGCGCCGTGGCCGGGCTGGCCGTGCTCGCCGTCTACACCCTGGCCGCCCTCCTCGGGCCGGTGGTGTTCAACCAGTACAACCCCGCCCACCAGGACCTGAACGCGGTGCTCCTCCCCCCTTCCCCCCATCACCTCCTGGGCACCGACAACTACGGCCGGGACGAGCTGCTGGACCTCGTCTACGGGTCGCGCTACACCCTCAGCCTGGGTCTGCTGGCGGTGGTGATCGGGGGAGGCGTGGGCGTGCCCCTGGGTGCGGCCTCCGGCTACTTCGGCGGCTGGATCGACATCCTGATCCAGCGCCTGACCGACATCATGCTGGCCTTCCCCAACATCGTCCTCGCCCTGGCCCTCGTCGCCGCCCTGGGGCCGGGTCTGAAGAACGTGGTCATCGCCGTCGGCGTGAGCTCGATCCCCAACTTCATCCGGCTCGTGCGCAGCGAGGCGCTCAAGGTGCGCCAGCTTCCCTACGTGGAGGCGGCCAGGGCGCTGGGCGTTCCCTCGGGACGCATCCTGTTCCGCCACCTGGTCCCCAACGCCCTGGCGCCCGTGATCGTGCTCGCCACCCTGCAGATGGGCCTGGCCATCCTGGTCGCCGCCGGCCTCGGCTTCTTCGGCCTGGGGGTGCAGCCGCCCACCCCGGAGTGGGGCGAGCTGCTGGGGGAGGGACACAACTACATCTTCCGGGATGCCAACCTGATCACCTTCCCGGGCCTCTGCATCTTCTTCGCCGTGCTGGCCTTCAACCTGGTCGGGGACGGGCTGCGCGACGTCCTCGACCCTCGCCTGCGCACCTGACCCCGGAGCGGGGCGGCTCGCGGTTCGAAGGGCCGCCCTCACCCGGTCGTGGGCGGCCGGTCCTCCCCGCCGCCGGCTGCACCGGCCTCGTGGCCGGGGCAGGCCAGCACCGGCAGTCGCGGGTAGCGGGGGAAGCGCGGATCGGTTCGCGACCGCTGGCAGAGCCAGAAGGCGCTGCGCGCTCCCCGGATGCGGCGGCCGTGGCGACAGCCCGCGCAGAGGCCGGGATCGACCTCCGGGCGCTGCACCGGGGTCAGGGCAGGACCTCGGTGGCCGCCTCGCGGATCAGGTCCCAGGCCGCCCGCACGTCATCCGGGGTGGTGCGCAGGTTGCCGATGGCCATGCGCAGCGCGTACGCGCCCCGGACCGTGGTGTGGGAGACGAGCGCCAGGCCGGATCGGTTCACCGCCTCCTCGATGCGGCGGTTGGCCTCGTCGCCGGCGCGGTGGCGGAAGACCACGGTGCTGAAAGGGGTCGGGGCCAGGACCTCGAACCCCGGCTCGGCCTCGATCCAGCTCCGCAGATCCCGGGCCATGGCCACGTGGGCCGCGATCACCTCCCGCAGCCCCTGGAGGCCGAAGGCGCGGAGCACGAACCAGAGCTTCAGGCCGCGGAAGCGACGGCCCAGGGCGACCCCGTAGTCCATCAGGTTCCGGGCCTCGTCGCCCTCGGTCGTGGCCAGGTAGTCGGGCACCAGGCTGAAGGCCCGGCGCAGCACCTCCTCGCGCCGGCAGTAGAGGACGCTGCAGTCCATGGGGGTGAAAAGCCATTTGTGGGGGTTGATCACGAGCGAGTCGGCCCGCTCACAGCCCTCCAGCACCCAGCGCAGCTCGGGCAGGACGGCGGCCGCTCCGCCGTAGGCGGCGTCCACGTGTAACCACAGGCGCTCGCGCTCGCAGAGCTCGGCGATGGCCGGTACCGGGTCGATCGAGGTGGTCGAGGTGGTTCCCACCGTGGCCACGACGGCGAAGGGCCGGCGCCCGGCCGCGCGATCGGTGGCGATGGCCCGCTCCAGCGCGCCCACGTCCATGCGCAGCTCGGCGTCGGTGGACACCCTGACCACGCCCTCCTGGCCCACGCCCAGCACGATGCCGGCCTTCTCCACCGAGGAGTGCGCTTCCTCGGAGGCGTACAGGACCAGGGCCGGCAGCCCGGCCAGGCCCCGGCGGCGGACGTCGAGGTCCAGGGCCTCGCGCGCCGCCGCCAGCGCGTACAGGGTGCTCGAGGAGGCGGTGTCGTTGATGCACCCGAAGATGGGGTCGGGCAGCCCGACCGCCTGCCGCAGCCAGTCGCAGGCGACCTCCTCCACCTCGGTGGCGGCGGGCGATGTGCGCCAGAGCATGGCGTTGACGTTGAGCGCCGCGATCAGCAGCTCGGCCAGGATGCCCGGCTCGGAGCCGGTGGTGGCGAAGTAGGCGAAGAAGCGGGGGTGGTTCCAGTGCGTGATCCCGGGCAGGACCAGGCGTTCGAAGTCCCGCAGCAGGTGCTCGAGGGGCTCGCCCTGCTCGGGGGGCGCGGCGGGCAGGGCCGCCCGCACCTGGCCGGGGACGACCTCGGGCAGAACCCGACGGTCCCGCACCGACTCCAGGTACCTCGCCACCCACGCCGTCGCCCGACCGGCCGCCAGCTCGAACTCGCGATCCGCGTTGGCTGCGCTCATGAGGAGAAAGTACCGGGCGGGGCCGAGGCGCGGGCGTTGGGACGACACTGTAGCGTGGCCATGCTGAGCGAGGTGAAGATGCCCGGACTGGGTGCGGCGACGGGGCAGGCCAGGGTGGAACGCTGGCTGGTGGCCGAGGGCGGCGCCGTGGAGCGGGGCCGTCCGCTGCTCGAAGTCACGGCCGAGGGGATCGAGGCGGTGGTCGAGGCCCCGGCCTCCGGCATCCTCGCCCGCGTCCTGGCCGCGCCCGGGGCCGTGCTCCCGGCGGGGGCGGTTCTCGGGGTGATCCGGGAGGCGGGCCCGGCCGTGCGCCCGGCCGACGCCCCCTCCGAACCGGCCCGGCCGGACGCGGGGCGGCGCCCGTGGCCCGACGATCGCGCCGGGGGCCCGGAGGTCTCGGCCTCCCCGGCCGCGCGGCGGCTCGCCCGGGAGCTGGGCATCGACGTCGCCCGGGTGCCGCCCTCCACGCCCGGCCGTCGAGTCAGGAGCGAGGACGTGGAGGCGTTCGCCGCCCGGCTCGGACCGCCGGCCGCCACCCCGGTCCCTCCGGCCGAGAGCCGGCCGGGGTGGACGCGCCCGGCGGTGGAGGGCCCGACCCCCGCCCACCGGAGTGCCGTCCCGGTCACCCTCGCCCGGGAGGCCCAGGTGGGAGGGCTGGTCGAGCGGCACCGCCGCCTGAGTCCCGGCCTGGAGATGGCCGGCGTCGAGCTGACCCCGGTCGACCTCCTCCTGGAGGCGGTGGCGAGGCTGCTCCCCGAGCACCCGCGGCTCAAGGCGAGGCCGGCGGAGGGCAGGGGCGCGGGCCACGACGCCGTCCACCTGGGGGTGACCGTGGCGGCCGACCGGGGCCCGGTCGTCGCCGTGCTCCACGACGTCGACTCCCGGACGCTGGTGGAGATCGCGCGCGAGCGAGCCGCCCTGGCCGCGCGGGCCCGGGCCGGCAGGCTGAGCCGCGAGGAGGCGGAGGGCGCCATCCTCACCGTCACCGATCTCGGCGAACATGGCGCCGACGTCTTGGCCACCGCCGCCGAGCCGGCGTCGTGCCTCGTCCTGGGGATGGGACGCATCGCCGAGCGGGCGGTGGTGGTGGAGGGCGAGATCCGCCCCCGGCCGGTCGCCTGGCTCTCGCTGAGCTTCGACCGACGCCTGGTCGACGACGCTTCGGCGGCGGCGTTCCTGCGCGCGCTCGCCGAGCGCCTGGCCGGGTGAGCCCGGCCCATGGTCGGCCCCATCCCATCCCGGCCCGGGG
>JAJPKS010000310.1 GCA_021323605.1 Bacillota bacterium | reverse complement strand
CGAGCCGGAGCCAGCCGTACTGGCGGCCCTCGATGAGCCCGAAGACGATGCCGCCGCAGCCCAGAACCGAGAGCGAGGCGCCGAGGAGATCGTTCCCCCCGGAGGCATCCTCGTCCCTGGACTCTGCCACGAAGGCCAGCGCGCCGAGCAGCACGACGAGGCCGAAGGGGATGTTGATGCCGAACGCCCAGCGCCAGCTGAACGTGGTCGTCAGCCAGCCCCCTAGCAGCGGCCCGAGCGCGCCGGCGGCCCCGATCGTCGATCCCCAGACGGCGAAGGCGATGCCGCGATCACGACCGCGAAAGCCGGCGTTGAGCAAGGAGAGCGAGGTGGGTAGCATCATGGCACCCCCCACCCCCTGGGCGACGCGGCTACCGATCAGCTCCGGCCCGCTCTGGGAGAGGGCGGCAAGGACGCTTGCGGCGGCGAAGATCCCGGTGCCGAGCAAGAAGAGGCGTCGACGACCGTAGCGGTCGGCGAGCCTCCCCCAGACCAGCAGCAGGGAGGCGAAGACCAGCGTATAGACCTCCTGGACCCATTGCGCCTCCGTGGAGGTGAGCCCGATGTCGCGGATGATGGGAGGGATGGCGACGTTGACGATCGTCGAGTCGACGATGATCAGGGCCACCCCGAGGCCGACGAAGACGAGCCCGAACCAACGCCGTGGACCCTGGGCCACCGCCTCGAGGGGTGGTGACGCGTGCATCGGCGATCCCGCCTTAGATACGCTCATGAAAATTTCAATCGGACGTTTGTTTGATTTATTCAAACGTCTTCATCGCGAGGAGGCAACCGCCTTGCCCAGAGGACCCTTCCAGGGAAGGGGTTGAGGTGCCGCCAGGTCGCCCTCCTGGTCCCACGCCTCGTTACGAGGAGCAGCGGCGCCGCATCCTCGATGCGGCCACCACGCTCTTCGCCGAGCACGGCTTCGAGGGGACAGGTCTGCGCGCGATCGCCGAGGCTGCGGGGCTTCGCCCAGGGTCCCTCTACCATTACTTCCCCTCCAAGGAGGCGATCATGGCGGCCCTGATCGAGGACACCGTCCGCGGGCCCCGAGAGGGGATTCGCCGGCTGTCCGCCGAAGGTGGGCTCGATGACGCCCTCTACGAGCTCGGGCTCAGGTTCTTGGAGGGCGTCGCCCGGCCCGAGGGGCGGCGCCGCTTCGAGATGGTGCTGAGGGCGGCACATGAACGCCCGGCTTGGGCCGCCCGTTATCTTCAGGGCGTGCTCGACCCCGCCGAGCGAGAGCTGGCGGAGATGCTGCGACGACGCCTGCCGGCCGCCGCGCTGGAACGTATCGACCCGAACATGCTGGCCAAGCAGATCAACGGGGCGCTCATCGCCTTTCTCATCCACGAAGAGCTGCTGCGCCCCGAGGGCAGCTCGGCCGCGCAGCGGCAGCGCTACGTGCGCCAGCTCGTGGACGTCCTGGTGGCCGGCGTGAAGGCCCTCGCCGCCGAGACGCAGCGCCACTCGGCCACACGGCCCTCCCCCCGATAGCTCCGGCGCATGCGGTCGAGCGTGGGGCGCTCGAGCCAGCCGGATGGCCTGCTCGATGCGAGCGCGCCCGCTGCCAGCCCCCCTCAGGTCGCAAGGCCAGGGCGCCTCAACCCCGGGGCCGCAGCACGTGGAGGTCCACCCCCTGGAGCTGTCGGATGAGACGGGCGGTGAGGCCCCACGGCCGCCAGCCTCGCCGACGGCGCCCGAGCACGACCTCGGTGGCAAGCGACTCCCGGATGAGCCTGGTGATGAGGGGGGCGACGGCGTGGCCTCGGAGGCAGATGAACTCCCCCTGGAGCTCGTCGACTAGGCTGCGGTAGGCATCGAGCGCTCGCTGCCCCGTCCCAGCCTTCCACGGTGACAGCACCGAGACCACAGCGAAGGTGGCATCGTGGGCCTGCGCATACTTGGCGGTGGCCCGAACACGGTCCTCCAAGCCGGCTCGGGGCGGCAGGCAGAGCACGAGGTGTTCCCTCACCCGCAGAGGAGGGCTGTCGGGTGTGCGCAGCTCGCCCACCAGCTGGCGGTCAACGCGGTCGGCGCAGAGACGCAGCAGCATCTCCCGGAGCATCGTTAGCACCTCTGGCCGCAGCTCCCCCTGCATCGCCATCGCCAGCCGAGCTGGGGGCAGGAGGCCCCGCTGGCGGATCCTGCAGATCAGCTCGTCTGGTGGCACGTCGATCAGCTCGAACTCGTCGATGGCGTCCAGGAGGTGGTCCTCGACCACCGGGCCTGGGAGAGGACGGCCGATCAGGTTGGACACCGCCTGGGCGGCGCTGCGGAGGGAGGTGAGGTGAAAGGTGGCCAGGACCGTGACCCCAGCCTGGAGGAGCGCCGGGACCGACTCCAGCGCCGGGCGACCGTGGACGTCCGGGACGGTGAGGTCGTCGATGCACACCACCTGAGGATTCCTGGCCTGCACCGCGTTGGCGTCCAGGGGTCGCTCCCTGTTGGCCTCGCACGGTCTGCCCAGCACCTCGAGGCCGGCCAGGCACGAGCGCGGGTCGTCGTGGAGGCGGTAGGCGGCCACGACCACGTCGGTCCCCCGCCCAGCTCGTCGACGTGCTTCATCGAGCATGGCGGTGGTGGTGCCACAGCCGAGCGCGTAGCCGAGGTAGACACGCAGCATGGCCCGCCGCCCCCGGATGGACGAGATCTGGTGTAGCAGGGCGATGGGATCAGGCCGGCGCTCCTCCTCGCCCGGGGCAGGCCCCTGCCCCGGCTCGAGGGCCGGGCGGCGCGCGATCACGTGGACGTCGGACTCGGGCGAGCCATCGATGATCCGATCGGCGAGGCTTGGGCGCAGCCAGCTCAGGATGCCCCTGGCCACGCCCTCCCCGACCACCACGTGCTCGGCCCCGACGTCCCGAGCCGCCTGGAGGATGGCGCCGGGGATGTCCCTGCCGCCCAGAACGGCGAAGGCGCAGCCGAGCTGCTGGGCGAGCCCTCGGAGCCGTTCCTGCTCGTGCTCCAGCTCGGGGGCCGGCTGGACCGTCACCACCACACAGGAGCCCCCGGTGCGCCGGGCCAGGCGGGCCCCGCGACGCATCAGGTCCTCGGAGCTGGGGCCGCAGGAGATCGCGACCAGCACGTCCTCGGGCGCCCCCACCACCTGGCGATGGCGAGCCATGGAGTCGGCGACCACCCTCAGGCCGATCTCCCGGAGGGCGGCGAGATTGCGAGGCCGGAAGAAGTGGGCCAGGGCGTCGTCGACCTTGCCTGCAGGGTAGACGTTCCCGTGACGCATGCGTTTGAGCAAGGCCTCGGGGGCGATGTCGATGAACTGGATCACGTCGGCGTCGTCCAGTACCCGGTCGGGGAGAGTCTCCCGCACCGGCGCTCCGGTCACCTTCTCGACCAGGTCCTTCACGCTCTCCAGGTGCTGGACGTTGACGGTCGAGATCACGTCGATGCCGGCGTCGCGCAGCGCCTCGACGTCCTGCCAGCGCTTGGCGTGGCGCAGCCCGGGCACGTTGGTGTGGGCCAGCTCGTCCACCAGGGCGACCTCGGGCCGGCGGGCGAGCACCGCCTCCAGGTCCATCTCCTCCAGCACGATGCCCCGGTACGG
>JAJPKS010000097.1 GCA_021323605.1 Bacillota bacterium | reverse complement strand
TAGAGCATGTCGAGCTCGAGTTCGTAGACGGCGTGATCGGGGTCCAAGCCCTCGGCGGTGAGCTCCTGACGAGCCTGGTCCAGGAGTTCACGCACGGTCGCGTTGAAGCGTTCGTAGTCGCCCGTGGCCCTACCGGTCACCGGCTCCACGAGCAGCATCCGCCGCGACCGTTCGTAGACGTGCATCACGTCCATGATCGAGGAGCCGAAGGCGCAGAAGACCGCCGAGTAGGGAAAGACGACCGTGGTCGGGAACTCGGCGGCGTAGCCGGCGGCATGGGTCGGTCCGCCACCACCGAAGGCGAAGAGCACGAACTCCTCCGGACGATAGCCACGGAGCACGACCTCCTTGCGGATGGCGGAGGCCATCTTCTCGTCCACGACCCGCCGGATCAGCGCCGCCGCCTCGGTCACCGGGATGCCGAGCGGGCGGGCAATCCGACGCTCGATGGCCTGCTCGGCCAGGCCACGGTCCAGCCGCATGCGGCCGCCGAAGTAGAAAGCGGGGTTGATGTATCCCAGCACGACATCGGCGTCGGTCACGGTCGGCTCGCTCCCCCCCAGCCCGTAGCAGGCAGGCCCGGGATAGGAGCCCGCGCTCTGCGGCCCCACCTCGAGGCGACCACCGAGATCGCGGTTGAGCCAGGCGATGGAACCCCCGCCGGCCCCGATCGAGAGTGACTGCAACATGGTGATCGCCACCATCCAGCGGTCGATCACGGGGTTGAACTCGTAGTTGCGCACGTCACTGTGCACGACCAGGCCGACGTCGAAGCTGGTTCCGCCGACGTCGGTGGTGACCACGTTCTTGAAGCCCAGCTCCCGGGCGATCCGGTGGGCCCCCACCAGCCCGGCCACGGGGCCTCCGTTGTAGGTCCGGCTGGCGGTGGTCCGAAAGACGTCGGCGCAGCCCCCGGTGTTGTGGACCATCATGAAGGACCCCGAGTACCCGGACTCGAAGAGCCGGTCCCACATCGAGGAGAGTTCGACCTGCATCGAGCGCTGCAGGTAGGCATCGAGCAGGCTGGTGTTGGTGCGCTCGTACTCGCCCAGGCGACTGACCACGGTATGGGAGAGGACGACCGGAACGTAGCCCACGTGGTAGTCGCGGTACTCCTCCCGAATGATCTCCTTGATGCGCCGCTCGTGGGTGGGGTTGGCGAATGACCAGAGCAGGGAGACGACCAGAGCCCGGGCGCCACGGTCCATCAGGAACCGGACCTTGCGTCGCACGTCATCCTCGTCCAACGGACGCAACACCCGCCCCTGAGCATCGATCCGCTCTCGGACACCGACCACCATCTGTCGGTCCACCAGGGGCACCGGCTTGCGCTGCAAGGGCAGGGCTCGACGCTCGGCCAGCCGGGTGCCGTCGATCCACTGTGCGCCCCGGCCGATGAGCAGCAGATCCTCGTGACCCTCGGTGGTGATCACCCCCACCCGTGGGCCCTTGCGCTCGATCAGGCGGTTCATGGCCACCGTGGTCGAGTAACGGATCAGCTCGATCCGCGGCAGCAGCTGGTCCCGGGTGAGGCCTACGGCGGTCGCCGCCTCGTCGATGGCCTGCACGAAGCAGACGGAGAGGTCGTGGGGCGTGGTCGGGACCTTGAGCAGGACAGGACGCCCCTCGAAGACCATGACCAGGTCGGTGAAGGTTCCACCGACGTCAACGTCGATCGAGTTGCGCACCACACGCTCGGCCATCACCTTGGTCCTCTCGACACCAGCCGGCCCTCCTCGACATCGAGCTCGCCGGCGGCGAGCCGACGCCGGAGGCTGTCGATGTCGAGCTCGATGTCATGGGTGACCGGATGCCCGGGCGGCAGGTACTCGGTCTCGATCTGGGTCCCGCAGCCCGGGCAGTAGAACTCGACGATCCGGACCCAATCGGGGTCGGGCGCGAACGTGTACTCGCCCTCGATCAGCGGCGGGTGCACCTCACGGGGGTCTCGGGCATGTACCAGACAGCCTTCCTTGTAGTTCGCGCGTGCCGAGCCGAGGCCGTGTCCGCAGACATGGCAGCGCCAGGCTTCCTCGTCGAGGTCCAGGTCGAGATACTCCGTGACCCGTATCCGCTCCATCCTCAGCCCTCCGTCGGCCTCAGCAGACCGTTGCCGTACCCGTCCAGGTCGAACTCCCAGCCGGCCGGGACCGTGCAGGTGTTGGTCGACGCCTCCAGCACCGCCGGACCAACGACGACCGCACCGGCGGCGAGGGCATCCCAATCGAAGAGGTCAGCGTCCGCCCCACCGTCGGCGGTGTGCAGCCGCCTCCGCCCGGTCGGGGTCGGACGGTGTCGCTCCTCCTCCACGCGTGGGGGCTCGTAACTCGCCACCGGGCAGACGCCAACCAGCGTCGCCCGTTCCAGGACCGGACCGTGGCCATCACCCTCCACCACCCGTTCGAGCTCGCGTTCGAGGGGCCGGGCGAGGTCCAGCTCGTGGCGTTCCCCCCCGCGGTCGCTGCGAAGCCGGACCTCGAGGCTGATGTGGGCGGTGGCAGGGTCGAACCCCTCCCCGGCCAGGTCCTGCCGCATCTGCCGGTGGGCCCGGTCGAGAAGCATGGCCACCCGGCTCCGGGCGGCGGGATCGTCCAGGCGGGCATTCGGCCAGGCCTCACTGAGGTGGCGGACCATCGAGAGCGAGGAGCCGAAGGCGCTGAAGACCGGGCCCAGACGGAAGACGACCGCCCGCCTCAAGCCCAGCCGTATGGCGACCGGCACGGCCAGGTTGGCGCCGTTGCCACCGAAGGCAAAGAGAGCGGCCTCCCGGCCAGGGTCCGAGAACCGGTTCGCGGCCCCGACGATCTGCGCCACCGCCGCGTCGATCACACCCCGGGCGGCCGCCTCCACGCCCACCCCGAGGGGAGCCGCCACCTCCGCCGCCAGCGCCTCCCGCGCCCGCTCCAGGCTCAGCCGCCGACGACCGGCGAGGAAGCGGTCCGGGTTGAGCATCCCGGCCACCAGCAGGGCATCGGTGAGCGTCGGCCGCAGAGAGCCGAGGTCGTAGCATGCCGGGCCGGGGTAGGCACCCATGCTCTCCGGGCCCAGGGCAACCTGTCCTCCCTCGACCCTGGCCACGCTCCCTCCACCGATGGCGAGGGAGTGGAGCGCGATCCAGGGCAGCCGCAGGTCGATGCCGAAGACCTCGCCCTCGGCCACGGCGGCGGCGCCTCGTTCCACCAGCCCGACCTTGGAGGTGGTCCCGCCGACGTCCAGCGAGACCACCCGCTCCAACCCGTAGGCACGCGCGAAGTACGCGCTCGCGTTCAGCCCGAAGACCGGGCCGGACTCGATGGTGTCGACCCCCTTCGTCTTCGCGATCCTGGCCACCCCGCCGTTGATGTGGCCGATGTAGACCGGCCGCCGGTAGCGAAGCTGAAGGATCTCGTCCTCGGCCTTGAAGAGACTGGTCGCCAGCGGCCCGTGCACGTAGGCGTTGAGGAGGGCCAGATGGGTCCGGGTGCGATCGTCGGGATGGTGGACCATGTCGCTGCCCAGGAGCACGGGCACCGAGCCGAGGTAGTGGTCCGGGTACTGTTGCTCGATCCAGGACTTGGCCAACCGCTCCTGGGTGGGGTCGGCGTGAGCGCCGGCCAGGCTGACGCAGACCCGGCGGACGCCGCGTTCGAGGAGGCCGCGGGTGGCCCGTAGCACTTCGGATCGATCCAGGGGCGTCCTCACCATCTCGATGTGCTGAGGAGCGACCAGGAATCCCACCGCCGGGCTGGGGGAGAGGCCGTAGAGGTGCTCGGCCGGCCCCTGGCTGACGAGCAGGCCCACCCTGGGGCCCTTGCGCTCGGCCAGGACGTTGGTGGCGATGGTGCTGGACCACCGGATGACCTCCACCTGCTCCAGGAAGTCCCGCAGCTCGCCATACCCGAAGCGTCGTGCCCCCTCGTTGAGGCACTCGAAGAAGCAAACGGTGAGGTCGTGCGGGGTGGTGTCAACCTTGACCACCTCGGCTCGCCGGCCGTCGCTGAAGAGGCCGTCGGTCAGGGTGCCTCCGATGTCGACGTCGATCGTGTAGCCCACCTGCCACCTCCGCCTGACCGTGATGTGAGGACCGTACCAGGCCACCTCCGCGGCCACCACGGCACGTAGTGCCGAGGGAATGGACATTGAATTGTGGTCTGATGCCAGGCAACGCCTATACTGCCGCCGGAGATGCCCCACAGACGTCCTGCAACACCGGGCGGCGAGGAGACCGAGCCCTCGAGCTGGGCCCGCTTCGGCCTCACCTTCTCCGAGCGCCAGGTGGCCGCAATCGCCGAGATCGGCCGCACCATCGTCTCCGGGGTCGACTACGAGCAGGTCCTGGCCGAGGTGATCGAGAAGATGGGCCGGATCCTCGACGCCGAGTCCGGCGGGTTCATGCTCTACGACGAGGCAAGCGGGGAGCTGGTGCTCCAGAAACCCGCCTTCGGCTTCGACAGCGACGAACTGATCTCCGCCTACCACGTGCCGCTCTCGGGTGGTGGCAACGCCGTGACCGTCTTCGTGAGCGGGGAGCCGTACTTCACCAACGACGCCCCCAACGACCCCCGGGTGCTGCAACGGTTCGTGAGGCTCTACCATGCCCGGCGCATCCTCACCGTCCCCCTCCAGATCGAGGGCCGGCCCATCGGCGTCTTCCACGCCACCAACAAGCGCAGCGGGGATTTCACCCCCCAGGACGTGGAGCTGGCGCTGTTGCTCGCCCCCCAGCTCGCGGTCATCATCCAGTCGGCGGCGATGATGCGTGAGCTGCGCCGCCACCAGCGCCAGCTCGAGCGCATCATCGAGATCCACAACGCCCTGGTGGGGATGGTGCTCAGCGGTGAGGACCTCCACGCGCTGACCGACCGCCTGGCGGAGTTGATGGCACTGCCGGTGCTGGTCATCGACAGCCTGGGCCGGGCCACGCTGTGCCACGACCTCGAGCGCCGGCCAGAGGCGATGGAGGCCGCCCGGGCCATGCGCACCCTCCTGACCGGAGCGGGCAGCAGCCGTCCCCTGGAGCCACTGCACGCCGCTCTGAACTCGGACCAGCTGATGGCGGTGCCGATCGTGGTCGGCTCCGAGCTCCTGGGCGGCGTCGGCACCTACGGCCCCGCCGAGCGCGTCGACGACCTGGCCCGCCGCACCCTGCAGCAGGCAGCGCTGGTGTTCGCGCTGGAGATGGTGAAGGAGGCCGAGGTGTACGACGTGGAGCGCCGCCTCCACGCCGACGTGATCCAGCGCCTGCTGGTGACGGAGAGTGAGGTCGAGGCACGCAACCTTCTCCGCCGGCTCGAGGTCGACCCCGGGCAGCGGCTTCGTGGGGCCCGGCTCCGCGTGCCCCAGCAGGGGTCGGAGCCGACCCGCCGACACACTCGCTTCGCCCAGCTGCATCGCACCCTCCAGCTCCTCCTGGGCCGGGCGTGGCCGGGATCGGCTGCCGTGGCGAGCGGCGAGGACCTGGTCCTGATCCTGCCCGATCCTCGAGACGACCCGGAGCGCTGTGCTCAGCGCCTCGAGGCCATCCTGGGTGACCTGGCCGCGGCCGTTCGGCTTTCGGAGACCGAGGACCTCTTCTTCGGGGAGGACCTCTTCTTAGGGGTGGGGAGCCCGGTGGAACATCCCCTCGACCTCCGCCGCTCCCTGGAGGAGGCCACGGCCGTGATCGGCACCCGCCGGCTCATCCAGAGCGGTCGCCGGGTGGTCCTGGTGGAGCAGCTCGGCCTGCTGGCCCTGCTCGCGCGGCCGGCGGGTCCCGAGGACATCGACCGCTACCTCGAGCGGCACCTGGGGGCGCTGCTTGCCTACGACCGGGAGCACGGCTCCACCTGGCTGACCTTCCTCCGCACCCTGGCGGAGTGCAACTTCAGCGTCAAGGCCGCGGCACGACGGCTCCACCTCCATCCCAACACCGGGCGCTACCGGGCAGCCCGGATCGAGGAGCTCCTGGGCATCGACCTCGCCTCCCCCACGGACCGTCTCCATCTCCAGGTGGCGTTGCACCTCCTCGACCTCCAGGCCACGCTGGGACGGTTGGCACCTCGTGCCGATCCATATCCCTGAATCCTGGCATCCTGACACATCGGAGCCGGGCCCAACGCGTGCTAGTGTGGCGGTGCTCAGGTGGAGACACCCCAGAGGGAGACATGGAGCGCTACTGGAACCCGGAGCTCGAGACCAAGCCCTGGCCGGAGGTGGTGGCATGGCAGTGCCAGCGTGTCGCGCGTATGGTCACCGACCTGCGTGACCGATCGGCCTTCTATCGCCGCAAGCTGACCGGGGCGGGAGCGGCGCCGAGAGAGGCCGACGCCGAGCGATGGCTGGCCCAGCTCCCCTTCACCCACAAAGACGAGCTGCGACAGGCCCAGGACGCACCCCTTCCCGGCCTCCCCCTGGGTGCGCAGCAGGCGGTCGAGCTGCGCCGCGTGGTCCGCTTCGTCTCCTCCTCGGGAACCACCGGACGTCCTGTGTACTACGGACTGACCGGAGCCGACGTGGAGGCGTGGGCGGACGGGGTGGCCAACGCCTTCTTCACCGCCGGGATCAGGGAGGACGACGTGGTGGCGCACCTGGTCTCGCTGCCCATGGTGGCGGGCGGCATGGCCTACGCCCTCGGGTTCGAGCGCATCGGCGCCGCGGTGGCGTGGCTGGGGGGCCTTCCCCCGGAGCGGATGCTGGAATCAATGGCGGCGCTGCGAACGAGCGCGGTCCTGGCCACCACCTCCTTCGTGAGGTACCTGACCGAGCATGGCGAGCGCCTGACCGGCCATCCCGTCCGGGGGCTCGGGGTCCGCAAGGTGCTGGGAGGCGGCGAGCCGGGGCTGGGCGAGGAGGAGATCCGGACCCGCGTCGCCGCCGGCTGGGGCACCGACCACGTTCGCGACACCATGGGGCTCGGGGACGTGCTCGCCTCGATGTGGGCCGAGTGCGACGACGTCTCGGGTATGCACTTCAACGGCCAGGCCCACGTCCTGGTGGAGCTGATCGATCCGGTCAGCCAGGAGCCACTGCCGTGGCGGGAGGGCATGACGGGCGAGGCGGTGTACACCACCCTGGACCGGCAGGCCACGCCCGTGCTGCGTTTCAGGTCCGCTGACCACCTGGTGGTCACGGCCATCTCCTGCCGTTGCGGCCGTACCTCGCCCAAGGTCCGGTGCCTGGGGCGAACCGACGACATGCTGATCTACAAGGGCATGAACGTCTTCCCCACCGCCATCCGGGACGTGGCCCTGGACGCGGCCGGTGAGGAGCTGGAGCCCCAGCTTCGCATCTGGAAGGAGAGCACCTCCCAGGTCCGCTTCGACCACCCGATCCCGGTCGAGGTCGAGGCCCGACCGGCCGTGGCGGCGGAGCGCTACCCGGCCCTGGCTCGGCGGATCGAGGACGCGGTGCGGTCGCGGCTGCAGGTACGCGTCGCGGTCACGGTGGTGGCGCCGGGGACCATTCCCCGCGCCGCCTACAAGACCGCTCTGGTCCAGGTCCGCCCTCCCGTCCAGGGCGCCACCGGCCCCGGCTGACGTCATTGGGGAGGTGGCGTGCGGCGGATGACCGGAGGACGCCAGCCGGCCCGGTCTGGAGGAGGGCGACCCGGGTGGACCGCCGACCCTTCCCGGTCGAGAGAGCGCTCCGAGCTCCAATACCGCCCCCGGCAGCCGTGCCCTCAGCGCGTCGGCTTCGCATGGGACAGCGCCGGCCGAGGGCGACGGCCGAGCCGGGCGGACCTGGTTCTCGGCCTCTCTCCCCCTCTCCCTTCCCCGTGGGACCCGTCTCCGAGACGGGTCCCCTCCCCCTTCGGCTTCACCGCACCCGGCGCGAGCCCCACCGGCGCGAGCATGCCCAAAAGGCGGCTCAGAGATGGTCGACCGGCTTCTGCCAGCGGCTGGTGTCGATCCCGCTCGCGCCCGTGGCCTCCACGCTGCGCGGCGATTGCCGAGCGTACCCGGGCAGCACCTCCGCCGCCATCCACTCCAGCATGCCGATCTGGTCGTCCCGCGGCTGATCCAGGATGAACTGGTTCATGCCCGCCTCGAT
>JAJPKS010000108.1 GCA_021323605.1 Bacillota bacterium | reverse complement strand
CCCGTCGGAACGCGTCCCGATGGGGTCCCCGAGCCGGCTTGGTGCTGGTCAGGCAAGAGCGCGAGGAGCTTTCCGCGTCTCCCCCTCACGGCAAAGCCGACCTCGGTCACCCCGCCGCCAGCCCCCGCTCGCCGGCCCACGCCCTCCCCCGCGCCACCTGCCGGTCCAGATCCGTGGCCTGGCCGGCCGCGAACACCTGGGTACATGCCACCACCCGCCCGGACCTCGGTGAGAAACGGCCGCCATGGTCTCCAACCAACCAACGGCTCCCGACCCCGGCGTCGTTCCGGCGGCGCCGGCCTCGGCCTCACCGGCGAGGGGCGAGAAGTCGATCGACCTCCGCCGGGGAGCCCTCGATCTCGACCGCCGTCCCGGATGGAGCGAGGAAGCGAGGGGTCTTGAGCCCGCTCCCCGTGACCAGCACCACGGCGGTCTCCTCGCTCCCCACCAGGCCGGCCCCGAGCGCGCGGCGAAAGCCGGCCAGGGCGGCCGCGCCGGCGGGCTCCGCGATCACGCCCGCACGTCTCGCCAGGAGGCCGATCGCCTCCAGCATCTCGGCGTCCTCGACGGCAACGAAGGCGCCGCCACTGGCCCGGACCTCGGCCACCGCCCTGGCGCCGGCGACGGGACGGGAGACGGCGATGCCGTCGGCGATGGTACGGGGCTCGACCACCTCCGGCGGCCCTCCCTGCTCGAAGGCGACCCGGAGCGGCTGACAGCCGGCCGCCTGCACCCCGATCAGCCGCGGGAGACGGTCCGTCACCCCGCAGGCCCGCAGCTCACGGAACCCCTTGGCCAGGGCCACCAGCGTGGGCCCGTCGCCGACCGGCGCCAGCACCACGTCCGGCGATCGCCGCCCCAGCTGTTCCCAGATCTCGAAGGCCACCGTCTTCTTGGCCTCCAGGGTCAGCGGGTTGACCCCGGTGTTGCGGTCGAGCCAGCCGAGCTCTCGGGCCGTCCGGCGCGACAGCTCGAAGGCCACGCCGTAGCCCCTGGCCACCTTGACCACGGTCGCCCCCGCCAGCAGCATCAGGCGCAGCTTCGACTCCTCGACGGCGGCGGGCACGAAGATCACCGCCCCGAGGCCAGCCGCCGCCGCCCCCACCGCCAGCGAGACGGCGACGTTGCCGGTCGAGGCGCAGGTCGCCGTCCGGGCGCCGCGGCGCAGGCCGTGCTCCAGCACCAGGGCCGTGGCCCGGTCCTTGTTGGAGCCGGTGGGGCCGCGGGACTCGTCCTTGAGGTACAGGTTGGGCGCGCCGAGCTGCTCCCGCAGCCCGACCGGCGCGACCAGGGGCGTCCCTCCCACCGGTAGCGGGTAGGCGACGGGCGCCGGGTCGAGGGGCAGGAGGGCGTGGTAACGCCACATCGAGCCGACCTCTCCGGGCGCGGGCACCAGGTTCGGCCCGTAGTCGTAGGCCAGCTCCACCAGATCCCCCCCGGGGACGGGCTCGAGCGCCCGATGGCCGGGGAGGGGGGCCCCGGTCCCGTCCGGCCCGAACACCATCGCCCCGGTGACGACACCCACCTACTCGTCCCCTCCGGTCAGGTGGAGGGCCAGAGCACCGTAGCCCACGGCGCCCCGGACCAGCTCCCCAAGCTCGATGTGCTCGTCCACGCGGTGGGCCAGCTCCTCGGCCCCGGGGCCGAAGCCAACGGTGGGGATACCCAGGCGGCCGGCGGTCCCGCTCCCGTTGGTGCAGAAGGCGTAGTGGGTGAGGCGAGGTTCGATGCCCACCGCCCGCAGCGCCCCGGCCGCGCCGGTCACGATCTCGGCGTCGGGCGTGAGGCACCAGGCGGGGGCGAAGTTGGGCGCCACGATCCGCTCGCCGGTGTAGGTGGCGAAGTCGTCCTCGGCGATCCTTACCGTCACCTCGGCGCCGGCGCGGGCGGCGACGACCTCCGCCGCCCGCCGCACCGGCTCGATCACCGTGGTCTCGGTCTCGCCCGGAAGCGTGCGACGGTCGTAGGTCGCCACGCACCGGTCGGGGACCACCGAGAGCCCGGGATAGGGCCGGGAGAGGAGGTCGGTCAGGACCAGGAGGCCAGGGCCCAGGACCGGGTGCGAGGGTGCCTCCAGCTCGCGCAGGGCGACGACGACGTCGGCCATCACCTCCGCGGCGTTGACGCCCAGCTCCGGACGGGAGGAGTGGGTCGAGCGCCCCGCGACCTCGATCACCAGCTCCGCCCGACCCCGCTGACCGATGGCGAGCCCGAGCGAGGTGGCCTCGCCGATGACCACCCGATCGGCGCCGACGCGGGTCGCCACCATGCTCGCAGCCGGGCCCTCCACCAGCTCCTCGGCGACGCTGGCCGAGACCACCACCCGTCCCCGGCGCAGGCGATCCCGGATCGCCGCCACGCCGTGGATCGAGGCCGCCAGCGGCCCCTTCATGTCCATCGCCCCGCGGCCGTAGAGCCGGCCGCCGACGATCTGGCCGTAGGGGTGGTGGCGCCAGTCGCCCGGCTCCGTCACCCCGACCGTGTCCATGTGCGAGTCGATCAAGAGGCACGGCCCCGGCCCCGCGTCGAGGGTGCCGGTCACGTTCCCGGCCGGATCTCGCTCCACCTCGAAGCCGAGCCGTGCCATCTCCCCGGCCACGCAGTCGGCGACCTCGCCCTCGGCCCCGGAGGGGCTCGGGATCGAGACCAGCCGGAGGGCGAAGTCGACCAGGGCGGCTGCGTCGACCGGGACCTCGACCCGTCTCACCGGCTCACCTGCGGAAGGACGACCCTCCCCGGCCGCGCTCCCGTCGGCCGCCCGTCCCGGTAGACGGCCTCGCCGGCCACGGTCACGAGCCTCACCCCGGGCGGGCTCAGGCAGGGGTCGTCGTAGGTGGCGACGTCGACGAAGCGCTCGGGGTCGAGCAGCACCAGGTCGGCCCGCAGGCCGACCTCGATCCGGCCGCGGTCGTCCAGCCGCGCCCGGCGGGCGGCGCGGGCGCTCAGACGCGCCACCGCCTCCTCGACCGGCACCAGCCGCTCGCGCAGGGCGAAGCGCCCGAGCACGCGGGCGGCGGTGCCGTAGAGCCGCGGATGCGGCCGCGGCCCGAAGATGCCGTCCGACCCCACCAGCGCCAGCCGGTGGCGGAAGATGGCGCGCGTCGTCGCCTCGGAGGCGTAGTGGTCGACCATCGCCACGTCCAGCGAGGTCTGGGCCATGAGGTCGAGCGCCGCCTCGAACGGATCTCGCCTCAGGTCCTCGGCCACCTCGGCCAGGGAGCGGCCGACGTGGCGGGCAGCGTCGCCGGCGGCCTGCACGATCACGATGTTCTCGGGCCCGCAGGAGGCGTAGATGTTCTCCCAGCTGCGCAGCCCGTCGCGGACGTCCTCGGCCATCCTCGCCCGCTGGCCGGGGTCGGCGAGCCGGCCCAGGATCGCTTCGGCACCGCCCTCCTGGGCCCACGGCGGCAGCAGCGCGCTCAGCATCGTGCTGCCGGCGCCGTATGGATACTGATCGAAGGTCAGGTCGACCTCCTGGCTGGCGCGGTCGATCAGCGCCAGCAGGGGCTCGACCAGCCGCTCGTCGCCTATGACCTTCAGGTGCGAGATGTGCAGCGAGGCCCCTGAGCGCCGGGCGACCTCGATCATCTCGCCCACCGCGTCCACCACGCCCGCCCCCTCGTTGCGTACGTGGGGGACGAGAGGCACCCCGAAGGCGGCCGCCTCCTCGGCCAGGGCGACCAGTTCGTCGGTCCCGGCGAAGAGCCCGGGCAGGTAGATCAACCCGAAGCTCAGGGCGCGCGCCCCCGCCTCCAGCCCGCGCCGCACCTCGCGACGCATGGCCCGGATCTCCTCCGGCGAGGGATGGCGGTTGGCCGACCCCATGACGTGGTCGCGGACGGCGTTGTGGCCGACCGATAGCACCAGGTCGGTCGCCGGCCTCGCCGCCTCCAGCGCCGCCGCGTACTCCTCCCCCGTCGTCCAGGGCCACGGCTCCGGGCCAGGTCCCTCGAGCGGCTGCAGGTAGAGCCTTCGCGCCTCGGCACGGGCCGGATCCACCGGCGCCGGCGCCAGCCCGTCGGGGTTGATGACCTCGGTCGTGAACCCCTGGGCGATCTTGGGCTCGAGGACGGGATCCCGGAACGGCTCCAGGGCGGAATGGGCGTGGAGGTCGATGAAGCCCGGACAGAGCATCAGACCGGTGGCGTCGATCACCTCCCGCGCGGTCCCGGCCAGGCCCCCCCCCACGGCCGCGATCGTCCCCGCCCGGACCCCGACGTCGGCGACCAGGGCCGGCCCTTCGCCGGGCATCACGGTCGCGTTGCGGATGAGGAGGTCGAACTCCATCACGAGTCGCCCACGAGCCGGGCCTCGAACGGCCGCCGCTCGAGGTACCGGTCCCACACCGCCTCGCCGGTCACCTCACCTTCCTTCCACACCGTCCTCCCCCGGCAGATCGTCCTCACCCCGCCTCCCCTCGACTCCAGACCACGGTGGGGCGGGCAGCCGGCCCGGCCGTGCCCGTTGGCGGCGCTCAGCCTCCACTCCGGCCGCGGGTCGTACAGGACGACGTCGGCGTCGAGGCCAGAGGCGAGCTCACCCCTCTGCGGCCACGGGCCGAAGACCCGGGCCGGGTTCCAGGCCAGCGGGCGCACGAGCTGCCGGGGCTGGAGGCGGCCGCTCGCCACCCCGGCCGAGTGGAGCACGGTCAGCGTCGTCTCGACCCCGGGGATGCCGGGGCCGGTCGGTGCGAAGTCATCGCATCCCTCGTACTGGTTCAGGACGTAGCCGTAGTGATCGTTGCCGACGGGGTGGATCGCGCCCCGCTCGCCCCCCCTCCACGGCCCCTCCCGCGCGCCCCGCTCCCGGAGCGGCGTCACCACCAAGACGTCAGCACCGTGCGTCACCCCCTCGGCCCGGACGACGGTTCTCCCCCTGATCAGCACCGCGTTCATCCCACCGCCCGGCGGTGACGCTGGTGGACCCGGACCATCTCCTCCACCAGCTCCTCGACCAGGATCACGTCGGGGCGAACGCCGAGGTCGGTCAACCGCTGGGCCAGACGGGTCACCTGGGTCGGTAGCACGTCGCTCCGGGCCAGCGTGTCGGTCTGGCTGAGCACCTCCCGCGTCGGCCCGTCGGCCAGGACCTGGCCGTGCCCGAGCAGCACCGTCCGCCGACTGTAGCGCGCGGCCAGGCTCATCTCGTGGGTGACGATGACGATCGAGTGGCCCTCCTCGCGCCAGAGTCGCTCCAGAAAGTTCATGACCTCCAGCGACTGCCGGAAGTCCTGTCCGGTGGTCGGCTCGTCGACGATCAGCACCCGGGGCCGCATGGCCAGGATGGAGGCGATGGCGACCCGCTGGCGCAGGCCTTTGGTCAGGAAGAACGGGTGCTCGTCGAAGATGGACTCGCTGACGCCGGCCACGCGCGCCGCCTCGTACACGCGCGCTCGCGTCTCCGCCTCGTCCATACCCAGGTTGCGGGGGCCGTAGGCGATCTCCTTGAACACGGTGTTGTTGAAGAGCTGGTGGTCGGGATTCTGGAAGACGTACCCGACCCGCGTCGCCATCTTCTTGACGATCCCCCGCGAGCGGGTGTCCAGCCCGTCGACCAGGACCGCACCCGCCGACGGCTTGAGGAGACCGTTCAGGCACTTGCCGAGCGTGGTCTTGCCGGAACCGTTCTGACCGATGAGGGCGACGAACTCGTTGGTGCCGATCTCCAGGTTCACGCCACGCAGGGCCGGGGTGCCGTCCGGGTAGTGGAAGTCGAGGTCCTGAACCGAGACGTAAGCCTCAGCCATGGCTCAGCACCTCCCGGGCGGCGCTCACCGCCGGCTCGAACCGGTAGGGCGGCGGGCCGTCGTAGAGCCCCGCCCGGGCGAGCTCGGCGAAGGTCTGGGCGACCTGCGGCGGCTGGAGTCCGGCTTCGATCAACTCGTCGACACGGGCGAAGAACTCGCCGGCCGGGAGCGGGGGCCGGACCCGCCCGCCCTCGACCAGGCACACCCGGTCGGCCAGCGCCGCCAGCTCCTCCAGGTTGTGCTCGACGACCACCACGGTGTGATCGGTGTCCTTCAGCCGACGGAGGACCTCGAAGATCTCCTTCTTGCCCCGGGGGTCGATCATCGAGGTGGGCTCGTCGAGCAGGAGCACCCTCGGCTCCATGGCCAGCACGCAGGCGATGGCGACCCGCTGCTTCTGGCCCCCGGAGAGGTCGTAGGGCGATCGGTCGTAGAGCTCCTCCAGGTCGATGAGATCGGACACCCGCTGAAGCCGCAGCTCGATCTGGCGGTGGTCGAGACCGAGGTTCTCGAGGCCGAAAACCAGCTCCTCCTCCACGGTCATGGCCGTGAACTGGGCCTCGGGATCGGCGAAGACGAGGCCGGCGGCGGCCGCCCGCTCGAGGCCGGACATGGCCGAGGTGTCCTTCCCGAACAGCTCGACCCTGCCCCTCCAGATGCCGTTGAAGTTGCTGGGGATCAACCCCTGGATGACGTAGAGCAGGGTGGACTTGCCCGACTCGTTGGGACCGACCACGCCCAGGAACTCGCCCT
>JAJPKS010000170.1 GCA_021323605.1 Bacillota bacterium | reverse complement strand
GGGGCGGGACCGGAGCGTCCGACGACGATCCGCCAGCCCACTCCGACCGCCGCCGCCACCAGGGCGGTCTCGACGATGACGGCCCAGAGCAGGGGACGCCGGAGGAGCCGCAGGGCCGGGACGATCACGGTCGCGCCGGTGAGGGGCTGGCCCGGAGCGCGGGGTTCTCACCCCGGGCACGAGACCGGAGGTCGACCATGGGCCGAAGGGTAGGCCGGGGAGGCCAGGTCGGGAACCCCGCCCGAGAAGGGAGGAACGCGTCCGCGAACTCCGGTGGGACGACGGGTCGGCGGCCGCCCGACCGTCGATCCCCGCCCGGACCGGGGCGCGGCGGGGAGGTTCGCCTCAGCCGATCAGGGCCGAGCGGAGCGCCGCCAGTCCGCGCTCGATCGTTTCCCGCCGCTTGGGGAAGCTGAAGCGGACCTGGCGACGGCCCAGTCCAGGGGTGGCGTAGAAGCTGGAGCCCGGTACCGTGGCCACCGCCGCCCGCTCGATCAGGAACCGGGTGAAGGCGGTGTCGTCGAGGTCGCTCAGGCCGTCGATGCCGGCCATCACGTAGTAAGCCCCGGCCGGAGGCCGGACCCGGAAGCCGCACTCCCGCAGCCCGGCCAGGATGAGCGCCCGTCGCTCCCGGTACTCCTCGAGCAGGGCGTCGTAGAACGAGGGCGGGAAGCGCAGGGCGGCGGCCACGGCGACCTGGAGGGGATGGGCGGCGCCCACGGTCAGGAAGTCGTGCACCTTGCGGATGCCGTCGGTCAGCTCCGGAGGCGCCACCAGCCAGCCCACCCGCCAGCCGGTGACCGAATAGGTCTTGCTGGCGCCGCTGATGGTGATCGTGCGCTCGGCCATGCCGGGGAGGGTGGCCATGGCCACGTGTACCCCCTCGTAGACCAGGTGCTCGTAGATCTCGTCGGTGATGGCCACCGCGTCGTGCTCCTGGCACAGCCGGGCGATCAGCTCCAGCTCCTCGCGGGAGAAGACCTTGCCGGTGGGGTTGTGCGGCGTGTTGACCACGATCGCCCGCGTCCGGGGCGTGAAGGCCCGGCGGAGGTCGTCGGGGTCGAAGCCCCAGTCCGGCGGGCGCAGGGGCACGTACCTGGTCTCGGCGCCCGTCAGCACGCAATCCGGCCCGTAGTTCTCGTAGAAGGGCTCGAACACGACCACCTCGTCCCCGGGATCGACGACGGCGAGCATGGCCGCCATCATCGACTCGGTCGCCCCGCAGGCGACCGTCACCTCGCGCTCGGGATCCACCGGCCGGCCCCACTCCGCCGTCTTCTTGGCGGCGATGGCCTCACGCAGGACCGCCGCCCCCCAGGTGGTGGCGTACTGGTGGTGCTCGCCGCCCCTGGCCAGCGCCGCCTGAGCCGCCTCCACGATCTCCGGCGGAGGCTCGAAGTCGGGGAAGCCCTGGGCGAAGTTGATCGCCCGCTCGGGACCGTGAAGGGCCAGGTTGATGCGCGTCATCTCCCGGATGACCGATTCCGTGAACCTCGACGCCTTGGCGCTCAGACCGACCGTCACCCCTGCCCCCCTCGAGTCACTGGCGGGGATGCGCCCGCTCCAGACGGAACGCCTCCCCTGAACACACGGGGCAGCGCGGCGGAGCCTCCAGCCCGTGCTGGCCGTGGCCGCAGGCGACGCACGTCCACACCCTGGTGGCGAAGAACTCCAGCACGTCGGAACGGCTGAGCAACCCGACCAGGCGGCCCCGCTCCACCACCGGGAGCCGCCGGATGCCCCGGTCCAGGAGCAGCCGCGCCGCCTGCTCGATCCCCGTGTCCTCGCCGATGGAGACCACGTCCGAGGACATGATGTCCCGGGCCACCGCGCCCCGCTTGCCGAAGACGTCGGACTCGGAGACGATCCCCACCACGAAGCCGTCCTCGGTCAGCACCGGGGCACCGCTGATGCGATGCCGCGTCAGCTGCTCTGCGATCTCTTCGACCGGGGTGTCCTGGCGGAAGCTGATGACGGCGGTGGTCATGATCTCCTTGACCGGGATCATCGATCTTGCAGGAGTCTAGCCACCAGACCGAGGTCCGCGTTGCCCCCCGAGAGGAGCAGGCCCACCGGGCGCCCGTCGGCCGTCACCCGCCCGGCCAGGAAGGCGGCCAGGGGCAGTGCCCCGGTCGGCTCCAGGGCCAGCTTGCACCGGAGCCAGGCCGCCCTCACACCGTCCGCGATCTCCTCTTCACTCACGGTGACGATGGCGTCGACCAGGCCCTGCTCCACGGCCACCTCGAAGGTGCGCTCGCCCACCGCCACCGGCCGCACGCCGTCGGCCAGGGTGCTGGGGGCCCGCTCCAGTCGCTGGATGCGCCCCGTCTCCAGCGTCCGGCGGGCGTCGTCCGCCACCTCCGGCTCGACCCCGATCACCCGGATGGCCGGGTTCCGCGCCTTGGCCGCCAGCGCCGTCCCACTCAGCAACCCCCCGCCCCCGACCGGGACCACGATCGTCCCCAGCGTCGGATCGTCCTCCAGCATCTCGGCCGCGGCGGTCGCCTGGCCGTGGACGATGTCCCAGTCGTCGAAGGGATGGACCAGCTCCAGGCCGCGCTCGGCCATCACCCGCCGGCATCGTTCCTCGCGGTTCTCGAAGGTCACCCCCTCCTGGATCACCTCCGCGCCCAGCGCCCGGGTGGCGGCCACCTTCGCCGGGTTGGCGTCGAACGGGATCAGGATCACGGCCGGGATGCCGGTCGTCCTGGCCGCCAGCGCCACCGCCTGAGCGTGGTTGCCGGAGCTGACCGCGACCACGCCCGGCACCTCGGGCCGCCGGTGGCGAAGCTGGAGGACGGCGTTGAAGGCGCCGCGGACCTTGAAGGAGCCCGTGCGCTGGAAGCACTCCGGCTTGAGCCGCAGGGCGCCGTCGAGGTCCGTGGTCAGGAGCGGCGTGCGCCGCACGTAGGGCCGGATGCGCGCGCTCGCGGCCTCGATCTCGGCCGCGTGCCGCCGGAGGTAGTCCTCCCCGGCCTCGGCGCGCCCCCTTCTCCCGATGACGTGCCCTTCAGGCATGGATCCGGGTCTCCCAGGGATCGGTGCTGAGGGCCAGGGTGACCGGGCCCTCGTTGTCCAGGCTCACCACCATGCGGGCGCCGAAGCCGCCGGTCCGGGTGGGGACGCCACGGGCCGCGAGGCGGTCGGCGAAGCGCTCGCAGAGTCGGCGCGCGTGGTCCGGGGGCGCAGCCCCGGTGAAGCTCGGGCGGCGGCCACGGCGGGCGTCGGCATAGAGGGTGAACTGGGAGACGACCAGCGCCTCCCCGCGCACGTCCTCCAGGCTGAGGTTGAAGCGGCCGGCGTCGTCGGGGAAGATGCGAAGCCCGAGGACCTTGTCGGCGAGCCGGTCGGCGTCGGCGGACTCATCCGAGGGGCCGACGCCCACCAGCACGACCACGCCGCGGCCGATGTCATGGCACCGTTCGCCGCCGTCTTCGTCCCGCCAGCTCACCGAGGCTCGCCGGACCCGCTGGACGACCGCCCTCATGCCCCCGGTGGGAGGATCCTCACCGTCCGTCTCATCGCCTTCCGGCCGGGCTCGGCCGGAGGGACGTCCCCCGGCCGGGGAGGGCGACCCGCTCAGCGCCCAAGGTGCCTCATCGCCCGCAGGATCTTCAGCGCCTCGCTCTCCGCCTCGAGCAGGGTGGGGGCGTAGGCGCGGAGCCCGCACAGCGCGTAGCCCCACTGTGCCGGCCGGGCGGCGATGTGCCGGTTCAGGCGATGGGCCGGGGGATAGAAAGTGATGGCCTGGCCGTCCACCTTCTTGATCACGGCCCGGCGGGCCAGCATCTCCTCAAGCGAGTTGCCGGAGGGCAGCTGGCCATGGCGGAACTCGAGGTAGCGCAGCTTGGTCAGCGGGTTGTCCTCGTCCCGCCACACCACCCGGACGCCGTACTCGGCGCTGAGGTCCCGCAGGAAGAGGGCCAGCACCAGGGCATCGGTCTCGTCGCCACCCGTCCGGATGAACCCGGCCGCCGACACCGAGTCCCCCTCCACCTCCCGGACGTGGCGCAGGAACTCCATGGCGAAGAGGTCTCGCGAGCGGTCGCTCGCCACCCACGGGGCATCGCCACGCCAGGATCGGCCGCCGGCCAGGTCCTCGAACTGCCGGTGGAGGCGCTCGAGACGATCGGCCGGCAGCCCGTGAACGCGGTGGTGGATGACCCGAGACACGCTTACAGCGTACGCGCTAGCGGACCCGAAGCAAGCGAACGTCGTGACCGGGCACCCTCAGCACCCCGTCGCCGCGCAGATCGGGGAGCTCTCTGCGCTCCCAGAGGTCGCGCGCTCCCCTCGCCCCCGGTGCCCGCACCGGGACCTCCCGCTCCTCGGCGCACCAGTTGAAGATCGCCAGCACGTCCCCACGCCGCCAGTGCGAGGGCGGCAGGTCGCGGCCGTCGGGCTCCCAGTCGGGAACCGCGGGCCGCCCTCCCACCAGGCCGAGCACCTCGGGGTTGGAGAGCAGGGCGAGCCGTTCCGGCGGCAGGTGGGTGAGGTCGTCCCCGGCCAGGAAGGGGCCGCCGGACAGGGCCGCGATCGTCACCAGCTGGCGGGCCTGCGAGAGCGAGAGGTTGCCTCCTACCAGGGCCACGTCGGGATCGAGCTGGAACCAGGTGTGGAGGAAGTGTCGGGCCGCAGCGTTACGCGCCACCGCCGCCACCTCGTCACCGAACACGGTGGGGCGGGAGACGCCGGCCTCGAAGTCGTACAGAGGGGTGGCGGTGTCGGCCCCGACCCGACACCCCTCGACCAGGCCGACCACCGGCAGCAGCGGCGCCCCGCAGGCGAGCAGGTATCCGTCTCCCGCCCCCTCGCGGATCGCCGCCAGGCCCGCCCGCAGCGCCGCCAGGCCCGCGTACGCACCGGCGTAGAGGAAGTCGACCTTGAAGTAGCGGACCCCGGCCGAGCGCAGGCGCGCGAAGAGCCGGCGCAGGTGCCGCTGCACCGCCGGTCGGGACGCGTCCAGCACGTACATGGGGCCGAACACACGATGACGGGGCTCGACGGCGCGCCCGCCGCTGTGCGGGTCGCGCACGAACCAGTCCTCGGGCGCCTCGGACGCGAGGTCGGAGGCGGCGCTGACCAGGAAGGGGGCGGTCCAGATGCCCGGCACCTGGCCCCGGCGGTCCAGCTCCCGACACACCGCCTCGATCCCGCCCGGAAACCTGGCGTTGGGGAGCCAATCCCCGTACGCCTCCTGCCAGCCGTCGTCGATCTGCACCAGCCGGTAGCCGAGACGCCGATAGCGGTCGGCGGCGAGGAACCGGGAGTTGGCCAGCACGTCCTCACAGCTGACGAAGGGACCGTAGTGGTACCAGCTCAGCCAGCCGGTGGGGATCGGAGCCGGCCGGGGCCGGCGCTCGGTCAGCGCGGCCAGGCAGACGCGGACGTCGGAACCGGCGGCGACGAGCAGATCCTCGCCGCGCCAGCGCCGACCGGGGGCGGCGGTGAAGAGGACGGGCCAGTCCTGCAGCGTCTCCGCCTCGCGCCAGATGGCGCGGAGCGTCCCTCGCTCGAACGTGAACCGTGTGCAGCAACGAGCCGCCTCGCCGGCCGCCGCGGCCAGACCGGTCCCCTTCCCGTCCGCCAGCGCGATCGTCCACCACGACTCCCGGGGTCCGCCCTCGGCCGGGAGGTGCCCGGAGGGATCCCAGGACTGATAGCCGTTGTAGAGCACCCAGCCGGCTCCAGAACCGGCCAGGAGTGGCCGGCCCGCGACCGCCACCTGCGCCACCTCGACCTCTCGATCCGCCGTCGCCTCGACCCGTAGCCGGACCACGCCGTCGCAGGGCTCCACTCGCAGGTCGAGCAGCAACGGCCCGCAGGCGGTCCGGAACCGACCCCGGGCCTCCTCGACCACCATCCAGGCGGCCGACTCGTGCTCGGCACCGTCCCCCAGCCGACACCAGGCGGCGAGCCCGGTCCAGCCGGCCAGCGCTCCCCACTCGAGGTCCAGGTGATCGCCACGCAGCCGAACCCGAGCCGGTGGCCTGCCCATACGCACTGCGATTCTAACCAGGGGCGGCGGGACCTTCGGTGCGGCCCGCCTTCTCGCGTTCACCCGGCGACCGCCGTGGATCGAGGTACCGGGGGCGGCCGCGCCGCCCGGCCGCGGTCGAGCCCGGGCGCCGGCCGGCTACAGCTCGCGAAGATCGACGACGCGTCTGGCCTTGCCCTCGGAACGCGGCAGCGAACCCGGGGGAAGCACGGTCACCCGGACCCCGAGCCCGAGGGTCTCCCGCACCCGCGTCTCGGCCTGCGGCCCCAGCGCCGCCGGGTCGCATCCGGGCGCGGCCTCAACCCGGACCTCCAGCCGGTCCAGCTGTCCCGCCCCGCGGTCCACCACGAGCTGGTAGTTGCCGGTGAGTCCCTGGACCTGGAGCAGGACCTCCTCCACCTGGCTGGGGAAGAGGTTCTCGCCCCGCACCACCAGCATGTCGTCGGTGCGACCGCGCAGCCTGAGCATCCGCCTGAAAGGGCTGCCACACGGGCAGGGATCGTCGATCAGGGCGGTGCGGTCCCGGGTGCGATAGCGGACCACCGGGCTCGCTTCCCGGCGCAGGCTGGTGAGCACCAGCTCACCCTCCTCGCCGGAGGTGAGGGGCCGGCCGCTCTCGGGGTCGACGACCTCGGCGTAGAAGTGATCCTCGAAGACGTGGAGGCCCTGGTGCTGGCCGCACTCGGCCGCCACGCCGGGGCCGCCCAGCTCGGTGAGCCCGTAGATGTCGAAGGCCTCCAGGCCCAGCCCCCGTTCGATCTGGCGGCGCATGCCGTCGGTCCAGGGCTCGGCGCCGAAGAAGCCGCAGCGCAGCCGCAGCTCCCCCTGGATGCCCTCCCGGGCCACGGTCTCGGCCAGCACCAGGGCGTAGGAGGGCGTGCAGGCGAGCACGGTGGCGCCCAGGTCGCGCAGGAGCATGACCTGGCGCTGGGTGACGCCGCTCGAGGTCGGCACCACCAGGCAGCCGATCCGCTCCGCGCCCAGGTGGAGGCCGAAGCCACCGGTGAAGAGGCCGTAGCCGTAGGCGTTCTGGATCACGTCGTCCGACCCCACCCCACCCATGCGCAACGTCCGCTCGATGCATTCCGCCCACCGCTCCAGGTCGCCCCTGGTGTAGGCGGTCACCACCGGCCTGCCGGTGGTGCCGCTGGACATGTGGACCCTCACCACCTCGGCCAGGGGGACCGCGACCAGCCCGAAGGGGTAGGTATCCCTGAAGTCCTCCTTGGTGGTGAAGGGCAGCTCGGCCACCTCCTCCAGGGTCGCGATCGAGCTCGGCAGGCGCTCGCGGTAGAAGGGAACGTGCGTCCGGACCCGGTCCAGGAGCCGGTTCCAGAGGGCCAGCGTCTCGCCCGAGGAGACCGTCATGGCGGCATTATGCGGGCGGAGAGGACGTCCGGCCAGGGTCGGCGCGGCCGGTTACGGACGGCGGCGGTGGGCCTGCCAGTTGCGCTCCAGGTTCGAGATCAAGGCCGGGCTGTAGAGGCAGCGGGCCTGCTCCCGAGCATAGACGGCCTGGTAGCGTCGGAAGTCGTCCAGCGTCTCCTCGCCCAGGCGGATCGCCTTGCGGTTGGCGGCGGCGCTGACCAGCCCCGAGCCGAGCAGCCGGGCCACGTCGCGCTCGATCGCCTCGTCCATGGCCCCGGGCTCGACCACCTCGTCGCAGATGAGCCGGCCCTCGGGGCTGTCCGCCTCCAACCGGCGCTCGAACACGATCAGCTGGCGGGCCAGGCGGTCGCCGACGAACCGGGTCAGGCGGCGGTTGGAGGTGCCGGGGATGATGCCCTCTTTGCTGGCGGGCAGGCTGAAGAAGCTCCCCCGCTCGGCCAGGACGCGGTCCATGACCAGCAGCAGCTGGCAGCCGCCGCCGATGGCGTGCGCCTCCACGGCGGCGATCCATGGCTTCTCCTCCGTCTCCTCCAGGCAGGACTGGAAGTCGTCGCCCAGCCAGTGGCCGCGGTAGAGCTTGCCCACCAGGCCCAGTTCCCGGGCCACGAAGAAGTCCACGAAGGTGATCCGGCCGTGGTAGAGGTGGGTCAGGTTGATGCCGGAGTTGAACACCCGTCGGCCGGCGTATCGGGGATGGTCGACCACCGCCCCCCGCAGCACGCCCACCTCGACCTCCGGGTCCAGGAGCACCAGGTCCACCGCCACCTCCAGGCCGGCCGTGGTCCCGTCGTCCTCGGCGTTCAGGAATCGCGGATTGGCCAGCTCCACCAGGCCGATGCGGCCCCGCCGCTCCACCCGGGCCAGGCCCAGGTCGACACGCCCGAGGCGCCGGAACTCCTCGATCCGTCCCAGGGCCTCGGGGCGAGGCCGCATCATGGCATGGACCAGGTGCCGTCCCGCCCGTGGGCTGCCCAGCACCCGGGAAAGGAAGAGGGCCTGGTCCAGCTCCAGCCCCCGCTTCTCCGACTGTCGCCGCCCGCGCTCCTCGGCCATGGCCTCGCGGCCGGGCACGAGCCCGGGGTAGCGATCGGCGGCGCGGAAGACCAGCTCCTCGACCCGGACCGCCTCGCCGAAGCCACCCGTCAGCTCGGCGTAGACCTCCTCCACGTGCTCGCGCAGGAAGGCCTCCCTCTCCTCGCGGGTCCGGAAGCCGACCGTCCTCATCGTCGTTCACCCTATGCCCATCGCATCCCGCCGGCAAGTGGATGCCTCGACGAGGTGGCGCCCGCTCTCGCCGGGACCGAACTCGAGCCGAAGGGGGACTCCGCGCTCGTCACCGCCGTTGCCGCCAAGGGAGCGATCGTCCCGTCAGGCGGCACCCCCACGGGGTTGCCCTGGCGGGGCACCCCACGCAGGGGCTCCCCGTCGGAACGCGTCCGGACGGGGTCCCCGAGCCGGCTTCTCGTGGGGTTGGAGGTCGTCATCGGTCTCGGAAGGGCACCGGCGGCCTCCGGCCCGGTGCCTCAAGCGCGGCCTCCACGTGCTCGGCCCCGAAGCGCGCCAAGCGGTCCCGGGGCTCGACCACGATCGTGGTCACCGACCGGCCAGGCAAGGGCGCGAGGAGCTTTCCGCCCCT